>CAZZJF010000098.1:0-8664 GCA_964654325.1 uncultured Ferruginibacter sp.
CATTTTTTATGTTGGTGTAAGGACTCGATTACAGCCGTTGCATTAAACGAAACTGTTTCGCCTGAATCGGTTCGTATCAGCGATACACCATCAAGTGCACGAACTTTGTCGACTCCCCGCAAGGGGTGCCCATCCCCTCCCCGTTGCTCACCAAACACACAAAACCGATAGCCGGCTTCGGGTGTTGATTCAGCAACCGGACAATGCGACCGATGCTTTTCATGAATAAAATACGCATTGTTACCCGCCGAGTTGGAACCAATAAAAAAATAGCCTTTATCACGGGCCAGCATACAAGCGGAAGCCAGTGAGATGCCATAATATGATTTAGGCCGAAGGCCTCCCCGTACAAATGCAGGATCGTACGGGATTGTAACCGGATCCGTAAATCCAAACAGGGCATTGTATTCACAGATGATGATATCGGGCTGTACGGCCTCAATAGCTTTCCAAACCCAGTAATCATTTCCATCGATGTCAATACTTAGGAGTCCAATAGCCGGATCAAACCCCGGTTTTTGCAAAAGCTCATTAATATTGTCTTTGGTAATAAAACATTGTTCTGCACGCAGATCGTAATAGCCATAAAAATCTTCATTTCGTATCGACTGAATATTGGCTGCACTTCCATCAATCACAAAACCTGACCAGTAGTTACTCATCAACAAAAAACGCGTGTTGGCCTCACGGTAATTTTCAACGCCAAACTCAATGAATGTTTTATGTTGAATGGGCAACCGCGATATCAGGTATTGTATGATGCCGTCATCACCGTACTGAGAAAAAACCTGAAATTCAACCTCAGATAGGTTGCTAATTGTCTGTTTTTGATTGTTCAACAATGCCTGCAATTGTCCCAGATTCATTTTGGGATGCTTGTAATCATTGAGCTCGCGGGCATGTAATCGGTCTATTTTTTTATAACTGACCAGTGTTTCAGCAAGGGCGTATCGTAACTTTTTAAACATAACAGGTTCGTTGGTCAGTCTGTTTTTTTGATGAATTGGGCTGGGTTTCCGGCATATACACTATAAGGCTCGGTTGATTTGGTAAGCACTGATCCACACCCCACGACCGTTCCTTCAGCCAGCGTCACCCCTTTGGTGATGATACTATTGAATCCGATCCAGCATGAACGCTGAATGGTGATCGGGCTGCTTTCCACAACTGACCAGTTTTTTTGTGATGGTCCTTTTTTCCAGTCACGTACATCGGTCAACCGCTCTGCGCTGTGCAACGAGTGTGCATTGGTATCAATCAAGGTACAACCCCAGGAGATCATAACATCCTGATCAATCCGGATATGATCCGTTACAAATAACGTTGTATCTGGACCAATGAATACACCATCGCCAATTGTCACTCGTGCCATACTATTATGTAACACGATTTTTCCGGAAAGCATACAATCATTTCCTATCTCCACATTCAGGTAGTCCGCTACGGCATTGGCAATGTGTACACGCAGGTTCCTCAGATCACAGCCGGTGCCGGTTTTTAAATTCCCTGATTGGCTAAACCGAACCGAATCCGGTTGTTTTTTTCGTCCGAGCAAAGTGTTGATGAGGTGACGCATCAGGATATACATTGAATGGTTTGATGCGGAATGAAATACCCGTAATGTGAGCCCTCAAATAAGGCCATATCACTGCCTTCATCCACGATCGTAATCGGACAAACCATTTCTACCAAATCTAAGATTTTTCCGTTGCCTACAAACAAGGCAAACCGAAACGAATAGTGGTTAGGGGCTAGTAACCGCTCCGGGAAACGGATCTGAAACGTAAGCTCACCGGTCTCCTCCCCAAAATAAGTACCCATTTCCTCAATAAAGGTGCTCAGGTAATCGCCGTTTCGGCCTTGAATGGTACAGGAAAACCGAACATGCGGATTTTGTATGTTTTTTCGGATGCGAACCTGAAGAATGACCGGTGAAGAAATCAGGTAGCTGTTACAGGCATGTCCTTGTTCATCCACTGCTTCTGCCGACAATACCAGAAAATCTTTGTCAAGTATGGATGCCTCGTAACTGACCTGCCGCTGTTGCTGATCGAGGTAATGGTCGATGGCTGTTGTGGTATCACCGATGAAATCCAGTTGTCCTTTTTGAAGGACAATGGCTTTTTGACAGAGCTGGGCCACCACGCCCATATTATGACTGACGAACAACACGGTTCGACCCTGGTTTTTACTGACATCCTCCATTTTACCGAGGCATTTTTTCTGAAACTGAGCATCACCAACTGCAAGCACTTCATCGACCACCAGGATTTCAGGCTCCAGATGAGCCGCTACGGCGAACGCTAACCGAACATACATGCCACTACTATATCGCTTGACTGGCGTATCCAGAAACTTCTCCACCTCTGCAAAGGCGACAATCTCGTCGAATTTCGAACGGATTTCCTGCCGGCTCATCCCTAATATGGCGCCATTCAGAAAAATGTTTTCCCGGCCGCTGAGTTCAGGATGAAAACCGGTGCCAACTTCCAGCAAGGAAGCTACGCGGCCTTTGATATGAATACGACCAGACGTGGGTTCTGTAATTCGGGACAAAATTTTCAGGATTGTACTTTTCCCGGCCCCATTACGTCCGATGATACCGATACGCTCTCCTTCCTTCACCTCAAAACTGATGTCTTTCAGTGCCCAGAACTCCTCTGTTGATGCGGCCAAAAGCCTGTTTTTATTCGATTGAAAAAGTTGCTTAACGCCATTGCTGATTACGTCACGCAATGCGGTATATTTCTCCCGTCCTTCATGACGAATCAGAAAGCTTTTGGAAACCTGTTCAACCGAAATGATTGTTGACATGTAAACGGGTTTATAATAAAGTCTTTCTCATCACCTGCTTTTACACAAAAATGATTCCTTGTCCGGTTGGCAATGAGAGTATAGAAATTCGGTGTTCAGCCGCAAAGCGATCAAACGCTTTTTTTTGATGAATGTGTTTTGGAAAACCGTAATCGTCGAGTACGATGATACCCCCTTTGACCATCTTCGGATAAAAATAAGTCAATGCAGCAATTTCCGGCGCCACACAGTTCATATCAATAGACAAAAAAGCAATCTGCTCGGATTCACACTGAGACAATGTATCAGGTACAATACCCGGAATAATTCGTACCCGATCCCCTTCAAACGTTTTTTTTACCGAATCCAGTGTGCCTTTGTATTTATCGATATATCGATTTACGCCGGAGGCCAGTTCTTCTTCACTGACCTGATTCATATCGAGTCCGTCGAACGTATCAAACAGAAAAAAGGTTTTTTCACTGATATTAAAATCCATGTAGGTAATGATCGCTTTTGCATAGGCGCCGGTATTTACCCCACACTCCACAAAATCGCCCCGAACCATCATGGCCCGCTCGGCCATTTTACATATGATATAAACCCGCCAATGCGAACTAAAGCCTTTCCATGGATTAGTTGAAGCAGCGGCCTCGTAGGCTCGTGCAAACCGCCCCTCGCGCATGAAGTCACTGTTTTGACTGATTGTCATGCCATCCGCATCGTAGGCAATGGGACCATGAAAATGACCGGAAAGTAACTTGGAGTTTTTTTTGATTTGCGAGAAATGACGTGCAAACCAGTAAAAACGGTGATACCATTTACGAATAGACAGCGGTATGATTTCGGTTGCTTTCAAGACTTAAATAGTATCTGCGAATGTTTTCTCCATTTTTCGTAAATAGGTCAACCCTATCCACAAAAAAACAAGGGTAACGCCCACCGCTATGAGCATGGAATCGACATGCAGCGGATCTCCGAGAATGCACCAACGGAATCCTTCAATGACGCCAACCATTGGGTTCAAGGCAAACACCCATCGATATTGATCCGGAATCAGCGTGCTGCTAAAACCGACTGGTGTTATGTATAAACCAAACTGTATGATAAAAGGAATGATGTACCGAAAATCACGGTACTTCACATTAACCGCGGTGAGGAACAATCCAATGCCAAACGCACAAAGAAAAGCCATCAGGATGAACAATGGCAGAAATATCATCTGCCAGGATGGTGTGTACGCATACCAGATCAGCATACCAAGTAGAATGATAAACGAAATGGCAAAATCAACCAGGCTGGTGATGACCGAACTGGCTGGTATAATCAGACGCGGGAAATACACTTTCGTGATCAGATTAGCATTTCCTACCAAGCTGCCACTCGACTCACTCAGTGCATTGCTGAAAAATTGCCAGGGCAACATCCCGGCAAAAACCATCAAGGCATAGGGCGCCTGTCCGGGATGTGCGAGATGGGCAATGCGACTGAACACAACGGTAAATATGATCGTGGTGAGTAAAGGCCGGATAATACTCCAGGCGGCTCCCAACACCGTTTGCTTATAGCGAACTTTGATATCACGCCAGCTGAGGATATAAAACAGTTCGCGATAACGCCAGATATCCCTCCAGTAGTTTTTCTCTGAACGTCCGGATTCGATAATCAAATCCCAATCGGTTCTGTTTTGTTCCATAACGTGTTTACTTTAGTCGAACAGCACGTACTCCAGGCGTTTTTTATAGCTGGTGTAACTGAATTTATCCAGCAGCAATTTTCGGTCGGGCTGTACCATCTCCCGTTCATTGAGTGTTTGAGCAATTGCCTGTCTGATAGCGTCCACATTCATTGGATCAACGAGGATACCCAGCGATCCATTGGCCAATGCATCCACCGAGCCGTCGCGATTACCGCCAATAACAGGCAATCCGTAAAACATGGCTTCTATAAATACAATGCCAAATCCTTCTTTCATGCTGGGCATCACATATACATCGGCCATGGAAAAATGAGCGACCAGGTCTTCATCCGGAATGAATCCGGCAATGATCAGCTGATCCTGTACATTCAGGGATGTTGCCAATTCAATCAGGTAGGTTCGCTCTTCTTCATCAAAACTGCCTGCAATGAGATACTTAATATCCTTAAACTCGGTATTGAGTGACACCAGCGCCTGCAATACTTTATCGTATCCTTTATATCGTTCTTTGGAGGATAATCGGGTGAGTGTAAATAAAACCAGATCTTGTTCAGTCAATCCGTAGCGAGCTCGTAACGATGCCTTGTTGGCGTATTCTTTGCCCAATGGCAGATAGGGATCAAGTGCATTATTCAAGACCTTACATTGATCGGCACGTACGCCATGCACCTCGACGATCTTATCAGCTGTGTATTGACTAACGGGCAGAAAGATATCACAACAGCGCAACAGCCATTTTTTAAGTCCATTCAATTCACCCCAGATCTCAATGCCGTGTGCAAACAAGATGATTTTTTTTCGGGGATAAAAAAACCGAATGAGCCGAGCTACCGGTAGCAAATTAATATGACTCAAAAATACCACATCATACGATCGGGCCGCTTGCAGGGCCTGCCAGATAAACAACCAGCGTTTATTTCCAAATCCGAAAAAAGACTCCCTCGGAAAGTAGCGATTTTCATCGGCATCAGCCGTATGGTCGTGCATGGAAAAAACAGCAAAAGACGTGTTATTAGTCACAGACCACTCGTATAACGCCTTGCCCGCAACCCGACATACCTTTTCGATGCCGCCTGTGGCAGAAAATACTTTTAAGGTGAGTAGTAGCGTGCGGGGAGTCACGAAGCGAAGTATGGGTTATTTTTTTGTAGAATGATCAGGCACATCAGTTGCGACCAATGCAATTGGCCTTTCAGAAAACGCTGATAAGACTGTTGTGTATTGTGCGACGACTGACTCATCCATTCGGAAACCAGTGCGCTTTGGGTCAGCCAGCGTTCGAATGGAAAACTGAAACCCATTTTGGGTCGATTCCAAACGGGTTCAGGAATCAGGTCGTTGAAGCAATCAATTAAAAATTGTTTGGGCAGTCCGTTTTTGAATTTGATCGTTGGTTTCATACGCATGGTCCATCGGATCAGCTGATCATCCAGGAAGGGCACTCTGATTTCGACACCATGAGCCATACTCATCACATCCGCATCCCGTAATAATTGATTCTGCATATACACATTGAATTCCATCCAAGAGGCGCGGTTTTTATCGGCCGTGTCGAAGAGTGTAGGATATACCGGCATGTCTTCCAGCAGTTGCCAGATTTCTTTTTCCGATGCATCGAGTTGTTTGGCAATCTCAAATGGCGTGAAATGTCCCCGGAGAAACAAGTACAGCCCTTTGGTACCGGACATTTTCAAATAAGCCATTCGTCCAAGGCGTTTGTTTGCGCTTTTGTGCCAGGCACCCAGTAATCCATTGGGCAACGATTGAAGCAAGGTGGCCGCCTGCATTCGCTGGAAGGATGGATAGCCGCCAAATAGTTCATCACCTCCCAACCCGGACAGCACCGCTTTGATACCATGTTGCGCAGCGAGTTTCGATATGAACCAGGTATTGATACCATCGCAACTGGGTAGGTCCATGGCATCCAGGATTCCGGTCAGGGATTTTTCAAATTCGGTGGCGGTAAGCAGAAGCTGATGGTGACGGCTATTCAGTCGCTCCACCATTAGGTCCTGGTATTTCTTTTCAGAGAATGCTGTTTCTTCAAAATAAATAGAGAGTGTGTTCAGATCACTACCCTTTGTATCAGCGGCTAGACTGGCAATGATCCCGGAATCCAGTCCCCCACTCAGGAACACGCCAATGGGTGCATCGGCAACCAAATGCCTAGACACCGAGTCGGCGGCTATTTTGCGAAATGCCTCGCTGGTATAAGCCATCGTCTTTGCCGAAAAACTATAATGCGCAAACGATTGCAGGGAGGTTTTGTAACTAGCCAGATTACACTTCAAAAAGAAACCCTTGGGGAGCGGGGTTACATCTGCATACCGCGTGACTGGCTCAGGCAGATGGCCGTATGCCATCATGTACACCGGCCAGTTTTTGTTAACATCCGGCGTTTCCGTAATACAGCGAAACGCACGTACCTCCGAGGCAAATTGGATTCCGGTATTGCCTATTCGATAATAGAGTGGTTTGATGCCGGCCGGATCACGCACCAAAAATAACTCACCAGCTTGTTGATCCCATAGAGCGAAAGCGAACATACCCTGCAGGCGTCCGAAGGCAAGTTCTCCCCACTGAGCATAGGCTGCCAAAATGACTTCCGTATCCGTTTTACTCAGAAATTGATGCCCGAGCTGTTTCAGCTCATCGCGGAGAAGCTGAAAATTATAGAGCTCTCCATTATAGGTAATGTGCAATGTGCTATTATAGGACATAGGCATATGCCCCTCCGGTCGAAGATCGATCAACGACAAGCGACGATTACCGAGCACCAGTTTGTACGGTTCATCGATGAACAATCCCTGGTCATCAGGACCTCCGTGTTGTTGCATGGCACACATAGCCTCAACCGATGCATAAATAACGTCGGCGGGCAGATGCTTATCTGCTATTCCTGCGATTCGGCACATTCATGGAAAATCAATGCGTAACCAGCACTGATCGTTGTGTATAGAATTGATAATTGGCTTTAAAATCGGCATAGGTTTCTGCCAGTCCTGCCTCCAGTTCAATTTGAGGTTTCCAGCCTAATTGATTTATTTTATCAACATTAAGCAGCTTTCTGGGTGTTCCATCGGGCTTAGAATCATCAAATACGATTCCGCCTTCGTATCCGGTTATTTTTTTGATAACCATGGCAATTTCTTTGATCGTATAATCGGTACCTGAACCGACATTGATAATTTCAGGCGATTCGTAGCGCTGCATAAGGAAATAACAAGCCATGGCGGCATCATCAACATGCAGAAATTCGCGACGAGGCCTTCCGGTGCCCCAAACCGTCACCGAGGCATCGTTGCGCTCCTTGGCTTCATGGAATTTGCGGATCAAGGCCGGCAATACGTGTGATTTGGCTAGATCATAATGATCCCCTTCTCCATAGAGATTAGTGGGCATAGCACTAATGAACCGGCAGCCATATTGCTTGTAATAAGACTGACACATTTTAATGCCGGCTATTTTGGCGATCGCATAAGCATCGTTGGTAGGTTCCAGAAAACCAGTCATCAGGTAGTCTTCTTCGATAGGTTGTGGCGCATTTTTAGGATAAATGCAGCTACTACCCAAAAAAAGCAACTTCTCGACGCCCCATTTGTAGGATGCGTGAATAATATTTGACTGGATGTTCAGGTTATCATAGATAAAATCAGCCGGATAATTCTGATTGGCTAGAATGCCACCCACCTTAGCGGCGGCCATGAAGACATATGCTGGCTGCTCTAATTCAAAAAAGCGATTGACCGCCTGTTGGTTGCGTAAATCAAGTTCCGAAGAACTGCGTGCGATGAGATTCGTATACCCCTTTTTTTGGAGCAATCGGAAGATAGCACCGCCCACCAATCCATTGTGACCAGCCACGTATATTTTATCAGATAGCTTCATTTACCAAAAATTGGGAATGTAAAATACTATTTTTTTGGAAATCTGACACATGGATCACTCACTTTTCAACCCGGCCGGCCGAAGGTTTGACTTATCAAAAGTAGCTACTAAACTCAGCCCCAATCCCTGAATTTGAACACGGGCCTTGCTTCCAAAAACCTCTAAAATAATTCCCTTGAAATCCATAAAAATGCCTCTATTTATATATACGGTGTCTTTTTCTATTAATTGACTATCAACTACTTGAATGGAATGAAATTCCTCCATGAATTTTTTTATTGTTT
>CAZZJF010000099.1:0-8645 GCA_964654325.1 uncultured Ferruginibacter sp.
GCGATTCGTTTAGTATAACTCAGAAAATCAACGGGCGAATCATCACCGGCCTGATCGGAAATGGTGCGAATGACCCAAAACGGAACATGATATTCATCGCAAACCTGCGCGACCGATGCACCTTCCATCTCCACACACAATACATCCGGAAGGGCCTCCCGAAGACTGTTTTTTGTTTTATTGGTGGAAAAAAACTGGTCACCGCTGGCAATCGATCCAATAATCATTCGTGCATGTGGATTATGGAAGGACAATGCGAGGGGTTTCAAAATTTGTTCTTGGAAACGTTCATTAGCCCAAATTGCTTGCATCGCGTCGTGCAAAGGATTGACCAACTGTGGATCGGCATCTATGGCGATTTTTCCGGTCAGTGGAATTTCAAATCGACGAATGATTGGTCTGGCATCCAAATCATGCTGATAAAACCGGTTTCCGATAACCAAATCACCGATACGCAGCGTTGGATCAATGGCACCGGCTACACCGGTAAACAAGATAGCTGTGACACCAAAACGCTCGATCATTGTCGTGGCGGTTATAGCCGCGGCCACTTTACCCCATTTGGAGAATACAACAACAACCGATTGACCGTTGATGGATCCTAGGTGATATGTACGACCACCATGGTGTTGTTGTTGCTCCACCTGCATGATGGCTAGAATACCGTCAATTTCTTCCGGCATGGCCCCTAAAATACCCAGAACCTTCTTTGTTGTTGGTTGCATGTGATCTACGTTGTATAGCCTCAAAAGTACCAATTCAGACAACAGCGGCTGTGAACTCCTTTTTTTTATCTGAAGAGCCGGTCGTAATTTGCCGCACAACAATCGATCAACATGGACCTCGTATTCAATAAAAATGAAGATGCCAATCGCACCGCCTGGGCCGGTGTCCGACAAAAGCTGGATCAAATTGCTTTAGGTGGTGGCGTAAAAGCAATTCAAAAACAAAAAGACAAAAATAAACTGACCGCCCGGGAACGCATCCGTCATTTGCTAGATGAAGACAGTTTCTTTATTGAAATCGGGGCTTTTGCCGGATACGAAATGTATGAGGAGCACGGCGGTTGTCCGGCCGGAGGTACCGTGGCCGGTATTGGTATGGTGAGTGGACGGCAATGCGTACTCGTGGCCAATGATCAAACGGTAAAAGCTGGAGCCTGGTTTCCAATTACCGGAAAGAAAAATCTGCGCCTCCAGGAAATTGCGATGGAAAACCACCTGCCCATTATTTATATCGTGGACAGTGCCGGTGTATACTTACCCATGCAGGATGAAATCTTCCCCGACAAGGAACATTTTGGCCGCATTTTTAGAAACAATGCTAGAATGAGTGCCATGGGCATACCGCAAATAGCGGTGGTAACCGGAGCCTGTGTGGCCGGCGGCGCCTATTTGCCAATCATGAGTGATGAAACCATCATGGTGGAAAATGCCGGCTCGATTTTTTTGGCCGGCCCTTATTTAGTGAAAGCAGCCATCGGAGAGGATATCGATGCCGAAACATTGGGCGGAGCCGTTACCCACACGGAGATATCCGGGATCGCAGACTATAAATTTAAAACCGAACAGGAATGTTTGGATAAGGTACGAAGCCTCATGAAAAAGCTGGGGCCTGCCTCAAAAGCGCAGTTTACCCGTGATGCATCCATTGCCCCCCTGAAACCGATTGAGCATATATACGGATTGTTTCCGGAAGGGAACGCGAAGCCATATGATGTGCGTGACCTGTTGGAAACAATCATCGACGCCAACAGTTTCGATGAGTTCAAAGCGGATTATGGAAAAACAATTGTTTGTGGGTATGCGCGCGTAGATGGCTGGTCGGTTGGGATCGTGGCCAATCAACGACTGATTGTCAAATCCAAAAAAGGAGAGATGCAAATGGGCGGTGTGATCTATAACGATAGTGCCGATAAGGCCGCTCGATTTATCATGAATTGCAATCAAAAGAAAATTCCACTGGTATTCATGCAGGATGTTACCGGATTTATGGTGGGCAGCCGGAGCGAACACACCGGTATCATCAAAGACGGAGCAAAGTTGGTAAACGCAGTGGCTAATTCGGTGGTGCCTAAACTAACATTTATTATTGGAAACTCATACGGAGCTGGCAATTATGCCATGTGTGGAAAGGCCTATGATCCACGGTTTATATTCGCCTGGCCAACCGCTAAAATTGCCGTAATGGGTGGCGAACAAGCCGCCAAAACCATGTTGCAGATTCAGGTGGCTGCCATGAAAGCCAAAGGAAAAGAAGTAACGGCGGTCGAAGAAGCGGAATTGCTTGGACGTATCACCGACAAGTATACCAAGCAAACAACGCCTTTTTATGCGGCATCTCGGTTATGGGTAGACGCTATTATAGATCCGAAAGAAACGCGCCGATTGATTTCTACATGTATTCAGGCGGCCGATCATAATCCGGAAATCCCTGCTTTTAAAACAGGGGTATTGCAGGTTTGACCATAAGGACAAATGGCCATTGTGAGATAGAATATAATCCAGTCACGGGTCGGATAAGAACAAAGTAATGAATAGGCATGGTCAAAAGCTTTATCAAAAGAAAATCAGCATAACAAGCACATCTCTTTTATTTACATCATTCGTTAACCGCATAACTCGATTCATTGACAGACCCGGCTCACAAACAACCAATCATCATGTACACAGACGGCTCATCGAGGGGTAACCCCGGGCCCGGTGGATATGGGGTCTTGCTTATGTTTGATGGCAAATGCCGGGAATTATCGGCGGGCTATCGGTTAACTACAAACAACCGAATGGAGTTGATGGCGGTTATTGCCGGACTAAAAGCACTGAAGTCTAATCAATTTCCGGTTCACATTTATTCCGATAGTACCTATGTGGTACATGCCATCGACAAGGGGTGGCTCGACAAATGGATACGTACCGATTTTAAAGGGGGCATCAAAAACAAAGATCTCTGGATGGAATTTCATGCCCTCGCCCGCAACTTTCGCATCCGGTTTAATTGGGTGAAAGGCCATGCTGAAAATCCATACAATAACCGATGTGATGAACTCGCAACACAAGCTGCCGATGGCGGAAACCTCATGCCCGATGATGGCTATGAAGCCAGTCTCTCCTGAACGAATTAATGATTATTGATAAACGCGTTAAACACAGTCTTGCCATCCGCACTTTGAAAGAGGGACTGATGACCTAATCCGGGGATTTCCAAAAAGATGTTTTCGGTGCAGTTGGTACACTGACTGACCTGCTGTTTGAATGTAGGCCAGGAGTACATCTGTATCGGTGAATCACTCATACCTTGGACAAACAAAATCGGTGACCGGTAGTTACTGACGAAGTTTAAAAGTGAACGCTGGAAATAGGCATCCGGATTGATAGCCGTTGTTCCGTACAAGTTTCGTAAACGGGTACAATGTTCACCTGATTGAAGAGTGCCGTTTTCTTCCAGCTGACAACGGTAGACCATATTCAGCGGACCCGGTGCATTCGCCACAACCCCATTGGTTGCATGCAAGGTGTTCAACATCGTTACGAGGTAACCGCCTTGTGAGTGACCGGCTAAAAAGACCTTGTTGATGGTTATGCCTAGTTCCTGCGCGGCTTTATTCTTGACCCAGAGCAGTCCTGCTTCGGCCTGAACTAGATTATCGCCCATCAGTAAATTTTCTTCCGGATAGGCCACGCTGATGACAAGCATATCTTGTCGGTCCAGGATTCCTTTGAAGCCATCCATCGCAGTAATGGCGGCATTGAGTATCAAACTATCGTACATCACCGTACCATGATACACAACCAAAACATCGAAAGAGGTGCCAACCGGCTTATCAATGACAACGTCCACTCCGATATTGTTGTATTGAATACGTTTCGTGGTACGGTAGGCAGCCGTGTTGTCAGGCGCGGGGTTGTCTTTCTTACAAGCAGTGAAGAACAACGCCAGGAGGCAGGCAAAGAATAAGAATGTTTGTCTCATGTTAGTTGGAATATGGCTCAGACAAACGGGTAAACGCATGGTTTAATGAGCCGTTTTGCTGGCACTGCGCGCCGTAGCCGATTGTTTGAAGACAAGTACATAGGACCCGAAGAGCAACCAGGCAAATACAAGGTCAATGGCCAGTCCATTCCGAATAAACGGAAGGCCCAGTTCCATGCAGTACAAATAACCATTAAGACCAGCGCCGTAAAAGCCGGTCGTATCAAAAAGGAAACAATTGGTATTGCTCAATACATAGAACAACAAGGATGACAATACGGAAAAACCGGTTACGGTGAGTATATTGATCTTACGTATCATAAATCCAAGCAGGGTTACAAATAGCAAGGAGAGGTAGTTGCCGATCTGCCCGAGTCCATAAAAGCCGGGTGCAATTTGAAACAGTTCCAGCAGGATGTCTGAACATAACATGGCCAGCAACGGAAGCAAAAAAGAAAGACGCTTGTCGTTGATCATGGCACCACTAAATAATGAAATGGCGATAATGGGACTGATCGAGTGCGGATGGGTTAGGGCTTTCATACTGGCCGCAACCAGGATCAGGGCGGCAGCTATCACGAAATCTTTTCTCAGAGAGGGCATTCTATTCGGTTTTGAACAAAAATACAGGATTAACGGCTAAGTTTTTTCACTGATTGGCCGAGTTGTTTTCCTCATGGTGTGAATAGCCCGATGCTGTATCGTTGTGACATGGGTTCAACGCAGGAGACCGGTGCTATCGGAGAGGAGTTGGCTGTTGGCTTTTTGGTGGAAACCGGATACGAAATCCTCCACAAAAACTGGCGCTGCGGTCATTGGGAGATCGATCTGATTGCGGCAAAAAACGCCGTTTTACACTTTTTTGAAATAAAAACGAGCCGAACCAATGATCACGGTTTTCCAGAAGATCGGGTAAACCGAAAGAAAATAGTTTATATGACCTGTGCAGCCGAGGAGTACCTTAACCGTTATCCGTCGTGGCGGCGTATTCAGTTCAACATTCTTTCCGTCACCCTGGAGCCATTCATCACCTTTTTTTTGATAGAGGATGTCTATCTATGATGAATGCTACGGTGCTATGAGCAGTTCATCAATCAGGTGTTTCGCACCGGCAAACTTGTCGATGATGAATAAGACATACCGGATATCAACCATGATGTTCCGGCAGATGCTGGCATCGTAATTCAAATCGCTCATGGTGCCTTCCCAGACTCGATCGAAATTCAGTCCGACCAGTTGACCATATGCGTTCAGTGCAGGACTACCCGAGTTGCCGCCGGTGGTATGATTGGCCGCGATGAAACAGACAGGCATCTTCCCATCTTGGCTGTAACGACCAAAATCTTTTTGCGTGTATAGTTCAATGAGTTTGGTAGGCACATCAAACTCATAATCGCCGGGTTTGTATTTTTCCATGATGCCGTCGAGGTACGTGTAAAATTCATATTGCATTCCATCCCGGGGTTGATAGCCTTTCACTTGTCCATAGGTAACCCGCATGGTACTGTTGGCATCTGGATAAAATGTTTTTTCGGCAAATACAGCCATTTGTGCGTCCACATAGCGGCGCTGCAAAGCGTTGATTGTTGATTGAATGGGCGCGATAGCGGCGGCCGTTTGTTGTTGGTATGTGTTTACCAGATCATTGTACAGTAAAAACAACCGGTCGTTTCGCAGACGTTGTTGAATCGCCGGAAGGGATTGCTGAAAAAGAGCTTGCAGCGAATCCTGGTGGCAAAGCGGGGATGTAGCAAAGAGGATATTGGCCTCTTGTTTCAATCGGCTTCCGCCCAGAAATTCACGGGCTAGTAAACTGGTCTTATCGGCAGGAAGATCGTTTAGGTAACGCTCCATCAGCTTTTCGAACAGGGCCTGGTCGACTTGTTGATCGCGTTCGGAAAAAAGTTCTTGAATGGCTTCCCATTCCCGCTTATTCAGGTCGATATTGGATGCAGCATCTTTTGCCGTACGATTTTTGAGCATGGTATTCACCACGGAGGCAATATTGAATGCCTCGATGCGGGGCATGATTTCAGATTGGTAATCCCGCAGGCGAATGTGCCCTTCGAGATTTTTATGAGCGACTTGCAAATCAGTCAGGATGGTGCCGTATGCAACAGTCCATTCCGGACGGGCATTTACCCGTCGTTGGAACTCGGCCTCGTAAGCCTGTTTTTTGGAAACGGCCTGACTGCGGTTCAGTCCCAGCACTTCGCCTTTCCATTTTTTGTAGGCATTTTCAACGCTGGCATATTTGGCCGCATATTGGATTTTAACGCCCTCATTTTTTTTCATGTAGTCAAGCATGATGGATAAAACATCCTGTCGTATGTTGATTTTGGCGGGATCGGAAATGTCTTTGATCTGTTGTATGGCTGTGGATGGAAGGTATTGGTTGGTGCGGCCCGGAAAACCAAACACCATGGAAAAGTCGCCTTCTTTCATGCCTTTCAGGGAGATGCTCAGCGCCCGCTTCGGAACATAAGGCACATTATCCGCGGAGTAATCGGCCGGATGATTGTCTTTGCCTGCATAAATGCGAAAAAGAGAGAAATCGCCCGTGTGCCGGGGCCACATCCAGTTATCGGTATCCTTGCCAAAATTTCCGATAGCAGCCGGCGGAGCGCCAACGAGTCGTACATCCCGAAAGGTTTCGGTCACGAACAGATAATATTTGTTGCCTTCAAAAAAAGAACGGATCAGCAGCTCTTCATAGGCTTCTTTTTTATACGTTTTTTTGAGTTGATTGATGGCGGCATCGATCAGCGATTTGCGGGTTGCATCGTCCGCAGTAGCCGGTATGTTTTTCAGTATGGTTTCGGTGACGTCTTCAATACGGATGATGAATGTGGCGGTTAATCCGGCATTGGGTATTTCCTCGTTTTTCTGCATGGCCCAGAAGCCGTCGCGGATATAATTGTTTTGAAGCGTTGAGTGATTTTGGATAGCGTCAAATCCGCAATGGTGGTTGGTTAGAATAAGTCCCTGATTCGATATGACCTCGGCTGTGCAAAATCCGCCGAAACTCACGATGGCATCTTTCAGACTGCTCTTATTGATATCATAAATATCACGTGCGGATATTTTCATGCCCATTTTTCGCATCTGCTTTTCGTTCAACGCTTCGAGCAGTTGAGGTAACCACATGCCTTCATCGGCACGCGAAAACAAACTAAAAAAACAGATGCCAATGGTAAAAAAGAATTTCCGGGTCATAGACTTTTTGTTAGGTATTTATGTAATCGCTTTAATTCGGTGAGTTCGCCAGGTGTGATGGCTTGGCCGGCTTGCATCTTGGCCTGTAAAAATACGGCCATTTTATGTTGTGGGTGTTTTTCCAGAATAGCCTGCACAAGTGGTAACGCACTGTTTTCTTTTTCGTATTCGGGAGCCCGTTCCAATTTTTCGGATCGATACCGGGTTGGCTTTTTCTTGATGATGGCCTCCAAAGTGGCCAGATTGGCCGGACTTATGATTCCGCTTTTCTGGGCCACAGCATGTAATCCTTCGAGTTGCTTTTTACTCAATCCGCCCCGGTTGCAGTATTGCTGATGCAAACTGAGGACAAATGCGGCGGTTGGTTTAGCGGCAATCAGTTTTTCCAATATGGTCAGGGTGAGGTCCATTTAATAGATTGGAAGATATGGTGCGTTTAAGTGGTTCAAAAAGTTGAGTAGGTTTGTTGTTATTGCTGATAAGAATACATCCATTAAAATAGGTTCCGAAAAAAAATTAAAAAAAACAAAAGGCCCGATTATCCGGGCCTGTATTGTTTGTTAAACATGTTGTGCGTTTAGACCAGTTGAACGCTTAAATATCGATAGCTTCACCATAAGCAGCGGCAGTAGCTTCTTTTAGTCCTTCACTCATCGTTGGATGCGGATGAACGGCGTTTAGGATCTCATGAGCCGTGGTTTCCAGTTTACGGGAAACGACAGCTTCGGCAATCATTTCAGTAACGTTCGTGCCAATCATATGACATCCCAGGAACTCTCCGTATTTAGCATCAAAAATGACTTTGATAAATCCGTCGGTATTTCCGCCCGCTACCGCTTTACCGCTGGCAACAAATGGGAATTTACCCACTTTGACCTCATAACCCGCTTCCTTGGCAGCTTTTTCGGTATATCCAACGGAAGCCACTTCCGGTGTTGTGTATGTACATCCGGGAATGTTGTTATAGTCCATCGCCTCGGGTTTATGTCCGCTTAAATGTTCGGCGGCGTTGATTCCTTCTTTGGCAGCCACGTGGGCCAGGGCTTGTCCGGGTGTGCAATCGCCTATGGCGTAAAGACCGGGAAGCGATGTTTGTTGATAGGCATCTACGATGATTTTTCCCTTGTCGGTTTTGACACCCAGTGCTTCCAGTCCGATATTTTCAATATTGGCAACAACACCAACCGCACTCAGTAAAACATCGGCTTCCAGTACCACATCACCTTTGGCGGTTTTTACGGTGGCTTTGACACCGGAACCGGTTGTTTCTACCTTGGTTACTTCACTGTTGGTCATGATGGTCATGCCTTGTTTCTTGAACTGCTTTTCCATCTCTTTGCTGATATCTTCATCTTCAACCGGTAAAATGCGCGGCATGAATTCAACGATAGTTACCTGTGTTCCCATGCTGTTGTAGAAATAAGCAAACTCACTGCCAATCGCTCCGCTTCCGCAAATGA
>CAZZJF010000100.1:0-8599 GCA_964654325.1 uncultured Ferruginibacter sp.
AGCAAACCGGACCGGAGATCTGGGAACAGACGGAAGGCAAAGTCACGCATCTAGTGGTGGCAACCGGCACAGGTGGTACGATCATCGGTACGGGCAAATATTTGAAAGAAAAAAACCCCAACATCAAAGTCTGGGCCATCGACAGCTATGGGTCACTTCTCAAGAAATATTTTGAAACAGGTATTCAAGACATGAATGAAGTATACCCCTACATCAGTGAGGGCTTTGGGGAAGATTTCGTGCCGCAGAATTACGACATGCAATACATTGACGCGTTCACCAAGGTGACCGATAAAGACGGAGCCGTCATGGCTCGCCGACTGGCTAAAGAGGAAGGCCTGTTCTGCGGTTATTCTGCAGGAAGCTGCCTGCAGGGCGTCATCCAACTCAAGGATCAGGTGAAACCCGACGATGTGGTAGTTTGTATTTTTCACGACCATGGCAGTCGATACGTTGGCAAAGTGTATAATGATGAATGGATGCTCGAACGCGGGTTCCTGGATGTGAACACCTTCAAAGACATTATCAGCTCCAGAAAAAGCCAAAAGCTGATTAGTGTCACACCCGAACACACCGTTTTGGAAGTCATTGAACTGATGAAGAAATACGATATCGAAAACATTCCGGTCTTTGAGCATGGCAACAACGTAGGCGCCATCTCCGAAAGCGGATTGTTCGCCAAAATGCTCAACAATGCCGAAATCAAAAATCTACAGGTGAAAGAGGTGATGGAAAAACCATATCCGGAAGTTGCTTTTCATACGCCCGTGGAGCAACTTGGTCAATTTATTCACAAAGACAATGGTGCCGTCCTCAGCAAAGACGACAGCGGCCTGTATCAGATTGTGACCAAGTATGATATTCTGCAAAGCCTTTCTAAATAATTAGTATTTCTGCTTTTACTTATTGACTTTCAGCTGATTGGCAGACTTATACCCTATTTTTATAGCACTGCGCTTGCCGCTATTTGTACATCATTATCGAAGATATACATCGTAAACTTACGGTCAAAAGGCTCTCATATCCGTAAATACCTACCCTCAAAAAACGGGCAATACTGCGCTTGTTTTGCCCTTCCAAGCTTCGCATCTTTGTGTTGTTGATGAGCGATGACGATCGAACCTCAACTATCCTAAAAAACCAAACCAAGTTCGTTCAATATCCAAAAAAACCAAAACAAGATCCAGTATCCAGAAACAAGCATTCAATATCCAAAATCAAAAACCAAGATCCAGTATCCAGCAGCGACCCTGCTTTAAAACCAACCAATCCCTAACCCGCTTCATCCGGGCAATGATGAAGATCCAATATCCATGTAGCCACTTGTGGTAAAAACCAAGGTCCAAACCCATTAAAACCCGAGCCTGTTTAGACAGGCAAACTCAACAGGATCCCATTTTCACGTCATATTGCGTTGAAATCCATCCTGAAAAACCAATCTTGAGTTGTTCGGAAACATGTTAAACTCCCGCTTGCGGGAGTTTTTTTATAGTACGCCGGTTTGTATCGCGTAGAAATACGAACGGATTTTCCTATAAAAAAGGGGCAGTTTTGCGCTAGGCCATGAATCAAAACCGGCTCATCTTTGTGTCAGAAGTTGATTGAGCGCAGGTTTATCCATTATCCATCCAATACGACAAACCGTTTTTTCCAGTATCCAAGCGTCCATATCCAAGAAAAGCCAATCCAATATCAGTCAGCTTCTTTTTTATTGCTATCCACCTTTTAAATAGAAAGCCCCCCATCGGGGCTTTTCTTATTTTTGACATCATGTACATTGGCAAACCACCCATTGGCAAACCACAGCGTATCGTTTCGCTGGTGCCTTCACTGACGGAGTTGCTGCATTCGTTTAACCTCGGTGAGACCGTGGTGGGTATTACCAAGTTCTGTATCCATCCTGATAGCTGGTTCCGACAGAAAACACGCATCGGGGGTACGAAGAATCCGGACCTGGAGCGAATCAACGCCTTAGAGCCCGACCTCATCATTGTCAATCAGGAAGAAAACAACATGCCCGACGTACAGTTCTTAGCAAAATCCAGTCCGGTGTGGCTGACCAACGTGCACGATTATACCAGCGCCCTATCCACTATCCGATCATTGGGACTTTGCACCCATCGGGAACGAGAGGCGGAAGAGATCGTTGCATCCATTGAGCATGCCTGGAAACAATTGAAAATTCCGTTTACCAAACCCAAACGGGTACTCTACCTCATCTGGCGAAACCCCTACATGAGTATTGGCACAGATACATTCATCTACAGTATGCTAGAAAAAGCAGGGTTTCAGCATGTGCTCCGCAATCAAAAACGCTACCCTGAAATCACCTTAGAAGAGATTGTCGAAGCCGAACCGGACTACGTGTTTTTATCCTCCGAGCCCTACCCGTTCCGTACTGTACATATCGATGAATTGCGGCAACAGCTCCCAAACACAGCTATTCACCTTGTTGATGGTGAACTCTTTAGTTGGTACGGATCCAGGATGAAACTCACCCCTGCCTATCTATCGGATCAACTGTATCCGGCACTTAATGCTTTTTGAATCCGCAGACAATTCGTATTTTCGCGAAAAATTCTACCAATGGCATCTATCATCGACATCCTGGGAAAAGACGCAGACCATTTATTAAAGCACGAATGTAAAACCATCACGAAAGAGCAGATTCATTTACCTTCTCCCTCCCATGTGGATGATATCTGGCAAAATAGCAACCGCAGTAATCAAACCCTTCGCAGCTTACAGGGCCTTTTTGACAGCGGTCGGCTAGCCGGAACAGGTTACTTGTCTATCCTCCCTGTCGATCAGGGTATCGAACACAGTGCCGGTGCCTCATTTTCGCCAAACCCTATTTATTTCGATCCGGAGAATATTGTCAAACTCGCCATCGAGGGTGGTTGCAATGCTGTTGCCTCTACGTTTGGTGTATTGGGCATCATCAGTCGCAAATACGCCCACAAGATTCCAATGATGGTGAAAATCAATCACAATGAATTTTTAAGCTATCCAAATAAGTTCGATCAGGTTATGTTTGGTCAGATTAAGTCTGCCTGGAACATGGGAGCCACCTCGGTTGGAGCCACTATTTACTGGGGCAGTGAAAACAGCACCCGACAGTTACAAGAAGTGGCTGCCGCCTTCGAAATGGCACATGAACTTGGAATGGCAACTGTATTGTGGTGCTACACCCGAAATAACGGTTTCAAAGTGGATGGCGTTGATTATCATACGTCTGCTGACCTTACCGGTCAAGCCAATCATTTGGGCGTTACGCTGCAGGCCGATATTATCAAACAGAAATTACCAACCAACAATGGCGGATATAATGCCACCAAACATGGTAAAACCTCTCCCCTGGTATACAGTAAACTGACCACCGACCATCCCATCGACCTGACGCGCTATCAAGTAGCAAATTGCTATATGGGCCGCGTTGGATTGATCAACAGTGGCGGAGAGAGTAAAGGTGCTTCTGACCTCGCTGAATCCGTAAGTACGGCTGTTATCAACAAACGGGCTGGCGGCATGGGCCTGATTATGGGTCGTAAAGCGTTCCAACGACCAATGAACGAAGGGGTAGAACTGCTGAATGCGGTACAGGATGTATACCTCGACAATAGCATCACCATCGCCTAAACTTATTTATCACTGTTGGCAACCCAGCACCCATGAGCAAACCACTGGAAGATTTTGACGCGAAACTAACCGGCGACGACTTACAGCCGGGCAGCGAAAGCAGTACTTGGTTCAAAAAAATCAAAAAAGGTATCACAACGTCGACGAAAGACAAGAAAGACGCACCCGAAGGTCTTTGGTCGAAATGCCCTTCCTGCAAATACACCTGCACGGTAGAAGAATTGGAAGACAACCTGTTTGTGTGTACGCAGTGTCAATATCATCACCGCATCGGCAGTGAAGAATATTTTGACATCCTGTTCGACGACAAGGCGTTCACCGAGTTATTTGGAAATATTCGCTCCAAAGACTACCTCCAGTTTGTTGATTTAAAACCATATGCAAAACGCCTGGAAGAAACCTATTCCGGCACGGATATCCACGACTCGATCACGGTTGCACACGGAAAGGTGATCGGCAAAGACTTGGTCGTTGCTTGTATGGATTTTGAATTCATTGGTGGAAGTCTGGGTAGTGTCATGGGCGAGAAAATTGCCCGCGCCTGCGACTATTGCATCGAACACCGCATCCCCTTCATGATCATCAACAAAAGCGGTGGCGCCCGTATGATGGAAAGTGCGTTTTCGTTGATGCAACTGGCCAAAACCTCCGGTAAGCTCTCTCAGCTCAGCGATGCCAAAATACCATATATCTCACTTTGTACCGACCCAACCTTTGGCGGTACCACGGCATCTTTTGCCATGCTTGGTGATATCATTTGTGCTGAACCGGATGCCCTGATTGGTTTTGCCGGTCCACGTGTGATCAAAGAAACCATCAAAAAGGATCTACCCCCGGGTTTTCAGCGTAGTGAGTTCATCCTCGAACATGGCTTTCTTGACCTAATTATTCCGCGCAAAGAACTAAAACAGCAAATCGCCACCTTGCTTGACCTGTTTAACGCCTGATTGTGAATAGCTTTATGTAGTAATAAAACTACAAGTTCTTTTTTTTAAAAAAAAATTTAAAGAAATGTTAACGCCATATTATCTAAAACAATACATTTACATCAGTTTTCATAGGGTACGGATTAAAAACGAACCGGGGTTTCTACCCTGGTTTTTTTTGCCTATATGTATAACAGGCGTCCCCTCTCATTTTAATACAGGTATTCAACGAAAGCGGTCAGCGGTTTCCTACCTTTACACTTGTATATGTCACAGGATTTTTTACACCGGAAAGCGAGCTTTAACTACCATATTGAGGGACGTTACGTTGCCGGGCTTGTATTATGCGGCTCCGAAGTCAAATCGCTGCGGTCGGGCAAGCTCAGTTTCAATGACAGTTACTGTTATTTTCACGACGGCGAGTTATATGTTCGGAATCTGCATATTCCGGAATATGGCCTGGGTCACTGGAGCCATCACACTCCCCTACAAGATCGAAAACTACTCCTAAACCGCCGGGAGCTCCGAAAACTGGAAGGGAAAATGAAGGAAAAAGGAATCAGCATCATTCCGTTGCGCGTTTTTTTCAGTGACAATGGCTGGGCTAAAATGGAAATTGGTTGGGGCAAGGGTAAAAAACACTACGATAAACGCGACACGATTAAAAAGCGAGACGTTGAGCGGGAGATGAAGCGGATACTATAATACCATCAACACTCACTTAATCCAACCGGAATATTTATAGCCAGTCCTCCATCGGCTGTTTCTTTGTATTTGCTATTCATATCCAATGCCGTATCCCACATGGTTTTGATCACGCCATCCAAGCTGACTCTGGCTTGTGTTGGATCACTCTGTAGGGCCAGCTGACTAGCCGTAATCGCTTTGATCGCTCCCATCGTATTCCGTTCGATACAGGGAATTTGAACCAACCCGCGTATCGGATCGCATGTCATTCCCAAATGATGTTCCATGGCAATTTCCGCGGCCATCATAACTTGAGCTGGACTACCTCCCTGCGTTTCCGTGAGGGCTGCGGCGGCCATCGCGCTACTGACACCAATCTCGGCCTGACAACCACCCATGGCTGCCGAAATGGTCGCTCCTTTTTTGAAGATGCTGCCAATTTCAGAGGCGGTCAGTAAAAAACGAATAATGGCTTCTTCGTTTTGTTTATCGCAAAATAAAATGGCATACATCAGTACCGCCGGAATCACACCGGCCGCTCCGTTGGTGGGGGCCGTAACGACGCGTCCAAACGATGCATTTTCTTCATTGACGGCGAGGGCAAAACAGCTCACCCAGTCCAGTATGTAATTAAAGGAAGAACCGCCCGAGCGGATGAACGCCATCCAGTCTTCGATCGATTGGTAGGTTTGTCCGGCCAGTAAGCGCTGATTGACAGCAGGTGCGCGACGATGCACGTCAAGACCACCCGGCAAAATACCATGGGTATGACAACCTTTGTATATGCAATCACACATGACCTGCCAGATACTCAATACGGCCGATCGGGTTTCGGATGCAGACCGCCAGGCTAATTCATTCGCTGCCACGACATCACTGACACGCTGTTGTGTCCGGGTGCAGACATCCAGCAACTCGGTGGCGTTGTGTACCGGATAATGGAGTGAAGCCGGATCGACTTGAGTAGCAAGTGTATCCTCTCCTTCTTTCACCACAAAACCACCACCAATCGAGTAAAAGGTTTCTGCCAGATTGTTTCCATCACTGCACTGAGCAAGAAATGTCAACGCATTCGGATGAAAGGGCAATGATTCGGTAAAAAGAAATGTTATGTCAGACTGACGGTTGAATGGAACCCGTTTGCCATTTATTAAGGTGATTGCCCCCGACTGTTCAATGGCCTCCAATTTTCCGGAAAGCGATTCCGGCACCATGGTCACTGGATCCTCTCCACTCAATCCGAGCATGACGGCAATATCGGTACCATGACCCGCGCCTGTTTTGGCCAATGAGCCATACAGCAATACAGTAATGGATTCTATATTATCGGAAAGTCCTTGTTCAATGCATCCGTTCATAAAACGGGCGGCGGCCCGCCATGGACCGAGCGTATGGCTGCTGCTTGGGCCTATACCAATTTTAAATATATCGATTACGGAAACTGCTTCAGGCGTCACAAAATGGCATTATGTCATTGAAAAGAGACCAGTGAAATATCAAACTTGATATAGGAGTTGGCCGGTAAAATTACATTCCCGTTTTGATCTTTGATCGTCTCGTTTCCATACGCCAGTGACGGAGGAATGTACATGGTTATGGAACCGCCGGGTTTGACCAGCGGCAATACTTTTTTTACGCCAATAATCAGATTGCCCAGCAAGAAACCGGTCCCACCGGGTTGATCGTAGCTGTCAAACGCGACACCGCTCCCGAATTTATACGCATAGTAATTAAAGAAGATGGTGTTGCACAAACCCGGACCTTGCGTCCCGGATCCCGGTGTATTCAATTTATAGTAGACGCCCGACGGATGTTTCGTCAGATCAGTGATGTTATTTGTCTGAAAATAAGACCGCATGTAATCATCTTCGCTCGAAGCCGATGTGATAGACGGATCCGGAATGTTGCAACCATCTTTCACACAGGCACTGAAGCAACTGCAAAGCAGCAGCAAGGCACCAAAGAGTACCGCTTGTTTGTTAAGGTAATTCATGTTGAGCTTGTTTAGCTTTGATTTCAAGGTATTGTTGTTCGTAGGCTTCCCATTGAAATTGCATGCGCATCAATGAAAATAAAAAAGCAAATAAAAATATGGCCACCACTATGACCGGCAGTGAAACAGATATCTGTCCGGCAATTTTCGCGTACCAATCCGGTGACGCAAAATAGATGAGCACGATTGTAACCAAAACCGGTGTGATAAAAAGCAGCGAGAACGGCAACCCGCGACGAAGCCGGTAAGCAGTCGTTTTCTGGCTAAGCCGGTTTTTTTCCCAATATTCGATAAATTCTTTCTCCTTGGAAGAGAGCATTTACAAATGTAAGCCAATAATGTGTAAATTGTCGTCCCTAAAAACGCGAACGAATACCCCTTAATTATGAAAATGGAATCCCTCATCATCCAGTTTCTGTTACGTGAAAAGCAAGTAACGCTTCAGGAAATCGGTCGATTTACGTTGCATGCTGATGTTGCGGATACTGACGAAGATCAGGTTTATATTCCGGACGGAGGTGTTTCATTTATTTATGATCCGAAAGCCGCTCCAGACGAAGGCCTCATTCGTTTTGTAATGGAAAAAACAAAAAAAATCAGACCCCTGGCCGCCTCTGATCTTGATTCCTTCCTTATGCTGGGCAAACAGTTTTTACACATCGGCAAACCATTCACCTTCCATCGGATCGGGATGCTGTCGAAGACACAGCAGGGTGACATTATATTTTCACAAGAGCTAACGGAAAAACTAGATCTTGAGAATCGAAAAGGAGATCCCGAACGAGAGGTCGGACAGCAAGAGTCTATCGATTTTACCAGCAGTGCTGCACCGGCTCGTCGCTTCAAATGGTTGCTACCAGCTATCATCTTGTTTGTTGTGACTGGTTTGTTCATTGTTTTTTTCTGGATGCGACAGTCTGATGATCAACCAAGCGACCTTACAAAAAGCGATACTGCCACAACATCTAACAGTCCCGCGAATGTCAGCCCTCCGCCATCAAACCCTGTCACCTACGACCATATCCTGCTAGCAAAGCGAAAAGACAGTACGCTGGCGTATGCACTCTATTCACGACTACAATCGGTAAGTCAGCAAGACTCTCTGCATATCGCTAAATCAGATACGGTTTATCAAATTACCTGGAGGTTCCCTCATAACAGTATCGACTCCACGAAAGCGCTGGATTCGGCCCGAAAAACATATGCGGTTCAACCTGTATTCGTGCCATAAAAAAAATCCCTTCGTTAACGAAGGGATTGTATTGTTTAATGGTAGATCGATTAGTAACCCATTCCACCCATATCCGGCGCACCGGGATGCGCATGTGGCTCTTCTTTCTTCGGCTTTTCGGCC
>CAZZJF010000101.1:0-8581 GCA_964654325.1 uncultured Ferruginibacter sp.
ATCCAATCATTCAAGGATTTTTTCCAGTTGGAAACTACGCCTGACAAGCGAAACAACGAAGGGTTGTTCCGTGTTTTCAAAGAGAATTTTCCGATTACCGATACCCGAAATATTTTCGTGCTCGAGTTTCTGGATTATTTTGTTGATCCGCCCCGTTATACCATCGACGAATGTATCGAACGTGGATTAACCTACGCGGTACCACTGAAGGCGAAGCTTCGGTTGAGTTGTAACGATGAGGAGCACGTCGATTTCCAAACCATCGTTCAGGATGTGTTTCTTGGAAACATCCCGTACATGACACCCCGCGGTACGTTTGTGATCAACGGTGCCGAACGTGTTGTTGTAAGCCAGTTGCATCGCTCACCCGGCGTATTCTTCGGTCAGTCGGTGCATCCAAACGGTACAAAAATTTATTCCGCCCGCGTGATACCATTCAAAGGCGCGTGGATGGAATTTGCTACGGATATCAACAACGTGATGTATGCTTACATCGATCGTAAGAAAAAATTCCCCGTAACAACGCTGTTGCGTTCCATCGGTTATGAAACCGATAAAGATATTTTGGAACTCTTTGGCATGGCGGTAGAGGTGAAAGCAGACAAAAAAACACTCGAAAAATATATTGGCAAACGGCTGGCTGCCCGTGTCATTCGCTCTTGGGTTGAAGATTTTGTTGACGAAGACACCGGTGAAGTTTCCTCCATGGAGCGAAACGAGGTCATTCTCGAGAGAGACGTTGTGATTGATGAAGAAGTGGTCGAGCTGATATTGGAAAACGGAAACAAGAGCGTCTTTATTCAAAAAGAAGAAGTGAGCGGCGATTATGCCATCATCTACAACACGCTGAATAAGGATACGTCCAACTCCGAACTGGAGGCTGTTAAACATATTTACAAACAGTTACGTGGTGCCGATGCGCCCGATAATGAAACCGCTCGCGGCATAATCGACAAACTGTTTTTCAGCGACAAGCGGTACGATCTCGGCGAAGTGGGTCGTTACAAAATCAATCGTCGCTTGGGATTGAATTTCCCATTGGATAAAAAAGTACTAACTAAGGAAGATATCATCTCGATCATCAAATACCTGGTTTTGCTGACCAACGGCAAAAGCGAGGTGGATGATATCGATCATCTGAGCAATCGCCGCGTACGAACAGTAGGCGAACAACTCTATGCACAGTTTGGTGTTGGTCTGGCCCGGATGGCTCGCACCATCCGCGAGCGGATGAATGTTCGTGACAATGAGGTATTTACGCCGGTTGATCTGATCAATGCCCGAACCTTGTCTTCCGTCATTAACTCGTTTTTCGGAACATCGCAGCTGTCTCAGTTTCTGGATCAAACGAACCCGTTGAGTGAAATCACGCACAAGCGTCGTATTTCGGCTCTTGGTCCCGGTGGTCTGAGTCGTGAGCGTGCCGGCTTTGAGGTTCGTGACGTTCACTATTCGCACTACGGTCGTTTGTGTACCATCGAAACACCTGAAGGTCCAAACATTGGGCTGATCTCAACACTTTGTGTACATGCCAAGATCAATGAGATGGGCTTCATCGAAACACCCTATCGGAAAGTCGATAGCGGTAAAGTAGACATGAAAAAAATCACATTCCTAAGCGCCGAAGAGGAAGACAACGTAAAAATCGCCCAGGCAAATATTGATATCGACGAAAAAGGAAACTTTGTCGAAGATCTTATTAAATGCCGTCAAACCGGTGATTTTCCCATTTTGGAGAAAGGCGAGGTGGAATTCATGGATGTAGCACCGAACCAAATTGTTGGGTTGAGTGCTTCGTTGATTCCATTCCTTGAGCATGATGATGCGAACCGTGCCCTGATGGGATCAAACATGCAACGTCAGGCTGTTCCGCTGATTCGTCCGGAAGTTCCGATTGTTGGTACCGGTCTGGAAGGCAAGGCCGCTCGGGATGCACGTATTCAGGTTCATGCAGAAGGAGATGGCGTGATTGAGTATGTAGACGCCAATGAAATTCACGTCCGCTACAAGCGCTCGGAAGCGCAGAAAATGGTCAGCTTTGAAGATGATCTGAAAATTTATAAACTAACCAAATTCGTTCGGACAAACCAGGAGACCTGTATCAATCTTCGTCCGGCCGTAACCAAAGGCCAAAAAGTGGTTGAAGGCGACTTCCTCACCGAAGGCTATGCCACCAAGGGTGGCGAGCTGGCACTCGGAAGAAACCTCAAAGTGGCGTTCATGCCATGGAAAGGATACAACTTCGAGGATGCCATCGTGATCAGCGAGAAAGTAGTCAAAGAAGACCTCTTTACGTCTATCCATATCAGTGAGTTTGAAACGGAGGTTCGCGATACCAAATTAGGGGAAGAAGAACTGACACCGGATATTCCGAACGTGAGTGAGGAAGCTACCAAAGACCTCGATCAAAACGGAATCATCCGTATTGGTGCTCATATCAAAGAAGGTGACATCATCATCGGTAAAATCACACCGAAAGGAGAGAGTGATCCTACACCGGAAGAGAAGCTGCTTCGTGCGATCTTCGGTGACAAAGCCGGGGACGCCAAAGATGCTTCGCTGAAAGCTCCGAGCGGCACCGAAGGCGTGGTGATAGACAAGAAGTTGTTCCAACGTGCAAAAAAAGACAAAAATACCAAGCTCCGCGAAAAAGCCCAGCTGGAGAAGATTGAAAAAATGCATGAGAAAAACGAGGCCGACCTGCTCGAACTGCTCATCAGCAAATTACAATCGTTGTTGAAAGACAAAACCAGCCAGGGTGTTACTAATAATTTCGGTGAAGTATTGGTGGGCAAGGGTGTTAAATTCAACTCGAAAAACCTGGCCGGTATCGATTACCAAAACGTCAACCCGCTGGGTTGGACGGGCGATGCCAAGACGGATGACTTCATCAACACGTTGCTCCATAATTATAATATCAAATTCAACGAAGAACTCGGTCGCTACAAGCGGGAGAAATTCAACATCTCCATCGGAGATGAATTGCCTGCCGGTGTGCTCAAACTGGCTAAGGTGTTCCTGGCCGTGAAGCGTAAACTGAAAGTGGGTGATAAGATGGCCGGTCGCCATGGAAACAAAGGCATCGTTGCAAAGATTGTCCGCCAGGAAGACATGCCTTTCCTGGAAGACGGAACGCCGGTGGATATTGTTCTTAACCCATTGGGTGTACCAAGCCGGATGAACCTTGGACAAATCTATGAGACCGCGCTCGGTTGGGCCGGAGAACAACTGGGTGTTCGTTTCGCCACACCGATTTTTGATGGAGCCAGTGTAGAAGAAATCGCTGATAACATCGAGAAAGCCGGCTTGCCGTCTTTCGGACATTCCTTCCTTCATGATGGAGAAACCGGTGATCGCTTCGATCAGAAAGCAACCGTTGGTGTGATCTATATGATCAAACTCCACCACATGGTTGATGATAAGATGCACGCCCGTTCAATCGGACCGTACAGTCTCATCACACAGCAACCGCTGGGTGGTAAGGCTCAGTTCGGTGGACAGCGTTTCGGTGAGATGGAAGTGTGGGCATTGGAAGCCTATGGTGCCTCCAACATCTTGCAGGAATTGCTTACGCTCAAATCGGATGACATTATTGGTCGTGCCAAAACATATGAAGCGATTGTTAAAGGTGACAATATCCCACGTGCGGGCATTCCCGAATCATTCAACGTATTGGTTCATGAATTGCGCGGACTGGGACTTGATCTCAAATTCGATTAATCACGTCGCCCCGTTTCCCAAAACCATTCAAACACAATAACCATACATAGTACTATGGCATTCAAAAAAGAAAATCGTCCAAAATCGGCATTCTCCAAAATCACCATTGGTCTGGCATCGCCTGACACAATTCTGGAGAAAAGCTATGGTGAGATCATCAAGCCCGAAACCATCAACTATCGCACCTACAAACCTGAGCGCGATGGTCTGTTCTGTGAGCGGATTTTTGGTCCCGTGAAAGATTATGAATGTGCTTGCGGAAAATACAAGCGTATTCGGTACAAGGGAATTGTTTGCGACCGTTGTGGTGTGGAAGTAACCGAGAAAAAAGTTCGTCGCGAGCGGATGGGTCACATCAAGCTGGTCGTGCCGGTTGTTCATATCTGGTACTTCAAGTCACTGCCGAACAAAATTGGTTATCTGCTCGGTATGAGCTCCAAGAAACTGGAGTCTATCATATATTACGAGCGCTATGTCGTGATTCAGCCCGGTATTCGTGCCGACAAAGGACAGTTGCCGTATGACTTGCTGACTGAAGAAGAGTATCTCGACATTCTCGATGCCTTGCCTCGTGAAAATCAGCTGTTGCCGGATGAAGACCCCAACAAGTTTGTGGCCAAGATGGGGGCTGAGGCGGTACATGCCATGCTCGCCAATTTGGATTTGGATAAATTGAGCGCTGATCTGCGTAACGCAGCGGCCACTGAAACGTCCCAGCAGCGGAAAGCGGATGCGCTTAAGCGACTGAGTGTGGTTGAAAGTTTCCGTGAAGCGAATATTCGTATGGTTAATCGTCCGGAGTGGATGGTGATGCAGTATATTCCGGTTATTCCACCGGAATTGCGTCCGTTGGTTCCTCTGGATGGCGGCCGATTTGCCTCCTCGGATCTGAACGATTTGTATCGTCGCGTGATCATTCGCAACAACCGCTTGAAGCGTTTGCTGGAGATCAAAGCCCCGGAGGTGATCTTACGTAATGAAAAAAGAATGCTGCAGGAGTCAATCGACTCGCTGTTTGACAATAGTCGTAAATCCAACGCTGTTAAAGCCGAAGGAGGTCGCGCTTTGAAATCACTCAGCGACGTGCTGAAAGGAAAGCAGGGACGTTTCCGTCAAAACCTGTTGGGTAAGCGGGTTGACTACTCCGGTCGTTCGGTGATCGTGGTCGGACCCGAAATGAAAATGCATGAATGTGGTCTGCCAAAAGATATGGCAGCCGAGTTGTTCAAACCATTCATCATCCGCAAACTGATTGAGCGTGGTATTGTAAAAACCGTAAAGAGTGCCCGGAAACTGGTCGACAAAAAAGAGGCTATCATCTGGGATATTCTCGAAAATATTCTGAAAGGACATCCGGTGCTCTTGAACCGGGCCCCAACCCTGCACCGTCTTTCAATCCAGGCTTTCCAGCCTAAACTGATTGAAGGTAAAGCGATACAGCTTCACCCATTGGTAACCACCGCATTCAACGCCGACTTTGACGGTGATCAGATGGCGGTGCACGTACCATTGAGTAACGCGGCTATTTTGGAAGCGCAGCTGCTGATGCTTTCCTCACACAACATCCTCAATCCGCAAAACGGAACACCAATCACCCTTCCTTCACAGGACATGGTGTTGGGTCTATACTACATTACCAAAGGCAAAAAAACGATCGGGGATGTGATTGTTAAAGGAGAAGGAAAAGCGTTTTACTCAGCCGATGAGGTGATCGTCGCATACAATGAAAAGCGTGTGGATCTGCATGCTAACATTCGCGTGAAAGCCAATGTTCGAAATGCCGACGGTACCCTTACCAACAAATTGATCGAAACAACGGTTGGTCGTGTTATTTTCAACCAACATGTTCCAAAAGAAGTTGGATTCATCAACGCATTGCTGACCAAGCGAAACCTTCGCGAAATTATCGGTGACATTATCAAATGGACAAGTGTTCCGGTTACGGCGAAATTCCTGGATGATATCAAAACCCTGGGCTATCGCATGGCCTTCAAAGGCGGACTGTCATTCAACATCAATGACCTGATCATTCCGGAAGTAAAACAGGAACTCGTGGAAAATGCCCAGACGGAAGTTTCCGAAGTATGGGACAACTACAACATGGGTCTGATCACTAATAACGAACGCTACAACCAGATTATCGACATCTGGAGTCGGGTAGATACCAAAGTAACGGAAACGCTTATACGCGAATTGTCTTCTGATAAACAAGGATTCAACTCTGTATATATGATGCTTGATTCCGGCGCTCGGGGTAGTAAGCAGCAGATCAAACAGCTGGCCGGTCTGAGAGGACTGATGGCCAAGCCGCGTAAATCGGGCTCTACCGGTTCCGAGATCATTGAAAACCCAATCCTTTCCAACTTTAAGGATGGCTTGAGTGTATTGGAATACTTCATTTCTACGCACGGTGCCCGGAAGGGTCTGGCCGATACCGCTTTGAAAACGGCGGATGCCGGTTACCTGACTCGTCGTCTGGTTGACGTTGCACAGGATGTGGTGATCACTGAAGAGGATTGCGGTACCCTGCGCGGAATTGCTACCTCAGCCTTGAAGGATAATGAGGAAGTGATCGAGCCGCTCAGCGACCGGATCGAAGGAAGAACTTCTCTGTATGATGTCATCAATCCGATGAACGGTGAATTGCTCGTGGCCTCCGGAGAGGAAATCAGCAATGATATAGCTAAGAAAATTGAAGATACCGGTATTGATACCGTGGAAATCCGCTCGGTACTCACTTGTGAAAGCAAGCGCGGTACATGCGTGAAATGTTATGGTAAGAACCTGGCTTCGGGAGCCATTGCTCAACGCGGTGATGCCGTGGGAATCATTGCAGCCCAGTCCATCGGTGAGCCCGGTACCCAGCTGACCCTCCGTACGTTCCACGTAGGTGGTGTGGCCGGATCGGCTTCTGTAGAGTCATCCTTGCTGGCCAAGTTTGATGGTACCGTCCATTTTGAAGCGTTGCGTACCGTTGCTACTGAAAACGCGGAAGGAAAGAAAATATCCGTTGTTATCGGCCGTACCGGAAACGTCGATCTTAAAACCGACCGGTTGATGAATACCATGCACATCCCGTATGGTGCAACCCTGAATGTGAAAGACGGACAAAAAGTTTCCAAAGGCGATGCGATCTGTACCTGGGATCCGTTCAATAATGTGATCGTTACGGAAATTGCGGGTAAAGTACAATTCGAGTCGATCATCGAAGGGGTAACCTATCGTGATGAGGCCGATGAACAAACCGGTCACCGCGAGAAAGTGGTTATCGAATCAAAAGATCGTACCAAGCTGCCTACAATCATTATCAAAGGAAAAGAAGAAAAGAAATACAACCTGCCGGTAGGTTCACACATCATTGTGGAAGAAGGCGACGAGGTGAGAAGCGGTCAGGTACTTGTAAAAATTCCGCGTATCCTCAGCAAGCTGAAAGATATCACCGGTGGTCTGCCTCGTGTAACGGAACTGTTTGAGGCCAGAAATCCAAGCAACCCTGCGGTCGTTTGTGAAATCGATGGCAATGTGACCTTCGGAACCATCAAGCGCGGTAACCGTGAGATTTCGGTTGTAGCCAAAGATGGTGTGAAGAAAAGTTATCTGGTACCATTAAGTCGTCAAATCCTCGTACAGGATGGCGACTACGTGAAAGCCGGTGCGCCACTTAGTGACGGTCAGATTTCACCTTCCGATATTCTCTCCATCAAAGGACCATTTGCTGTTCAGGAATACGTCGTGAATGAGATCCAGGAAGTGTATCGTTTGCAAGGGGTGAAAATAAACGATAAGCATATCGAAGTGATTGTTCGTCAGATGATGCGTAAAGTAACCATTGAAGATGCCGGTGATACCCGTTTCTTGGAAGGAGACGTGGAAGATAAACTGGACTTCAACATGGAAAACGACCAGATTTTTGATAAAAAAGTAGTGACCGACAGCGGCGAAAGCACCCTCTTGCGTGCCGGTCAAATCGTTACTCTGCGCGACGTGCGTGAAGAAAATTCTATTCTTCGCCGTGCCGATAAGCAACTGGTTGAATACCGTGATGCGCAACCCGCAACCTCATCTCCATTGTTACTTGGTATTACTAAAGCATCTCTGGGAACACATAGCTGGATATCCGCGGCTTCATTCCAGGAAACAACCAAAGTACTCAGCAGTGCGGCCATCAACGCCAAAACGGATGAAATGCTTGGCTTGAAAGAGAACGTCATAACCGGACACCATATTCCGGCCGGTACCGGTTTGCGTGAGTTTGAAAATATGATTGTTGGTAACAAAGAAGAATATGAGTTGCTCATGACCACCAAAGAAGCGATGAGCTTCGATGAAGAAGAGTAATCAGATAACTTGAATTTACCGTGGGGTTCCAAATGGAACCCCTTTTTTATTTTTTACGGTTCATCGACCACATTATTTCGTATTTTCATCGAATAATCGAGTCCAATGCAAAAAGTTCACTGGTTCATACATGGTATACTCGCTGTAGCCGTTGGTTTTCTTTTTTTCAAACAATTTTCATCCGTCACCCAGCCAACCGGTTCAACGAAAGCGAAAAACAGAATCCTGTCCGACACGTCCCGGAATCGGGCCAGTTTACTCATCGCGTATGTCAACATGGATACCTTGTTTAAACAGATTCCATACATTGTTCAGAAACAAAAAGAGCTGGAGAATGAGCAACAATCTATCGAGAACGAATATGTGTCTGCAGCAAAGAATTTAAAGGCACAAGAACAGTCATTTATCAAGAACAATCCCAATCCAACGCAGAAGGAAGTAGAGGATATCCAAAATTCGCTAATGCAACAAAACATGGGCATTGAACAAAGGTACGTAGTACAAAATCGCTATACTCAAGCAG
>CAZZJF010000102.1:0-8509 GCA_964654325.1 uncultured Ferruginibacter sp.
AAAAAAATAAAAACCTGGATGAGTACAAGTCCTTACTGCGTACTAAAATCCCGGGCTTGTTTTAACCAGATCGAATCAACTTCAACATGACAAAAGCAGTAAAGATTTTATGGATGACGTTTCTGATTGGTATCCTTTTGGTGATCAGTACGTTTGTGGCTACGAATTACGGTTTGTTCGGCGAGATACCATCTATTCATGAATTGCAAAATCCGGATGCCGACCTCGCCAGTGAAATATACAGTGCCGACGGCGTGCTGATGGGAAAACTCTACGCAGAAAATCGCAGCGAAGTAAAATACAGCGAGATTTCTCCGCATGTCATTCATGCATTGATCGCCACAGAAGATGAACGATTCTATGATCATTCGGGTATCGATCTGCAAGCGCTTGGTCGCGTGTTGGTTTCGGCCGGTAAGCAAGGGGGTGGCAGTACGCTCACGCAACAATTAGCCAAGATGATTTTGCGTCAAGGACGAGGAACCAAAACACAGCGGGGTGTTCAAAAATTGAAAGAGTGGGTGTTGGCTGTAAAACTGGAAAGCAATTTCACGAAAGAAGAGATCATCACCTTGTACCTAAACTGGGCGCCCTGGGGGAATGTGTACGGCATACGGAATGCCTCTCGAACATATTTCCAAAAAGAACCCGATGCGCTGAATATTGAAGAGGCGGCCGTTCTGGTTGGTATGCTCAAAGGCTTTATTTATGATCCGGTCCGGCATCCACAAGCCTCAGTAACTCGACGAAATGTGGTGATTATGCAAATGCAAACCTGTAAACAACATTATCTCACCCCGGCAGAGGCCGAGCGCTTGAAAGCAATGCCACTTGTTACGAATTACAAGAAGATTGATGAGAATATTGGAGTCGCCCCTTATTTCCGGACACAGGTAACCAGTATGCTCAAAGACTGGTGTAAGAACCATAAAAATCCCAAGACAGGAGAGCCCTATGATCTGTACCGTGACGGCCTCAAAATATATACAACCATCGATTCCAAAATGCAGACGCATGCCGAGAAGGCCGTACAGGAACACATGCCTGTCATCCAGCGTAAATTGAATGCCTATTTTGCGTACAAAGGAAAAGATATCTGGAAAGGGCATGAAAATGTCGTGGAATCGGCAATCAAGTACTCAGAGCGCTGGAAAAGTATGAAAGAAGATAATATTGACTCGGCCACGATTCGTAAATCATTTGATGTGCCGGTTAAGATGAAGATTTTTTCATGGTGGGGCGATAGTAAACATGAGAAGGACACCGTGATGACTCCATACGATTCCATAAAATACCACAAACAAATCATGCAAACCTCATTCTCCTGCATTGATCCGCATACAGGCGAAGTGAAAGTTTGGGTTGGTGGCATTGATTTCCGGTGGTTCAAATATGACCATATCACCGCCAAGCGCCAAGTGGGTTCAACCTTTAAACCGCTTTTGTACACATTGGCGGTTACGGATGCCTCCTATACGCCCGATACCAAGGTGTCTGGCAGTGCATTGACGTTGAGCGGCAAAACCATTGGAGGTGGTGGAGGTTCCCTCGCGCATTGCCTGGCCCATTCCCTAAACGGAGCAGCCTGGCGGTTGATTTCCGTAGTGGGGGTACAACGCATGATTGAATTTGCCAAACTCTGCGGCATCGAAACGGAGCTGCCGAATTATCCGTCGATTGCATTGGGCTCTGCCGAAATACCAATGCTGGAAATGCTTCGCTCGTATACCATGTTTCCTAATCGAGGATACAACACGCCACTAACCTGTTTCACCAGAATTGAAGACAAGAACGGCAACCTGGTTTATGAGTTTCCGCTTTCTCAGAGCACACAGCTGATTGGAGAAGCCGAAGCCTATTCGATGGTCAAGATGATGCAGGGTGTTATCAAATTTGGTACGGCACAACGACTAAACGCCTATTCGATACCGGTTGAGAAAGCCGGTAAAACCGGAACGACCAACAACAATACGGATGGGTGGTTCATAGGCTATACGCCCGAACTGGTTGCCGGCACCTGGGTTGGATGTGAGGATCCATTTATTCCGGTATACTCCAATAACAGTGGTGGTGCGGAAATGTCTGCTCCCAAGTGGGGGCTATTCATGCAAAAAGTATATGCTGATAAAACGTTGCCCTATGGAAAGATAAAGCAATTCACGCCTCCCGCGTCCTTGCTGGATGATCCCATATTCGCTGAAGCCAATTTCTCGCTCATCGTTCAAACGGGCGACGGGCCACAATCTGAACTGCAATCAGCCGGAACCAACAACGACTTTTTCTCCGACGATGGATTCGGAACAGACAGCCTGGCCCCACAGCCCGATCCAGGATCAATCACTGATCCCCCCGATACCACTCCATTCTAATTGGCTTGCAACGGGTTATGATGTATTTAGGGGGACGTCTATCTTCGGCCATTTGAAAAAGGCACAGAGGTTATGGAAAATGTCAACATCTACGTGTAATTTTAGATTGTGAAAAAAATCATTCTCTCATTCTTTGCGCTGTTTTATTTGCTGGTGTCTACCGGATTTACCGTAGACAGACACTACTGCATGGGGCAATTTGTTGGGGTTGATTTTCACAACAATGAGAATGAGGCGTGCGATCGTTGCGGCATGACCGAAAAAAATAATGGGTGCTGTCATGATCAAACCGCCTACTTCAAATTGCCGCAGGGTCATACTGCACAATCGCCCATCAACATACCGATCAGTTCCACTGATATAATCATTCCATCGCTTCCGCAATGGCCCACAATATCCAACTGGCCAGTTTCATCCAGGCCTGTTTTCCGGTTGATTGATTTGCCCCCGCCGGACGCCCCGCCGTTGTATATTCGCCACTGTGTTTTTCTGATTTAGAATGCCGAGGCTCCCTTGTTGAGGGAGGTAATCTTGTAATCGGCTGGCTCTGTCATACCAGTCTATCTATTAGTTCACCAATCAAAAATGCATTCTAATGAAAACACGATTTATCTATTTTGTACTATTCCTGTTCACTTTCTGTGTCAACACAGCCTTTGCACAACGTAAAACCGAAACCATTAGCGTGTCTGGAAACTGCGGCATGTGTAAAAATGCCATTGAAAAAGCAGCGAAATCAGCCGGTGCCAATAAAGCCAGCTGGGATGCCGACAAGCAACGACTCACGGTAACGTATAACGAAAACAAAACCACGGTACTGAAAATCCAGGAGGCGGTTGCTGCTACCGGATATGATACCGAAGCGATTCGGGCTACGGATGAGGCGTACAATCGATTGCACGGCTGTTGTCAATACGAACGAACAATGGGTAAGGGTAGCCAAAAAGCTTGTAGTCAGGAGGTAATCGCCACTCAGTCAAAAGAATCAAGCACATCTAAGAAATGTTGCGCTTCATCCACCCGCTGTAAATCCTGAAACAATGACAATCAAATTATATCTGTTGCTGCTCTGTTTTGGAGCCGCAACCTCGTTTGCCCAAATAACATCAATCGATGTTCAGGCCAGTGGACTTACCTGCAGTATGTGCAGCAATGCCATTCTGAAATCCTTACAGACCCTGCCGTTCGTTGACAAGATTAACGCAAACGTGAAAACATCCACGTTCCACATTGATATCAAAGAGGGGAACGCGCCTTCGTTTGATCTGATGCGAAAGAAGGTGGAAGATGCTGGCTTCTTTATCGCCAACCTGGAGTTCGAACTGCAAACCGATACCCTGAGTATCGAGGCAGACCAGCATACGGATTTGGATGGTCAGCTGTTTCACTTCATGAACATGCCGGCTCAAACCATACAGGGTAAACTGCGTTTTCGGTTGCTTGATAAAGGATTTGTTCCCACGAAAGCCTGGAAAAAGTATGCAACCTGGACGAATATGTCCTGTTTCAAAACCGGTTATACGGCCGCTTGTTGTCCGGCTTCCTCTGCGAAGGGAACAAGGGTTTATCACATCATCCGATTATAACATCCAATCGGGCTGTGTTCGCATGGCCCGATTGTTTAAATCAAAATCATGCGATTATTATTGAGTATCCTCTTCATGGGTTGGCAGCTGCATGCTGCCCAAGCCCAGGAGCTATTTACATACACCGAACCGGCAAGTAATATGCCGGCAAAAAACATCGGTATTCGACTCACATCAACTATCATGTATGATCCGGTCGATCAATCCAACAATATTCATCTGTTGCCGGAATTGATGGTAGGAGTTTCCAAAAACTGGATGATGCATGCCGAAGGGTTCTTTTCAAGCCGCAGTGGTCAAACGCGTTACGAGGGGATGGGCTTTTACGGAAAATGGCGTTTCTACAGCGAAGATGACGTTCACACCCATTTGCGGGCCGCAATGTTTACGCGGCTTTCATGGAACAAAAGCGATCTGCACCAGGAGGCTATCGACCTCAATGGACACAATACCGGGGCAGAGGCCGGACTCATTCTCACGAAACTCTTGCATAAAGTAGCGCTTTCCGGTTCAGCATCCTATGTGCGGGCAGCCGATAATGGTTCCGGTAATAAATGGACGCGTGACATGCGCGAAAAATCGGCCATGAATTTTACGGCTTCGATCGGCAAACTGTTTCTTCCCTCGGTATACACCGGTTATCGTCAAACCAATGTGAACGGGATGGTGGAGCTGATGGGTCAAACCAATCTTCATACGGGAAAAACCTTTGTTGATCTGGCGCCGGTGGTCCAATTTGTTTTTTTGAGTAAGATGCGACTTGATTTATCGTACCGCTTTACGGTATCCAACCAGCTAAGCCGGACCACACCGGAGGGTTGGCTGATTCGGTTTGATTATAATTGGTTCAACGCCTGGTGAGGTTTTTTTTCGAAATAGGCGAGGGTGCCGCCAACCCATGTTTTATCCTGGTTGTAGCGGGTGCCAACCATTTTGCCTTTACTCAACCGGGCGAGGTTGTATACTGCCTTGGGGCGACTCCATTCTTTTTTCCAGAAATAGAAAAGTCGTATCTCCGTCACAGCCGGCTCGTCGAGCGTTTGAACAATCGGGGCATACTGAACCTTACGTTGCAGAATCCAGTTCTCCGGATTGGGAATGGAGGCAATATCGTTCGGCGTTACATCGATGATCACGCCTTGTCCGGCGAACGAAAAAAGTGGTTTGAGTACATACTGTGTTAAGTCCAGGGGTTGTTTGACGGCGTTCAGAAAAAACGTGTCCGGTACATGCGGATGATGGAGGAATGGCATCGTGTATTTGCTGATACGGTAAAACCAGTGAGGATGTGGAATCCATTCAACGGCATAGCGTTTCTTCCAGTCAAGGATTGTACTGAGCCCATGCTGTTCAAGGTCATCGAAAATCATGCGGTTAAAAATGCGCGTAATTGGGTAGGAGGTGCCGTTTTTCAGATACGTCAGTTTGTTGCCGTCTACGCGAACATCCGTTACGCAAACAATCGGGATGCCTAGCATCTCGGAGAGCAGATGGAAATCAATTCTTGTTTTTTGTTTTTCCGGATAGACTTCGAGTAAGATGACTTCAGCTGGATTGTGCGAACCTACAATGATATCGCGCAGCAGGGCAATCGTCGTTTCTTTCGTGTATCCGTTAAGGTAAGGTGTGACATTTTCGGGTATTGAAAAATGGGCTCTGAAACATTCGTCTAATAATAGCTGATGGCCATACATCGACGGAAAGCCTTGCATTTCGATGAGTTGTGGTTGGATGACTCCTTGTGCATCCCGACAGACACCAAAGTCGAATACCAGCATCTCCGGCCGTTCTGACTCACCCGGCATGCGGTATTTAGGTGGAATGCTGTTCTCGGTATATTCCTTAAATTCCGGATCGGTGATCAGGTCAAGGATGGCTTCGCAGGTATCCAGCATTTCATCCCGTAATGCAACCGGAACAAATACGGGCGTTTCCGCGATGCGAAAGTCGAGGCAACCCGGCGCGTTCGACGAAACCTGTGCCAAAAAATCCTGATAGGCGCGGTCGGTAAATTGCTGGTTGAACGATTGGCGGTGTGATTGGATCATGGTGGATTTGGTGTTCATGCAAAGTACGGTTCAAAAAATGGGTTAGTGTGTGAGTCGGTTTGGCGTTTTTAGTTCAGCCACTCGATCTCCCAGGAAATCTCCGCAAAATGATGAAACATAGCGCTCACGCCGCAGTATTTCTCTTTAGAGAGTTGGACAGCGCGGTTCACTTTCTCCTGATCATCGGGCTGTACCCGAATACGATACCGAATGATGAACTGATCATAAACAACCGGCACAGTCGCTGTTTGTCGGGCCTGCACGTCGATGGTAAAGTCGGTAAAGGCTACTCGCATTTTGTCCAGCAACATCGTTACATCAATCCCGGTACAACCGGCCAGTCCGGCCAGTAAAAGCCGTTTTGGACTGACCCCGTTTCGGTTGCCCTGCGCGTCCGGCGCGTCCATATAAAACGAGGTTCCGTCCATGTTAGTCAGAAATCGGGTGCCGTCGGTGTGGGTGACGGTTAGGCTGGTCCATTCCATGCTATTGATTTTCAGGTAAATGCAACTTGTTGACTATTTTTGATTAGGCTATTGTTGCAGCGGGGTACAAGGTAAAAAAACTTTGACATTGGTTTTCATAATGCGGGATTTTATCCATACCTTTGCCCTCCAAAATTAAGGATCATGGCAAGAGTATGTCAGGTAACCGGGAAACGACCCATCACCGGAAATAAAGTATCACACTCCAACATTAAAACCAAGCGTCGGTTTTTACCAAACCTGCAAACTAAGCGGTTTTTTCTGGCAGAGGAAGATAAATGGGTTACCCTGAAGGTTTCCTCTGAGGCCATCCGAACCATCAATAAAAACGGTTTGTACAGTGTTGTCAAGGCATTGCGTGCAGCCGGCGAAAAAATTTAATTTCCCGAAAATCAAGATACCATGGCAAAGAAAGGTAACAGAGTTCAGGTGATTTTGGAGTGCACGGAGCACAAAACCAGCGGCATGGCCGGAACCAGCCGTTACATCACCAAGAAGAATAAGAAAAACACACCGGAGCGTTTGGAGCTGAAGAAATTCAATCCAATCCTGAAGCGTGTAACCGTACACAAAGAAATCAAGTAATAACCGGAAGCATTCCACCTTCCTAAAAAAAATACGCAATGGCAAAAGCAGCTAAAACCGCGATCAAGACCAAAGACCAAAAAGCAGCCGCAGAGGCAAAGAACTGGACAAAAGTGATTCGGACTCTCCGCAGCCCGAAATCAGGTGCTTACACCTTTAAGGAAGCGATGGTCCATAAAGATAAAATCAAAGAACATCTCGGTCAGTAATGAATTTGAACCATCCATCCGGATGGTTTTTTTATGTAATTTCCAACCCAAACCCATTAGTCGCATGCAACAGGAGTCTGTTATTGAGCAATGTCTGTTAAGAGCCGGTGCCGTAAGCTTGAATGTCAGCGAGCCCTATACCTGGGCCAGTGGCTGGAAGAGTCCGATCTACTGCGATAATCGGAAATTACTTTCGATGCCTATCGAGCGGGATCTGGTGAAAAGTGAATTGTGTCGGGTTATTTTTGATGTATTTCCGGATGCCGATGGCCTTGCCGGGGTAGCTACTGCCGGCATTGCCTGGGGAGCGATGGTTGCCGATCAACTTAAACTGCCGATGGTCTATGTTCGGCCCAAACCGAAGGAGCATGGATTGGGCAATCAAATCGAAGGGCAAATCGTGGCCGGTCAGCGCGTGGTGGTCGTGGAGGATCTTGTATCTACCGGTAAAAGCAGTTTGCAGGTTTGTTTGGCGCTAAGAGAAGCGGGATTCCACATAGAAGGAATGGTCTCTATTTTTACCTATGCCTTTTCGGATGCAGAAAAATCGTTTCAGGAGGCGGGTATTACGCTACATAGTCTTGGATCATACCCTGTATTGGCAGCAGAGGCGCTTAAGCGGGGGCTGGTTCAGGCTGCCCAGATGGAAGATTTAAATCAATGGCGGGAAAATCCCGCGGCCTGGGGGCAATAAGCCAATTACCACGATAAAAGACTCACGGGTTGGCGTGAGGTGAAGTCTACCGCTACTTTTTTCCGAAAAAGGCCTTTTTTAACCCTGGCTACGCCCGTTATTTGAATATCAACGCTGTCTTTTCCGATTAATCGAGGGATTTGTTTCATCAGCGCACCGGTTTCCAGTGTGGCTTGCACGGGTATAATTACCTCCGAGCGAGGTTTGATGACCAGGTTGGGGGATAGGGAGGATTGTCCAATTGGATCGCCCATGATCGAGTAGAAGAGCTCCAGTCCGGTCAGGGTGGCCCCCATCTTGTTGGGGTTGAAACTAATGACCTCCGCCTGCAATTTTATCGTTTTCAGCGACTCCATTTCCCAGCTTAGGTTGCGCGTTTCTTTATACACAAATGGCTTCATCGAACATGAAATCAATAAGCACTGGCAGACTGTCAGCACACACAAAATAATGAGGTGGGTCGATCGGAACATAGTCATGCGTGAAGGTAATTCAATGGCCTCAATAAACCACTCGGATCAACTAATATATTT
>CAZZJF010000103.1:0-8499 GCA_964654325.1 uncultured Ferruginibacter sp.
GTTCGGAGCGAATGTATAAAAAATACAGGGATCGGTTATCCTTTTTTAATCACATTCAGCTATGACCGCATCAGGTTCAGCGGCTGCTCTTTCCATCCGGGAAACAGGATGTCTGTTTTCGGGAGAGACAGATGACCGGAAACGATTTCACTGAACACCGATCGAAAATCGGTTGTGACCGGCAGATCTCGTTTATCCTCCAACTGATCATCCGACAGTGCCGGCACCGTTCCATGTACCAGGCCACCGCGAATGTCATGGCCCAACAGGAAACTACAAGACCCACGTCCGTGATCCGTACCGGATGATCCGTTCTGACGTACGGTACGACCAAACTCGGTCATGGTCATCACCACCACATGCTCTTGCCAGTCGGCTCCAAGGTCGGTCCATAGCGCTGCGATAGACTGACTTAAATCGGTAGCATGTTTTGCAAAGGGACCATTCACTGTACCCTGATTAAAATGCGTATCCCATCCGGTTGATTCAGCGAATCCGATTTCCAGACCGACATCGGATTTGATGAGTTGGGCAAGTTGTTTGAGTGCATTGCCCAGCGGCGTTTTCGGATAAACAGCTCCGTTAGCTTCTTTGTAATTGGCCAAAGTGAGTTTGGAAATCAAATCGATGGCTTCAAAGGTTTCTTTTCCTGTTTGCTGCAGCAGCCCGGATGTTGTTTCATCGTACAATTCTTCAAAGCTTTGTGCCGTGAGATTGATGGCTGATCGTTTGTTGCGTAGCTTGAAATCGTTCAGGTTTTCGACAGCAATGGTGGGATAGTCGCCATGGAAACTGCGTGGCAAGGTACCTGAAATGCTGACCGCGCGGAACGGCGACGCTTCTTTTGGCAACAAGCCACAAGCCCGGTTCAACCAACCGGAGGATGCGCTTTTTTCAAAGGGCATGCCGGTTTCCATGAAATCCTGTGCATCAAAATGAGAACGGGTTGCGTTCGTCAAACCCACCCCGTGCATGATAGCCAGCCGTCCCTGTCGAAACAGCGGCTCGAAGGCCGCCATGGCAGGATGCAGACCAAACCGGCCATCCAGATCAATCAATGGGTTTGCATTACCATTTTTTGCGGCAGTCATAAACAAACCCGGACGAGCCGCTTTAAGGTATGGATCGATGAACGGAGTGACTGCCATAAGACCATCCATGGCACCCCGTTGAAAAATACAAATCAATACTTTTTTCTTGCCGGCGATTGGCTGTTTACCCAGAAACGATTCAACGGCACGAATTGCAAAAGCTGGTACGGCACCAATGCCTACGCCAATAGCGGCAAGTGCTCCAGTTTTGATAAAGGCTCTACGGGTTGTCATGGTTTATCTGCGTTGAAATTCGGGTGATCCAATCAAAATACCAACAACCTGAACCAAGGTTTGGGCACTGACCGGCGGTTTCTTTCCAATGTTCTGCATATCCTGATCCGGTTCCCTACCTTCCATGACGGAATCGGCTTTTTGATCGTTTTGCATGGAACCCTGGTTTGAGACTGGCTTTTGTTTTTGCACTTCCTTTCGAAGATTATCGGAGAATCCCACGTCATGGATAAGGGGAAGTAACCGCTTGCGAGTAGGTAACGGATCTCGTTCGGGAAGCAATAACCGAAAATAAGTATCGAGGGCTGCTTCGGCATCGCCCGGTTCATGGTTATTATTCAATGCCGCTACGTTTACTTGTAATCCCCGAACACGGGAGGCCGCTATGTCCATCCCGAAATTCATTCGGTGCAAAAGCGAACCTGTATTGATCCAGTAGGATGCCCGATCGGGAAAACCGGTGGGCGCCTGATAGTAATAGATTTTTTGGCCCATCTGATCCAGCTTCCTGAATAAGGGGTACGGTTGCTGCACATCCGCTTTCAACACGCGACAAGCACTCACCACAAGCTCGAAGGGCGATTTAATTTTTTGACGAACGCTGGCCTTAGACCAGAATTCTTTGGCGTTGACCATCGTAATGAGCACAGCGCGAATACTGCCATTCGTTTTACGATACGTGGAGGCCATTTTCTTTACAAGAATCGGTGCCGGTGTATCGGCGACAAAATAAGTAGCCAGCTTACGGGCAATAAAATAGGCGGTTGAAGGATGTTCGGATAATAACTTCAACAATTGCTCCCCTTCGGCATATCCGCCACCGGCCGGGAAAACCGTATTCATCACTTTTTTAGGCCGGACATCATGCCGATTCATGTAGAACAAAAAATCACCCTGACGAACAAACCCCTGATTTTCCAACGCGGGCATGCCAGTTTGCTCGACAAAGGTTCGCATCCGCGATGCAAACGACTCTTCAATAGCCAATGGATAAACACTCCATCCGGTTAACACGCGGGCCGCTTCGGTTACATCCTGTTGCGAGTAACCGCCATCTACACCTAGGGTATGTAACTCCATGATCTCGCGCGCATAGTTCTCGTTCAGGCCCGACTTAGCCAAGCGTTCACGAATGGCCTGGATCTGCTGGTACAGGGCTGAATCGTTGGTTTTTTCAAATCGCTGCTGTAACCGTTTCAGGCGGTCGGCCCCTTCCGGATTCAACAGGCTGTCATTACTGCCCACGCTGATAAAATTATCGAGATAGACCAACATGGCGGGCGATTGAGCCGTTGCTTTTAACATCCGATAAAACGTGTCAAGCACATGCGGACGAATCACGTCACGTTCATAAGCCGGAACGAGTGGCGATACATTGGTTTTATCCAGTGACACATTGAAGTGATTGAACCAGAAGCCGGTCATGACTTCCTGCAATTGATTCTTAGAATAGATTGCGCGCAAAAGTCGTTGATTGATTAATGCTTCGATCAGATCGGATTGTTTGCCTATCTTTTTTTGAGCCGCATAATCCAATAAACGACGACGGGTTTCTTCTTTGGAAAGCAGTTTGACTGAATCTTTTGGGATGATCCCATCTGCCACCGCCATGTTCAATAAATGAGCCGGACGAGGAAACTGATTCAATACTTCTTCGTTCGTCAAGGTTTGATATGGTATAGCGGCGAGTTTGACCGCCAAACTGTCTTCCGGTATTTTTCCATCCAGTTGCTCTTCAAACCATTTCTCTAACCCCATAGACAACGCCCGATCAATATCCTGCGGCGTGGCGCCATACGAAAAGCGGTTCAGCAAATGAGCCGCTGCCTGTCGTGGCGTCAGGCGTTGTGACGCATATGGAAATGATAACCGGGTGGATGAACTCGATGAACGAGATTGAGCCAGGCAGGTTGCATGCCAATGAAGCACACAGAGCGCCATACACCAACAAACAACCAGATAGACCTTGATTCGTTGAAACATCCCAATAAAAATAAACGTAAAAAACAGGATAGCCATCATAATTTTCATCGGCACGTGTTTTTTTTCTGTTAATAGGAGAAATCCAACCGGATGCCAGAGACAAGACAGCCTTTACCTTTGTTAAAAAACAACACATGGATAAAACAATCATCACCGTAAAATCAAACAGCGCACTCAAAGTGGAAGGCGCTTTCGAAATCATAGACGAGTTTGGAAACCGATATGATGTGGGTGACCGAACGGTTGTTTCGCTGTGCCGTTGCGGCCTGTCGGCGAAGATGCCGTTTTGTGACGGCGCTCATAAAACCCAGTTTAAGCACGAGGCAACCGCTTTCCCTTTATTGCCCACACCGCCGAAAGACCGATGATCAGGGAAGCAGGACGGTGGTTCCTGTTTGCTGATGGATTTTACCATCGATGTCTACCGCCTCGATAGACCACGTGAATGTCTGCGGCCCCTGTGATTGTTTTTGCAAACGTCCATCCCAGCCCGGATAATCGGTATTTGACTCAAATACTTTTTGCCCCCATCGATTATACACCCGAAATGCATTGACTTTTTGAAAGCCCAACAGTAATGGTCGCAGGAAATCATTGCGTCCGTCGCCGTTGGGTGTAAAGGCGGTTGGCACGTAAATGGCAATTTTCTTGTAGGTGAATACCCGCAGGGTATCTGTTGTCTGACAACCGGGTAAAGTATACAGTTGTATGAGGTAGTTTTGACCAACATCACTTCGAAACAAGGGCGTTTCACTGGAAGGGTCTGACAGAAAATTAGCAGGCAGCCACCGAACAGAATCGGCAAAATTGCGGGCCTCGAGCCGGATGGGAAACCGCTGGGCTACTTGTACATCTGCATACCTGATTCCTGGTCTCGCGGTATCCACCCGAATAAATACGACTTGTGTTTTCACCGGATCGGTACAGGCTGTGTCATAAAGGACAGCATAGTAATTGCCTGTTCCGCTAACCGAATAGACGGGCGCTGATACCCCGGGAATCAAAACCTGGTTTTTGAACCATTGTATACTATCAGCGGCGTATACACGAAGGACCGCCCCGTCCGGATTCCCTAAACAAAAATGGGTACGGCCAATTATAGCCGTAGCTTCATCGATTTGCCGTACGCGAACCAGCACGGAGTCCTGCGTTTCACAGCCACCCTCCTGACTGCTCACCGTCAAATGATAAAGGGTGGTTGCATTTGGAGCGGCTTGTGGTTCGGGCGTTTGCGGATTACTCAAGCCTGTTGTCGGCGACCAGGTATATTGCAAGCCAGGAGCGGATGGAGCACCGATCCGAACCGGCAATCCATTGCAGGATATGGCATCTGCTCCGGCATCGGCATTCGAAGCGATGGTATCAATGATCTGCAGCAGCGTATCGACACATCCATAACCCGGAAAAGGCGTCAGCTCAACCGCAATAACGGTACCGGGTAGTGGCGGCGGACTGATGTGCAATGCGGAGTCGGTGCCGAGAATTCGGATCAAGCTCTCATCCAGCCAGGTATATTGCTGATAACCGGCCGGGGCCAGGATATCTACCGCCGTATCCGACGAGCAGTAGATAGAACCAGAGAGATTATTACTGCATTGTGCCACGATATCAAAATAGGCATACCCAAAATGGGCATTGTAGGTACAATCGGCTGTTTTGACAAAAAAGCGAATCGTTTTCCCCTCCAAGCCATCCAGATTAATCGTATTAGACGACCAGTTGCGGTACAACACGCGACTGTTACCGGTGCCCGGTACCGGAGATACCTGAAAGCCCGGCAAACTATTATCGGCAATAAAATCAAACGACGAGCAATTCAGCACTTCCTGATCGGTGAGATTGAGCACTTCGATAACCATTCGGGGCTGCTCTTCATCGCGGTGACCGGGATCCTGAATGACCACAGCATAATTATACGTGAGCCGAAATTTATTGGCCGTCAGCGGTATGGTGAAATCAAATGACAACCCTTCTGCCTCGGCAGTTCCGGAATCATTGCCCAGCTTCACGGAGTGACCGCTGCCATTCGGACAATTTTTGGGAAATCCGCCATACTCGTCCAATCCATCACCGGGATAGGCGTTCAACAGGGTATGTCGGTCGCTCACCGGCGCAGCTACCGGATTCAAGTATACGAAGTTTTGTCCGCCATCGGCTTCGGTGCTGCCTACGTAACATGTCCAGCCACTGAAATTGCCTTTTTCAAAATCAATATTTTGCGGACACTGGGCTTTTGCACTGAAACTGATACAGAGCATATACGATACGACCATGAGCAGCCGGAACGGCCGAGTCAGCAAATAGGGAGATTCGAAAGAGCGCATGGTGACTGTAAAAGTACAAAATCCGGGCGGCGTATCCCACTCCATCGAATGGAAACGACTACATTCGTACTACAATTGATCACTGGCACATGAAACTTCTATTGCTGACCGTTGGCAAAGAACATGAATCGTATGTAAAAGAGGGTATCCAACTCTTTACCAAACGAATTGGATTTTACTTCCCATGCGAATGGATGTTTATTCCCGCTACTAAACCCGGCGACAAACCGGATCCGGCCATCTACCGCAGGGATGAGTCCGACAAAATCCTGTCGAGATTACAACCAGATGACACGGTCATTTTACTCGATGAGCGCGGTAAAAACATCTCTTCAGTCCAGCTCGCAGATCTCATCCAGGCCAAAGCCAACCAGGGCATCAAACGTTTAGTATTTGTTATTGGCGGTGCCTATGGTGTAGATGCTGTCCTCCACGAGCGGGCTCAATTTGTGTGGAGCTTATCCAACTTGGTTTTCCCCCATCAACTTGTTCGCTTATTGCTATCCGAACAGATATACAGAGCCTGTACCATCATTCGACATGAAAAATACCATCATCAATAATCAATCGATATGGAAATATCCACCACCCTATTGATCATCGCTTCAAATGTGATCATTTTCTTTCTGACACAGTCGAACAAAGCATTGACCGACCGCCTGATTTTTTGGCCATATTATGTGAAACGCCAGGGCGACTACTATCGGTTCATTACCTCCGGTTTCATGCACGCGGACATGATTCATCTTTTTTTCAACATGTTCACCCTCTTTTTTTTCGGAGACCAGCTTGAGTTTATACTTACTGAAGTTGCCAAGAACACAGGCATGCCTGATAAGATGGGAACAATCTTGTATATCTGCCTCTACGTTACCGCCATCATTACCTCCGACGTAACCACCTATCGCAAATACAAAGATGACGTACGATACCGAAGCCTGGGTGCATCCGGAGCCGTATCAGCCGTCGTTTTTGGCTGTATTATTTTGATGCCATGGAATGGCATATACCTGTATGGCGCTCTCAAAATTTCTGCATTGCTTTACGCCGTTTTGTTTCTTTGGTATTGCGTGTACATGAGCAAACGAGGCGGTGACAACATCAATCATGATGCGCACCTGTGGGGCTCGATATCCGGGGTGATCTTTATGGGTCTTACCTTACTCGTGGCCAGTCCGGATTTGTTTCAGCGTGTCCTTTCCGAATTTACATACCCGTTTCAGGAAACTACGATTTGGCAGGCGTTGAAAATTATATTATTTGGCCGCTAAGAACGTGCAGGTAACGACCTTTTTGGTGTTTGATGTGATGCGAAACCGATGATCGATTCGCAGACCAACGACCCAAACAATTTTACCATCAGATTCGAGCACACGGACTTTTTGCTTTACATGCAAGGGTATTTTTTGATCGATTAAAAACCGGCTGATTTTTTTCTTTTTATTCAGTCCAAGCGGATAGAAATAATCCCCTTCTCTCCAATAGCGAAGTTTCAGTGGAAAAACCAGTTGCGTTGCGTCCAGCTGCGCGATGGTATCATCCAGATCCAATGCAGTGACTGAATTGGCCATACCAAAAAGCAACTCGCCTTCCGGAAAGTGATGCCTACCGGTGGGATCGGCAATGATGAATTGATCCGGCTGCGTACGTTGGGTCGGAAAAAGAACCAGATGCTGGCGGTCTTTCAGCAGCATGTGCGTCCCGGTGGCCATCCATTTCCCGGGATCGGCCTGCATTAATTTTTCGGCTTCGGCTATTTGGGCAGAACGAAAGCCCGCCGGCTGCAGCCACTCATAAAAAATTGTTTGCCAGTGACGGTTTGCCTGTAACTTTCGCACAGGCATCCATTGTTCCTCCTTGCGGATAGCAACCAACCGATTAATCATGGATTGGATGCTTTCGCGGTAGATGTCCGCCACGCCCTGTAATCGGCTGATGGTTTGGACAATCTGCCGATCTGCATCCGGAAATACCGTTCGAATGATAGGCATCACTTTGATTCGAAGTTCATTACGGGTGTAGTCGGTCGATTGATTGGATCGATCCTCCCGCCAACGTATTGCTTGTTCATTGGCAAACTCAACAAGCTGATTTCGTCGGGCAAACAAGAGTGGTCGAATCACGTGCTGACCGATGCCGGATGCTTGAGGCCGCATGCCCGCCATGCCGCGAATGCCGGTCCCTTTACATATTTTCATCAGCACGGTTTCCACTTGGTCATCAAGATGATGCGCCGTAACCACAAAGCGATAACCAAACGTCGTGCATAACGCCTGAAACCATTGATAACGAAGCGTGCGGGCGGCTTCTTGGATTCCTTGTTTGTGAACCGACGCATAGGTTGCTGTATCAAAAGTATGTTGATGGAACGGGAGATGTCGTTCACTGGCCCACTGTTCAACCAAGGCCGCGTCGGCGTCACTTTCCGCTCCCCGCAGTCCGAAGTTTGCATGCGCGATGGCTATATTGAACTGCTGATCATGACAAAGCGTGGCCAGAACCATTGAATCTAAACCGCCACTAACGGCCAGCAATAGTGGATCTTTCGGTGAAAACAACGACTGCTCCCGAATGAATTGAGCGAATAATATAGGAAGGGATTGGCTCATATTTTAAAGCTGTTATGCGTCAGCGGGCGTTTTAAGTCAGCTGTCCTGCAACTCATCCAATGCGTTACGCAGTTCCTGCAAGCTGTGTCGGTCGTTTTTTTGACCAGCCAGGGCGATGCCTTTTTCATACGCCTGTATGGCCAGATTGGGAGATCCCTGTCGTTCGTACAATTTAGCGAGGTGATAATAGGAGCCCAGATATTCGGGATCACGTGCCAACAGCGCCTCAAATTGTAATCTGGCAGCCGGCTCATCCCC
>CAZZJF010000104.1:0-8467 GCA_964654325.1 uncultured Ferruginibacter sp.
AATCAATGGTCACCTCGCGGTTCAGATACAGGGAGGGAATCTGGTGGGTTTTCATCATACGATACCGTGTGCAACTTTTCGCCTGAAAGGTACGTTGAAACAGACGTAAAATCGAATTTCAAAAACCATTTGCTTTAAGCTACCTTTAATCTCGGAAAACAACAATATATCAAAGTATCAGTATGAAAAAAATTGGCATCTTATTCGGAAAAGAACGCAGTTTTCCGGAGGCAGTCATAGAAAAGATTAATACGATGGGCCAGCCGAATGTGATAGCCGAACCGGTTCGTATCGATAAGGTCGTACAAGGACAAGCAACGGATTACGCGGTGATTATCGACCGCATATCGCAAGACGTTCCTTTTTACAGAGCGTATTTGAAAAATGCCGCCCTGTGTGGTACGGCCGTCATCAATAATCCGTTCTGGTCGAGTGCCGATGAGAAATTTTTTAATAACTGTCTTGCTACAAAAATTGATGTGCCGGTTCCCAAAACGGTGATTCTGCCTTCAAGGGAAATGCCGCCCGATACCAGTGAGGCATCATTCACCAATCTGGCTTATCCATTGGATTGGAAAGGTATTTTTGATTATATTGGATTCCCAGCCTACATGAAGCCCTTTGCAGGCGGAGGCTGGAAAAATGTTTATCAGCTGAATAGTCCGGATGATTTTTTTGCCAAACATGCCGAGACAGATCAGCTGGTCATGCTACTGCAGGAGGAAATCAAATTCGAAGAATACTACCGTTGTTATTGCATTGGCGGGAAATATGTACGCATCATGCCCTACGAACCACGTAATCCACACCATCGTCGGTATGTGGCCGATTTTAAACCATCGGCAGCTTTGTTACAATTGATGGAAGAAATCGTGATTCGTATTTGCATGTTTTTAGGCTATGATTTCAATACGGTGGAATTGGCAGTGCGGGATGGTGTTCCTTATGCTATTGATTTTTGCAATCCGGCACCGGATGCCGATGTGAATAGCGTTGGTGTCGATAATTTTAATTGGGTCATCGAAACCGCCGCCCGCTATGCCGTAGAGCGAGCCCTGGCGCAACAGCCCGGATCAGACAACCTCACCTGGGGAGAGTATGTGAAAAGAGGATCCGCAAACGAATTGCTTTACTGATAATTGTTCTAATATGGCCGGACTATCTTATAAACAATTTACACTGGGTATTGAAGAGGAATATATGGTTATGGATCCTCAGACCCGGGAGCTGAAAAGTCATCAGCAACGCATCGTGCAGGAAGGACAAAAACTCTTTCAGGACAAGGTAAAAGCTGAGATGCATCAGGCGGTGGTAGAAGTAGGCACGGATATATGCAAGGATGTGGATGAAGCGTTCACCGATGTGGCCAATCTTCGTAAAACGATTCAGGGCATAGCCGATGGTCTTGGTCTTTGGATGGGGGCCAGCGGTACCCATCCGTTCAGTCACTGGGAAAAACAACTGATCACCGAGCATGCCCGCTACAGTGAAATTGTGAATGAATTACAGGAAGCGGCTCGCAGCAACCTGATCTTTGGATTACATGTACATGTTGGCATGGATACTCGTGAGATGGCTATTCATATAGCCAACTCGGCCCGGTATTTTTTGCCGCATATTTTTTCGCTGAGTACCAACTCGCCTTTTTGGGAAGGTCGGAAAACCGGGTACAAATCCTTTCGAACTAAAGTGTTTGAAAAATTTCCACGCACCGGTATTCCCGACTATTTCAGCAGCATCGAGGACTACGATAATTATGTCAAACTCTTGATCAAAACCAATTGCATCGACAATGCCAAGAAAATATGGTGGGATCTGCGGGTCCATCCATTTTTCAATACCGTTGAATTCCGGATTTGTGATATTCCGATGACCGTGCAGGAGACGATATCCATTGCCGCTCTCTTTCAGGCGCTCTGTGCCAAGTTGTACAAATTGCGCTCACAAAACATGAATTTCATCCAGTACAGCCGAGCATTGATTAATGAAAATAAATTCCGAGCCAGTCGCTATGGCATCGATGGCAGCCTGATTGACTTTGGAAAGGAATCGGAGGTTAATACCAGGGTGTTGATTTTTGAGCTGCTTGATTTTGTAGACGATGTGGTGCCGCATCTGGGGAGTCGGCATGCGTTAAGTCATGTGCACCAGATGCTCGATCAGGGTACCGGTGCAGACCGTCAGCTGAAAGTCTATGCCGAAACCGACAGCCTGGAAAGGGTGGCCGATTATATCCACGGCAATTTTTTAAAGGGCCTATAGTTGTTTTGTTTTGAATAATCCTGTAACCGGGTTATCTAAATAAATTGCTTTTGTACTTTCCAAAAAATCTCTTTCGAATGGAAGTGATGGTGATTATTCAATCTTGATGGCTATGCTTTCTACGACTTTGCCATTGGCAGTACAGTGAAGCAGGTATTGTCCCCTCAGTAATTGAGCAGGCAAGGTCATAGTAATTGCCTGTATCTGATTGGTTACTGAGCATGTTGATGTCTGTACTTTTTGACCTGTAGCGGTGTATACGTCCAGCTGGTAATCACCAAAAGGATAATCGAAAAACGTTACATTGACTTTTTTGTTTTGTACAGGATTTGGGTGTACGCTAATCTGCGGTTTAGCCGTGAGTCCATCTGCTTTGGCAATACCGCTATAGAAATTTGATCCATCGATACCTATGGCCTTAATCCGATAAAAAAGTAAACGATTGGTCGTGGAAAGGTCGTGGATCACATAGCTGTTGGACAATCCGTTGTTCAGAGGTTGTTGGTATTGAGAAATGGTGCTGAATTGACGTCCATCATCACTACGTTCAATGTCAAAATGATGAATGGCTGATTCGTTCTCGGTCTTCCAACGTACAAGGATTTCATGCTCTGTATTACGTCGAGCGCTGATGTGAGTGAAATGCAATGGTAATGTAATGGAAGCAGGTTCCATGACAATCATAAATCGGTTGGGTAGAGCGGAAGGACTATTGATGACGTTTGAGAAATCATAAGATGTATTATTTTCAAACGAGAGCATGGTTCTTGTTTGAAGATACTGATCAACAAGATAGGGAATCAATCCAAGGTTTTGCATTTGCTCTGGCTTGAACATGATACGGTAATTCCCTGTTCTCAGTCCGGTTGTGGAATAAAAAATGGTATCATTCAACTGCAATGGCTGACGAGCCTCAATCGCAAAAAGGCGTCCATTTCTTTTCAATGCGAAATTTTCAGCAGAATTATTGAGTTTGAGTGCATCTTCCGAATTGAAATCATTGGAGTGTGTAGTATCGAAAACAAAGAGGTTGCCATCGGCAAGTTTGTACTCACCATTGACAAGAACATATAGGCTGGATGTAAAAAACCGTTTAACGCTGCTGTCGATTGAGTGAGTTGGATTTTCTCGGAAAGTGTTTGCACTGCCACTTATTTTCGCCGATTCATTGAAGGTGAGCGGTCCGCCTGCTCCTGTCGCGTGCATGAAAAAGGCTTGTCCGGATTGAATGACCGGGTTTGAAATTCCGGCAGGATAGTTATTGGTTCCTCCGGGAACAGGCATCCAGTTGTTGATTGCACTGATGGTTTGATATCCGCCTAACCCATTTGTGCCGGTCAGGGTTGGATCCCAAACATAGTATGCATTGTCAATGGAAGTGCCTCTGTCAAAAAGGATTCCGCTGGTGTTTGAGAAATCAATCGCAGAGGGATAAGGATTGCCAACGGATTGATAGCCGCCCGATGCTATGGTAATAGTGGCAGGCGCATCGGTGCCTCGTCCATAAATAGTGCCTCTTGCACGTAAAGTGGCAGGTTGGGGGATTTGTGTTAAACTCGTGTCATTCCGGTTGCCACGGATGAAGATCATGTATCCCTTATTGTTTTGAATCGGATAACTGATTGTATTCGGAATGCCCAAGAAACTGTTTGTTGCGGTATCATAAACTTTCATCGATGGGGCATTGGATCTGACATCAAAACCAAGTGAAATGGCATTGATATTTTCACTTGTGATTTGTGTGCCGTATCCGGGGTTTGGATTTTGGTTGGGGAAAGCGGCATTTTCTTGCCAGGATTGTTTTACTGTTTGACTGCCTCGAACCGGTGCTGTGATAAATTGCCATGATTTGCCATGTTGACCAATGCCGCTACCGGTAGGAATGTATCTCTCCACAACAAATCGTCCATTACCATATGTAAAACCTGCATTGATGCCGATGGCGGATACGGAAGCGGTAATCGTGGCGGTTGATTTCAGTGTAATGTCAAATTGACCAAGAGTCAGTAGACCAAGGGTAGGTCTGAGCTCTCTGTTAATGTCAATCGATTTATTAAGAGTAACTCCAGCAGCGTTGTTGATTTCTATAACATTCATTTTTGCCAGTGCGCCCGGTCCGGGGAACCATTGATTGGATGTGCCGGTTAGACTGATGGTCCCGTTATTGGTTACAGTCCCGCTATTGTTGAAATGGCCATAGGTTGAAAGGGTGGCAGCACTGTCAATGATCAGTGTGGTGCCTGTGTTGATGGTTAGATTCGCACATGCGGCCGTACTGTTGATAATCGGATAAAAGGAGAGCCCGGCGGGTAAGATCACATTTTTGGTTGCGTTGGGCAATCCTCCGCACCAATTGATTGGGTCATTCCAGTTTGCGTTGATTCCCAGCCAGGTTGAAACATTGGGGGCAATAGCATTGGAGATGATGATAACACTTGAATCGACACAACCCAGTGTATTGCTGATATTGACTGCATAGGTGCCCGGGTTTGTTACTGTTATAGTAGCGTTGTTGCCAAGTCCTCCGTTCCAGGTATAGTTCGATCCACCTGATGCGGTCAGTGTGATTGTTAAACTGGCGCAACTGATCGCATTGGAAGGTGTTGCATTAATGGAAGCGCTAGGCGAGGCATTGACATTTATTCTTCCCGTAAAGGTAGCGGCAGTGCAGAATGGGCCGGTTGTAGTTACAGAGTAATTGAAAATACCCGTTTGCGTGGGTGTGCCACTGATAGTGAAAATCCCTTGATTGAATGTAGTGGTTAAACCGCTTGGCAGACCAATCGCAGTGATATTACTCACATTACCTGCAGACTGCAGCGTGATGCTTGTTATCTGACTTCTTAAACAAATGGTTTGATTGGACGTGGCTTGTGCGGAGGACAATGCCAGTGTTTGACCTCTGGAAATGATCTGACCATTGAAGGTGCGTGCCGCACAATTCGAAGATAGGGCAATGGTGTAGTTGAAGGTTCCCAATGCCGTTGGAGCACCTGTAATCAACAGATTAAATCCATCATAGGTATAGGACACACCTGCAGGCAAGCCGGTCACAACCACGGAGCCGCCTGAACCAACCGTTAAGGCAACGGGTGTAATCGTTGTATTCAGGCATACGGTTTGCGTGTCTGTAGAAGGACTTGACACCAGATTGATGAATGGCGCCATGGATGCAAAAGAAATATCATCCACCCCAAAGCTGTTTCCAATGAAGGAGGTTTGCATATTGGTAATGGACAATACGGCCGTAGTGGCTGTTCCGGAATTCCACGTCGCATAGAAGCGTGTCCAGTTATTCACGGATGTATCCGAATTTCCTCGGTTGGGAAGTGATAGTATGTTGCCAACTTGAGTGTTGTTGACACTGAATTTCAATCTTCCATTGAAGCCAAATCCGTTAAGGCTCATGCCCCAAGCAGAAAAATAATAATCGGTGTTGGGAGTAACCTGAACCGTGTCTTGCCATAAGATTGGGGAAGCGAAGGCATATCCATGAACAATCATGAAATTGCCTGTTCCGGTTGTATGGTCACGCCCCCAGTAAAGATCATGATAATTATTTGCATTGGCGCCTATGCCATATCTGCCCGGAGGATATAATTCTCTTCTGTAATTAGCCGAGTCAGGTACGTATATATATCGTTGCGTTCCGGTAGGTGTTGTTATGAAACCGGTATTTCCTAAGTCGAAGTTCCAATTGGCTACCAATTCAGTTGAAACAGATACGCTCGCTGACACGCGGCATCCGCTGGCATTGACGACCGTAACCGTATAATTTCCAACCAGATCTACTGTTGTGGTATCTGTTAAAGCTCCATTATTCCAGCTGAATGTATAAACGCCGGCAGGACTGGGCACGGCTTTCAGTCTGACTCGTCCCGGTTGTGTGCAATAATCGGAGGTGATGATGACACTGGGGTTGGCAACCACATTGATTGTTCCGGTTGCCGAAACGGTTGAGGTTGTATTGGAGCAAATACCACCTGTAACAGACAAGGTATAGTTGAATGTACCTGCTAGTGTCGGAGTACCGCTGATGGTGATGATGCCCATGGATACATTATATGTAACGCCGGGCGGTAAACCCGTAATATTCACAAAATTCGAACTGATATTTCCGCCTGCGTTATAAACGATGTTGTTTATTGGATTTCCGGTACATATCGTTTGAGCGTTGCTGTTAGGTACCGAGGTTAATGCCAAAGCCTGGCCTTGGGAAATGATTTGGCCATTAAATACTTTAGGGCTGCACCCGCTGATGGAAACACTGTAATTGAATACACCTAAAACGGTAGGTGCACCACTGATAATCATATTGTAACCATCGAAATTAAAACTAACTCCGGGTGGCAAGCCATTGACTACAGGGGGTAGTGTATCAATTCCTATAGCAAGATTGATTGGTGTAATTGGAGCGTTTATACATACGGTCTGGGTGTCCGTAGATGGAGGCGATACCAGTGTGATAAAGGGGCCAAGTGCTCCGATAGAAATATCATCCAAGCCAAAACTGTTTCCAAGTGAAAAAGTCCGAATATTGGTAATCGCAAACGATGCGGTGGTTGATGTGCCTGAATTCCATGTGGCATAAAACCGTGTCCAGTTGTCCGGTGCGGTCGGCGATTGACCGTGGTTTGTCAAATTAAGATTGGTGCCGATTTGGTTGCCATTTACAGAGAATCGTAAAATCGGATTATTGTTCAAGCTATCTAATCCTTGTGCCCAGGCTGAAAAATAATACAAGGTATTCGGTGAGACGTTTATTGTTTTTTCCCAGGCCGGAACCTGTAAGAATGGGAAGCCATGCACGATCATGAAATTACCGGTGCCTGTGGTGTGGTCATGCCCCTGATACAAAGCGTTGTAATTATTCGCATTGGTATCAATTCCATAAAATCCAGGAGGGATCAATTCCGTTTGTACATTCGGAGAGTCGGCTACATACTGATACTGCTGATTGAACAAGAATGGGGTGTTGAAGCCCGTGTTTCCGGCATTGAAATTACCATTCACTGCTAATTCGAAACCGGCAGTGGTTGATGTGGTTTGGAAACAGCCATTTGAATTGGTTACCGTCACCGAGTAGACACCGCCAATATTCACAGAGGTTGTGTCTCTGGTGGCTCCATTACTCCATAAGAAAGTATAGGTTCCGGCAGGTGAAACAACAGCAGTAAGTTTGATACGGCCGGGAATGGCGCAATAACTTGATTTGATCGTTACTATTGGTTTTGGATATACATTGAATACGCCTGTTGAAGGGGCGACCGTTCCGCAGCTAACCGTTGGTATGATTGTATAATTGAACGTGCCGGAGGAGCTTGGTGTTCCAGATATGGTGATGGTATTGGAAGCATACGTATAGGTTACACCTGCGGGCAATCCGGTTATGTTAATCGCTGTAATATTACCGGCAGTGGTATAAGTGATTCTTCTTATGCTATCTCCCAAACAAACATTCTGGATATTGGAATTAGATGCCGAAGTCAAACGGATACCTAGTGTTACATTCACGGAGGCTACTGTCTGACAGCCAACGCTATTGTTAACGGTCACTGTGTAAGTGCCGGATGCGGTTACGGAACAGGTATCGGTCGTTCTTCCGTTTGACCAGGAGAAAGTATGCGTGCCCGTAGGAGTGGGGACGGCTTTAAGCAATACTCTGCCGGGCAAAGTACAGTAATCAACGGTTATATTGACTGTTGGTCTTGGCCTTGCATTGATTGTTCCGGTATAGGTTGTTGTTGCAGAACATCCGCCACCACTTATGGTTATATTATAATTGAAAACGCCACTCACGGTGGGTGTGCCGCTTATGGTTAATACGCCTGCATTAAATACATGTGTAACACCGGCTGGGAGACCCGTAATATTGACGGCTGTGACAGTGGATACGGCAGTATAAACAATATTGGTGACGGGAGAGTTGATGCAAATAGCCTGATTGGTGGTTGATGCTGCAGATGTTAATGCAAGATTAGAGTTCTGAACTTTGATTTGTCCAAAGAATCTAGAAACAGAACATCCGATAGTGGAAATGGTATAGTTGAACGTTCCGGCCACCGTGGGTGTGCCGGAGATGGTAATACTTGTGTTGGTGACCGTCATGGTTACGCCAGCCGGTAGTCCCGTAACCGTAGGTGTTCCGCCCGAACCGTATGTAAAAGTAGTTGGTTGAATGGGTGTATTGATACAAACAAACTGT
>CAZZJF010000105.1:0-8433 GCA_964654325.1 uncultured Ferruginibacter sp.
CTCAATGCGTTTGCGAATTAATAAACGGGCTTTATCCAAACGGCTCATGTAAATTAGCTTGTGCTTGCATTAAAGATACTGAAAGAGCAGTGTTTACTGAGATATTGGCTGATATCGTTTCGGTCAGCCGTTTATTGGCCAATTTTGATGGTATCTTTGTGCAGGATCTGTCTGTCGGCTGTCGCCTCGATTCATTCGGGGAGGAAAGTCCGGACAGCAAAGGGCGGCATACCGGTGAAGAGCCGGCTTCCTGTAAGGGAACGAGCCAGTGCCACAGAAAATAACCGTTTCGGGTAACCGAAATAAGGGTGAAAACGTGAGGTAAGAGCTCACGGTGACTTTCAGTAATGGAGGTTGCGGGTAAACCTTATGTGCTGTAATGCCATGTAAACCGGCGACAAGGGCGGCCCGTCCGTTTCTGTTCGCAGAGCGCCGGAGGGTAGGCAGCAAGAGGGCATCAGTAATGATGCTCCCAGATAAATGACAGTCGTACAGTCTCGGCTGTATCACAGAATCCGGCTTATGACAGACAGATCCTTTTTGCTAAACAGTTTCCTCAAAGGTGGTTATTAGTTTTTCGACCAGGCGAAAAGTGGCCGGACAGAAGTCGATATTCTGTTTGTGCACGTGGGCATATTCGCTGAATTTTCGCTTAGATAGATGGGGGAATCCGGAACAGTCTACAGGTCTAATGGCGTAGATGGAACACTTATTGTCTTTAAGGTTTAGAAACTGGCAGGGCTGTTGTTTATTGACCAGGTCTTTATTCCGATCTTTGACCAGCCATTGTTTGCGGAATTCGTCCGGTCTTTGTCCGAAATGGGCTGAAATACGTTTCAGATCTTGTTTCGTAAACGTAGGAGTCATTTTCTTGCAGCAATTCGCGCAACTTAAGCAGTCGATTTCGGTCCAGACTTCTTTTTCTAATACGGGAGTGACCGAGTCGATGCCACGGGGAGGATTCTTTTCGGCGCGGTTTAGAAAACGGCGATATGATTTTCGACGCAAGGTCAGTTTTCGCCGATAAGAACGGAAATTCACTGGCTCCATGAGGTTGAATGGGTTAACTTGTGTGCGAATTTAGGATATAATTACATGGTGTTCTCTAAATTTGATGATAACCTATGTGGGAGTCGTATAAAAAAGGATTTAAGGCCTGGTTACAATTGGAGAAATCGCTGTCAGACCATTCCGTGGCGGCTTACCTGCACGATTTAGATAAACTCACGGTTTTTCTGGAGCAACAATCTATGAAGATAACACCCAATGAGGTTGAACTATCGTTGCTGGAGTCTTTCATTCAGTGGATTCATGCATTGGGCATGACGGCCACCTCGCAAGCTAGAATTATTTCTGGTTTACGTAGTTTTTATAAATACTGTTCTATAGAACAAATTACGGACAAGGATCCAACAACGTTGTTAGAGTCGCCAAAGCTCCGACGGAGCTTGCCAGATACCCTTTCGTTTGAAGAAATAGAAACGATTATTGCCGCCATTGACCTAAGTAAACCGGAGGGTATTCGGAATAAAGCCATTTTTGAAACCATGTACAGTTGTGGTCTTCGGGTCAGCGAAGTCATAGGACTCAAGATCAGTTCGCTTTATTTGGATGTTGGGTATGTCAAAGTAATTGGGAAAGGGGATAAGCAACGTCTGGTGCCTATCGGTTCATCCGCCGTCAAACACATCGGTATTTATCGCCACTCCATCCGAAATCAATTACTCATTCAAAAAGGGCAGGAGGATATTCTGTTTTTAAATAGACGGGGAGGGGCCTTATCGAGGGTGATGATATTTTTATTGCTTAAATCATTGGTTCAAAAAGCCGGTATCAAAAAAAACGTATCGCCGCACACGTTTAGACACTCGTTTGCCACGCATCTGGTAGAAGGTGGCGCTGATCTGAGAGCGGTACAGGAAATGCTCGGACATGAAAGTATTTCCACTACTGAGATTTATACGCATCTCGATCGCGAATATCTGCGGACAACGTTGGCACAATACCATCCGGCGTATAAAAAAGGGTAATAGCGGATTATGTTCGTCTGATTTGGTTGGTGTAACTTTTTTTCAGACTATTCCTGCGAAGGATGAGTACGCCTAGGATGCCTTCTTTGATGATACTCTTGTGCATTTTGCTGGCACCCAGTTTACGGTCGATGAATGTGATGGGGACTTCTTTGATTCGAAATCCCAGTTTCCAGGCCGTGAATTTCATTTCAATCTGAAAAGCATATCCGATAAACTGAATGTTATCCAATCGCATCGACTCTAAGACTTTACGGGAGTAACATACAAATCCGGCTGTTGGATCTTTGACCGGCATCCAGGTAATCAATTGAGTGTAGATGGACGCGCCAACAGAAAGTGCCACCCGTTGAAATGGCCAGTTTTTGACCTTGCCGCCTTTAATGTAACGAGAACCAACGGCTACGTCGGCACCTTGTACACAAGCTTCGTGTAATCGAATCAGATCAACCGGGTTATGCGAAAAATCGGCATCCATTTCAAAAATGAATTGATACGAACGGGCTAGTGCCCAACGAAATCCGTGAATATAGGCGGTGCCTAAGCCTAATTTTCCGGCACGCTCTTCAAGAAAAAGCTGTCCTGGAAAACGGGCAAATAAGGAACGCACGATAGTAGCCGTACCGTCGGGTGAACCGTCATCAATGATGAGTACGTGAAAGTTGGCTTGAAGATTCATCACGGCATCAATGATGGCTTCAATATTTTCTCGTTCGTTGTAGGTCGGTATGATAACAAGCTTCTCCAATGAGGCCATGATCGGGTTAGGACTGTTTGAGCAATGTTCTTTTCAGTATTTCGGTAAGTTTCATTTTGGTATGTCGTGGAAAATCACCACGCATCATCCAATCGTAATAGTGGGGTTCTGCTTTTAGCACTTCGCTTACGGAACGTCCTTTGTATTTGCCAAAATTGAAAACTTCTACGCCTCGTTCATCAAACGAAAAACGGCGGGCATAATCGACTATTTTTTCCTCACCAATGACTGAAAGGATTGAATCCACAGAGTCGCCAAGATGCTGGTACCGGTTGACTTGTGCATGCAGAACATCAATGGTTGCGGTTACGTCTGCTTCGGCGCTGTGTGCATTATTCAGTTCCTTTTGACAATAGAATTTATAAGCAGCACTCAGCGTTCTTGGCTCCATGGTGTAAAAAATATGCTGAACATCCACCATGCGACGAGTGCTGAGGTCGACGTCGAGTTCGGCTCTTAAAAACTCTTCCATCAACAGGGGTATGTCAAACCGGTTGCTATTATAGCCCCCCAAGTCACAGTTTTCAATGAATTGCTTGATTTCGTTCGCCACTTGTTTGAAGGATGGAGCGTCCTTCACCATTTCGTCGGTAATACCATGCACATCTGAAGATGCTTTCGGAATGGGCATTTCCGGATTGATCAGTTTTCGTTTGACTTGACGGGATTGATCGGGCATCAGTTTAATAATAGCGATTTCCACAATTCGGTCAGTTGATAAGGATACGCCGGTAGTTTCCAGGTCAATGAAGGCCAGAGGACGGGTTAGTTGAAGCATAATATTTGTAACGTATTGATTATTAGCAAGTTGGAATGTTGTTTTCTTTTTTTTAACACAACAATAAAGGGCTAAATTATGCGTTATTGTAATTGAATGTATTTTTGCACCTGTAAATTAAACCAATTATCATGAAAAAACTAGTTACCATCGCCGTTTTGGTTATTGTAGCCGTAACGATGTTGTCGAGTTGCGCTTCCTCTCGCAAATATGGTTGCCCCGGTCAGGCCATGCTTTATGGAGGTCGTTAGTCTATGAATTGGAAACCATTGCAACATATTGGGCAGCTCAACGACATTGTAGAGCAGTCTGGGGATCGTTATCAGGTTCTGTTTAAACATAGTACCCGTTGCTCCATCAGTATTATGGCCCTGAATCGTCTTGATCGTGCTTCCGTGCCCGCTGGTGCGGATTTTTTTTTGCTGGATTTATTGAACCACCGAGACATCTCAAACGAAATTGCTGATCGTTTTGGTGTAACGCATGCTTCTCCGCAGGTGCTACTAATCAAGGACGGAATTTGCATCTATGACGAGAGTCATAATGCCATCAATATGGAGGACATTGATCAACATGTCTCGGCCTGAGACTTAATTTTATTGAATAGATGATCGTATTGTAATCAACTTGGTTCTATTACAGAATCGTTAAATAACATTTCAGTCTTTATGACTCTAACAAATGAAACCAATACATTCAAAATTTATATCTAAGAAAGGGATTGTAATAGGCCTTGTACTTACCATTAGCATATCCATGATATTGCTCGGATTTACAACGATTGCAACCGATGAATTCGATGTTGACATTCGGCTAAATAAGTCGTTTACCGTTAAGCTACCCACGAATCCATCCACCGGCTATCGATGGTATTGGGAACATGAAGAGGGGACACGCATGGTGGATTCCTTGCGTCGTAAATACATCGGAGATCAACCGGCTCGACCCGGCACCGGTGGGGAAGATTGCTGGACCTTCAAAGGCATTCAAAAAGGGACCTGTACGCTACATTTTGTGTACAAGCGCCCGGGGCTCGGTCAGTCACCAGCTCAAACCAAAGCAATACAAGTACGTGTTCGCTAATGGGTATAGGGTGTGGTTGCGTCCGGTTCTTACTTTTTCATTTCGATTGTTTCAGGCCGGTTTCTTTTTTTCATATGCCCTTTTTCATTTTCCGAATTTCATCTAATCAACTATGGCGTCTTTTTCCAAGTTGTTGAAGATTTGCAAATTGACAATTGGTTTACAAATGGACGGTATTACTTTGAGCTACATCAAAACCGTTTTCCATGAAAGCCATTTTTTTTTCAATTATATTATGTCTGTTCGTTTGTAATAGTTTTTCGCAAGTAGTCGGTGTTGCCGGTGAATGTCGATCTTGGGCAGATGATAAACATGAATTTTATGCTGCGATGAGTCCGGCCCTTCGTGGAATGTTAAATGAAACACTGGCCAAGTATCAGATCGATACGCTGTATTGCGAAGAAGTATGCTATGGTGATTTTTTTGATCGTTATTCAGGACGCAATGTTCTTAAAAAGCATTGTTACTTATTTTTTAGAACCGAAATACAACATGGCGTTGTAAGAAGGGATGAGTTCCATCATCTGGAAGGATCGCCTCAGGGTAGAAATCCTAAGGTGGTTTTATTTCATCATTCCTTTAAGACCATGGAGCTAGAGGGTTTTAGTTTATACGCTATTTATTGAGTTGATTTAGTTAATGAGGTTATATAAAGTCAAAAAGGCGTGAAATCAAGTGGATTGTTTTCTGCAATTAATGCCGGTCAGGAAATATATAGCCCAAAAAAATATACTTGAAATTAGCGCAGTTATGTGAAATGAATTTATTTAAAAACAAAAACGAAAGACATGAAAAAAATCTTTTTAATCAGCTTGGCTCTTGTTGCAATGATCTCATGTCGTTCTTCAAAAAATCATTACTTCCAGTTGACAACGGGTCAGTGGATTTCCAAAAAACAATATGAAAAAACAATTCGGGATTGTATTGATAGTGCCTGGAGAAGCTTGTCTGAAGAGGAAAGATTGCTACTGAGCGATACAGGGTATTCCGTTAAAATTGAATTTGATACAATCAGCAAGATTACAGACTAGGTGTGTGACAACTGAATTTTAGCAATAATCCAATTGAAGGGTAAGTATCTAACTAAAAAAGTCCCTTGAAAATCAAGAGACTTTTTGCGGACCGGACGGGACTCGAACCCGCGACCTCTGCCGTGACAGGGCAGCATTCTAACCGACTGAACTACCGATCCAATTTTCTATCAATTTTCTGTAAAATTCAACATTTCGCTGAGCTTTCAGAAATTTTTCTCGTTTGATTGCTTCAGATTTGGTTTGGTGCGTTTCGCAATAAACTAAAATCCAAGGCGTTTTTCGTTTTGTATAAATCGATTTTCATGTATTATGCTCATCAAGTCGTCGCTGTATATTCTGTGTATACCCTATGTAATAACTAGCATCTCTCTCACTCTTCAAAATATACACAACAAACATAATCGACTCGAACCCGTCCCGAGTACTCGGGATGAAGGGTAGCATTCTAACCGACTGAACTACCGATCCAACTATCGCTTCTTGTTACAGACGCGGTTGCAAAAATAAGACTTTTAGAAACGATTATAAAAAAAAGTAAGAAAAAAATTAGCCGGTTTTCTGCCCGTTATGGTGCGTCAGATTCTAGTGTCAGCAATTGTTCAAAAATCAGTTCATATTCACTGGTAAGATTTTCCAGCGATTCATTGGTTTTTTTATATTCAGCCTCTGTTTGCAGGAATTTCTCTTTATCGCCGTAGGTTTCCGGATTGCTCAATGCGTTTTCAAGCGCCTGTTTTTGGCTATTGAGGCTGACCATTTTTTCTTCCAGGTTGCGCATCTTGTTCTTCAGACGCTGGATTTCTTTTTTGGATTCGTTAGATGCTTGTTGTGCGTGCTTTTCGTTGACCTTTGGTGTAGGGGATGGGGTGATTGACTGAGTCGGTGCTTTTTGCTCCCGGATATTATTGGTTAAACGCCGTTCTTTCCATTCCTCCCATTCTGCATAACTGCCTTTGAAAATCCGAACCTGATGCTCATCGATTTCCCATATTTTATTGGCAATCCGGCTAATGAAGTACCGGTCGTGGGATACCAGAATCAAGCTTCCTTCATATTTGTTCAGGGCTTCTACCAGCAGATCAACCGAATGGATATCTAAGTGGTTAGTCGGTTCATCGAGCATCAGAAAATTGGCTTTGCTGGCAATAACTTTAGCCAAAGCTACCCGGGCTTTTTCGCCGCCGCTCAGTACTTTAATTCTCTTTTCAACCGTATCGCCGCTGAATAGGAATGATCCGAGCAATGCTCTGAGCTCGAGATCATTGTGTCCACTGCTGCACCCGCGCATCTCCTCCAAAATATCGTTATTCAAGTCTAATGCTTCTAACTGATGCTGGGCATAAAAAGATTCAGTTACATTGTGTCCCCACTCTCGTTCACCCGTAAAAGATTCGGCATTGGCGATGATCCGTAGAAGTGTTGACTTACCCTTGCCGTTAGCGCCAATTAATGCGATTTTATCACCTCGCTCAATCTCGGCCGACGCGTTTTTCAATATCTCCACGTCGCCAAAGCGCTTGGAAACATCCTTCAGTGTACAGATGATTTTACCCGGTTGTTTGCCTACAGAGAAATTGATTCGGATGTTCGGGCGTTCTATTTCCACATTTTCGATTCGTTCCAGTTTATCCAGTCGTTTGACAATACTTTGTGCTTGGGCCGCCTTGCTAGCTTTGGCTTTGAATCGTTCCACAAAGCGTTCTTGCTGCCGGATATAGTCTTGTTGGTTTTCAAATGCTTTTTTCTGCAAATCGATACGCAAAGCTTTCTCTGTTTCGTAAAAACTGTAATTCCCGGCATAGAAATGAAGTTCCTGCTGGTACAACTCGACTATTTTGGTGCACATCCTGTCCAGAAAGAACCGGTCGTGCGAAACGATCACAACAGCGCCAGGGTAGTGGGACAGGTATTTTTCTAGCCATTCAATACTGGGAAGATCGAGGTGGTTGGTGGGTTCATCGAGCAAAAGCACATCAGGATGTTGCAGGATCATCTTGGCCAGTAATACCCGCATGCGCCAGCCACCACTGAATTGCTTGTAGGGTTTTTTTAATTCATCATTGCTGAATCCAAGTCCTTGAAGAATCTCTTCGGTTTTGTGCTGGATGTTGTAACCGTCCAAGACGTCCATCTCATGCAATAGCTCGGCATAACGAATGGCCAGTTGTTCGTCGCCGGTTTGGCTCAATTGCTCGCCCAGCAGCTCCATCTCTTTTTCTACCGCCCGAACGCGGGTGAATGCTCCCAAAGCGACGTCGAGAATGGTCTCGTCAGTGTCAAATCCCAGCAGATCCTGGTGTAAGAAACCAATGGTGGTTTCCCGGCCTTTTTCCACGGTCCCGGCAGACGGGGAATACTCGCCCGTGAAAATTTTTAATAAGGTTGATTTGCCGGTGCCATTGTAACCGATCAGTCCGATTCGTTCATTGGGTTGGATATGCCAGGTGGCGTTCTGAACTATGGTACGGGCGCCAAATTCAAATGTAATATGCTGTAGTCCTAAAAGCATTGGTTTGAAGGCGCGAAGGTAAGTAAATTCAATATTTAATAACGAGTGAACAGAATGCTTATTGGTTTGTTTTACTTTTGTAAAAACGAAGAAAAATGCGTAAAATACTCATTGTTGCCGTCATCATTGTTTCTCTATTTGGCGCCTACCTGTTATTTTTTAAAAAAAGCAAACCACAGGAGGCTGCGCCCGTACCACAGGCTATTCAAAAGCATGAGACCGCTTTCTACGCCACAATGGAT
>CAZZJF010000106.1:0-8415 GCA_964654325.1 uncultured Ferruginibacter sp.
ACGAATTCCCGCCCGAGGACATCGAGTCATTCAAACAGGCTAAAAAAAATACCACCTTTCTTCAGGCCCTTCAAGAAACATTTGGCGGCATTCTGAAAATGCCCGGCACCATGAAACAATTGGCCTTTGTTCAATTCTTCACCTGGTTTGCTTTGTTTGCGATGTGGATCTACTCAACGAATGCGGTGACGTCCACCAAATACGACATGAAAGTGGATCGTAGCCTTGTTGACAAGATGGCCAATGCTGTTTCGGTATCTATTCTAAAAGAAGAAATCATACAAATGCCCGATCTCAAAAAGAAATTCGAATCGCTGAAAAGTGATATAGAAGAAATCAAAAAATATCGGAGCGATGAAAATCCGGTTGCCATTTCAATAAATCTCGCTACCCATTTCAGTGATAGCAGCCTGCAATTATTCAGTCCATCTGAGCTGACTTCCCTCAAGCGAGTGCAAACAGAATACAACACCGGCGCCGACTGGCTCAGCTTGTGTTCTTCCGTTCGGAACGGCGTGGCGGCTGTTTTCGCTTTTCTAATCCCCCTGATCGCCTACCGAACAAACCGGAAAATCACGCATATGATTTGTTTGATTCTGGGTGGCATCGGACTGATCTCCATTTATTTTATCACCAATCCAACGTGGATTATTGTATCGATGTCTATGGTTGGCATCGCCTGGGCTTCGATCTTGTCGATGCCGTATGCCATGCTTTCCAGCGCACTGCCGGCCCACCGCATGGGATATTACATGGGTGTTTTTAATTTTTTCATTGTGATCCCGCAAATAGTGGCAGCCAGCATTCTTGGTTATTTCACCATGCAATTATTTCAAGCGAATACATTGAATACGATTGTGCTTGGTGGCGTATCAATGATTTTTGCCGGCTTACTAACCTTAATGGTCAAAGACAATGACAAAGACGAATAACCGAATTATGCGTAATGCCCTGAATTATTGCTTCTTTATCCTGTTGCTCCAAGTAGGCGCCCTTTACGGCTATGCACAAACCGGTAAAACCAGTTGCTATCCACCACACTGGTGGACATCCATGAAAAGCAAGAACCTGCAAATCATGGTACATAGTGACATCCCCGACAGCACGGCGACATATTCCATCAAATACCCTGGCGTCACATTGATTAAAACAATCCGCCCCGAAAACAAACGTTATGTTTTTCTCAACCTACAAATTGATTCGAAAGCAAAACCTGGCTCATTTCTTATCGAAAAACGAAATGCGACAACCGTCACCTCTATTTCATATGAGTTAAAAAAACGCCGCAGCCAAAAAGGCCGTAGCTATGCGCAAGGTGTACATGCCGGCGATTTCATGTACCTCATCATGCCCGACCGGTTTGCCAATGGCGACACCTCCAATGACCGGGTGGCCGGCATGCGTGATCAAACGCTACGGAGAGACACGGTTTTCAACCGCCACGGAGGCGACCTGAAAGGCATAGAAAACAAGCTAGATTACCTGCAAGACCTGGGTGTCACAGCTATCTGGCTCAATCCAATCTGGGAAAATGATATGCCAAACCGAACTGAACACGGCTATGCGTTCACTAATCATTATCGGGTAGACCCCCGACTAGGAGGAAACAATGCCTACCGGTCACTCGTAGACGCCGCTCATCAGAGAGGAATCAAAATCATCCAGGATGCCGTGTACAACCATGTTGGTCTTTATCATTTTACAGTACAGGACAGTCCCATGAAAGACTGGCTCAATCAATGGGACCAATATACCAACACCACCTACAAAGACCAAACCCTGTTTGATCCGTATGCTAGCATCATCGACCGAAAAAAAATGAGCGACGGCTGGTTCACCCAGCAAATGCCCGATCTCAACCAACGTAATCCGTTCGTGGCTACTTATCTAATTCAACATGCACTCTGGTCTGTGGAAGAATTTGGCATTGATGGCTGGCGCATCGACACCTATGCATACAATGACCTTGATTTCATGAATGCTTGCAATCAAGCAATTTTGGATGAATACCCCAACATGACGCTATTCGGCGAAACCTGGGTACATGGTGTTCCCAACCAAAGTTTTTTCTGTGAAAACAATATCGATATTCCCTATAAAAGCAATTTACCCGCAGTCACCGACTTTCAAACTTTATGGGGAATCACAGCGGCCATGAATGAAGATTTTGGATGGACCAACGGCGTCAATAAACTATATACCACGCTGGCCCAAGACTTCGTTTATAAAGACCCTTCGCGTAATGTGATTTTTTTGGACAATCACGACATCGCTCGTTTCTATTCGGTGATAAATGAAAACATGGATAAATACTTGTCCTCTATTTGCTGGCTGATGACCTGTCGTGGCATACCCCAGTTTTACTACACCTCTGAATTTGCAACGACCGGTACCACGTATCCAAACGATGGCTATGTTCGTTTAGACTTTCCCGGGGGATGGGAAAATGATTCCATCAATAAATTCAAAGCAGCTGGGCGATCGAAAAAAGATGCCCGCATTTTCAATACGGTTCGTACCCTGGCCCAATTCCGCAAAAGCGCACCAGCCATTACCCGCGGTCGGTTCATGCAGTACTTGCCGGAAGATGGACTTTATGTATACTTCCGTTACACCAGCGACCAAACGGTGATGACCATCATGAATACGTCCAAAACCGATAAAAAAATTGATTTTAAAAATTATGCCGAACGCACCACTGGATTCCGAACATACACCAATGTACTCACCGGTGAGAAAAATCCAATTGGAGAACTAACCCTTGGCTCCTACCAAAGTCTGGTATTAGAACTAGCCAAATAAGCAATAAACCACCGCACGTTCAAACGAAACGCCTTAATCAACCACACATCAACCATGTACCAACTCTCGCTTCGAATAGTTAGCCTTGTTCTTTGCTCACTCATTTGTGCTGCCTCGTCTTTCGGACAAAAACAAACCGAGCTCCGCAATCGAATTGCACAGAGCAACATTTACGAGGTCAACCTTCGGCAGTTTTCCACCGCAGGCAATCTCGCCGGATTTGAAAAACAATTACCCCGTTTGAAAGAGATGGGCGTCGAAATCATTTGGTTTATGCCCGTTACACCAATCGGTATTAAGGGTCGGAAAATGAATGAACAGGAACTGGGCAGCTATTATGCTGTTCGAAACTACAAAGACGTAAACCCCGAATTCGGCACACTGGCTGATTTTAAAAAACTGGTTCGTAAAGCCCACAAGATGGGCTTTCTTGTAATAACAGACTGGGTAGCCAACCACACGGCTTTGGATAATCCTTGGGTAACCAACCATCCTGATTTTTACATGAAAGATTCCGTTGGCGGATTCGTTTCGCCATTCGACTGGACCGATGTTTTACGACTTGATTACCAAAACCCGGAACTCCGCGACAGTATGATCGATGCCATGCGATTTTGGATTCGGGAGACCGATATTGACGGCTTTCGGTGTGATGTGGCCGAGCTGGTACCCGATGACTTCTGGGAATCCTGCATCCGGTCGCTCCGTAAAACAAAACCCATATTCATGTTAGCAGAGGGGAATACAGTTGGTTTACACAAGGCAGGCTTTGATGAAACCTACAACTGGAACGCTATGCACCGCATGAAAGAATTGTACGAACAGAAAATAACACCCAGCGCGTTTATTGATTCTTTGGAAACAGATGCAGCGCGTTTTCCTAAAAACAGTTTCCGGCTTTTCTTCACATCGAATCATGATGAAAACAGCTGGAACGGTACCGAATTTGAAAAATACGGTGCTGCGGCCGATGCTTTCGCGGTATTGACACAAACGATGTATCAATCTATCCCCTTGGTTTACAATGGCCAAGAGGAACCCAACAAAAAAAGATTGCGGTTTTTTGTCAAAGATCCGATTGGTTGGAAGAAATACACCAAAGCGGGCTTTTACAAAACCCTGCATACCATCCGACGAAATAACCCGGCTCTTGCCGCCACCGCGTCCTATGATCGCTGTAAAACAGATGATAAAAACGTGTATGCCTATTTCAGAGCACAAGACAGTACCCGTGTTTTGACCATCTTGAACTTATCCGGCAAAAAAAGAAAAGTTTCGATTAGGCATCACAACTTAGCAGGCACACCAACCGATCTGTTCACCAATAAACCTACCCCAGTGTCAGACTCGCTGAGCATAGAATTACCGGCATGGGGCTATCGTGTGTTGGTTTATTGACCGGTTTAATGACAACCCTGGAACCAGGTTGTACGTATCTTTGGATAATATAATTGATTAAATATGAATCCACTTGTATCGGTTATCATGGGTAGTGAAAGTGATCTGCCAATCATGCAAGCTGCCTGTAACATACTTAACGAATTTGGCATAGCTCACGAAACACGAATCGTTTCAGCACACCGCACGCCGGATGAGATGCGATCATTTGCAATCAACGCCAGAGCACGGGGGATTCACGTCATTATTGCCGGCGCCGGAGGTGCAGCCCACCTACCCGGCATGGTTGCTTCATACACGACCCTACCTGTGATTGGCGTGCCTGTCAAATCCACCCAATCGATGGAGGGCTGGGATTCCGTTTTGTCCATCATTCAGATGCCGGCTGGTGTACCCGTTGCCACGATGGCGCTGAATAACTCGAAAAATGCAGGCATTTTAGCCGCTCAAATCCTGTCTTTGAATAATGAAGCTATCCAAAAGCAGCTAGAGGATTACAAAAAGGAAATGGAAAAACAAGTTGCGGAAATGAACGCCCGACTCAAATAAACCATCTAGCCAAATAACTGGTGCCAGGGCACTCAAATAAACCCCAATCAACATTTAGCAATTTTTGACATTTTTGTGGCACAGTTTGCCCCTAATTTTGCCACAAAATTTTGATACATGCACAAACTCTCCCTGCTTCTGTTGGCCTGCTTTTGCATCATGGCCACCAACGCACAAAAAGTCTCTTTCACTGAGTACGACTTGCCGAACGGACTGCACGTTGTATTACACAAAGACAACAGCGCTCCTGTTGTTGCTGTTTCCGTTATGTACCACGTGGGCAGCAAAGATGAACGCACTGACCGAACGGGCTTTGCCCATTTTTTTGAACACCTGTTGTTTGAAGGCTCCAAAAATATCAAACGCGGCGAATTCATGAAAATCGTCACTAAAAACGGCGGTGAAAACAATGCCAACACCACACAGGATCGAACCTTTTATTACGAAGTGTTCCCTTCCAATCAATTGGAGACCGGCCTTTGGCTAGAAAGCGAGCGCATGTTACACCCAGTCATCAATGAAATTGGAGTCAAAACACAGAATGAAGTCGTGAAAGAGGAAAAGCGGATGCGGGTCGATAACTCCCCCTACGGCAATTTCCTCGCCACGGTGATGAAGCGACTCTTCACCAAGCACCCGTACAACTGGGTTCCAATTGGTAGTATGGAACACTTAGATGCCTCCACCCTGGACGAATTCATCGCCTTTAACAAAAAATATTACGTGCCCAATAATGCCGTATTGGTCATTGCCGGCGACATTGATATTGATAAAACCAAAAAGAAAGTACAGGCCTATTTTGGTGATATCCCTGCCGGCGCACCCGTAAAACGAGCTCGTATTAATGAGGCGCCGATCACGCAGCAGATCATCGATACGACCTATGACAACAATATTCAGATTCCGGCGATAATGACCGCGTACCGTACTCCGGGTATGACCAGTCGCGAATCAATGATGTTGGAAATGGCTGCCAATGTACTCAGCAATGGTGCCAGTAGTCGCATGTATAAGAAAATGGTCGACGATAAGAAAAATGCACTGACTGTAGGCTGCTTCAATTATGCCCTGGAGGACTATGGTGCTTATATCACGTTTGCGCTGCCATCCGGCGAACAAAAACTGAATGACTTGCTCAAAGACATGGACGAGGAACTTGAAAAGCTCCAAAAGGAGCTAATTAGTGAAGAGGAGTTCACCAAAATCATGAACCAGTTTGAAAATAATTATGTAAGCAAAAACGACAAAATGCTCGGTATTGCCGAAAATCTTGCCGATGGATACACCTTTCACAATAAAAACACGAATAAAGTAAACGAGGAGTTGGATGAAGTTCGTAAAATAACACGGGAAGATATTCGCGATGTTGTCAAAAAATACCTCAACCCCAACCAACGTGTCGTTGTGTATTATCTACCCAAAAAATAAATCAGGCCAACATGAAAAAAATAGTATCGTTCGTATTGATCGCTTTTACGGCGACCCTAACATTCGGTCAAACCAACATTGACCGCTCCAAAGTTCCAACACCGGGTCCGGCACCGGTTGTTACCATTAAAGATCCGGTTATTTTCAAACTGAAAAACGGCATGACGATTCTTGTCGTTGAAAACCACAAACTGCCAAAAGTAAATGCATCGCTATCCATTGACGCGGGCCCAATCACGGAAGGTAATAAAGCCGGTGTCAATAAATTAATGGGCGCCATGCTCGGCGAAGGCACCACCAAAACACCGAAAGCGGCATTCGACCGAAAAGTGGACCTGATGGGATCATCCGTATCCCTGTCCAGTTCCGGTGGTTTTACGGCTGCGCTTACGCGTTATTTTGAACCTTCTTTCCTGCTGATGGCCGAGGCTTTGCAATCACCCGCTTTTCTGCCTGAGTCGTTTGACAAACTAAAAAAACAAACCATCACGGGACTGAAAACAAGCGATAAAAACGCGGCGGCAATTGCCGGTCGTGTAAAAATGGCCCTGCATTACGGCAAACAATCACCCATGGGTGAATTTGAAACCGAAACAACCATTCAGAACATCACCCTCGACGATGTGAAAAAAGCATATAGCTCGTATATCACCCCATCCCGCAGTTACCTGACGTTTGTTGGAGATATCACCCCTGCTGATGCTAAAAAATTAGCCGAAAAGGCCTTTGGTAACTGGACTGGCGCATCGTTAACCTTACCAACACTGACTCTTGCACCCAACGTTTCTAAAACGGAAATCAATCTGATTGACCTTCCTTCAGCCGTACAAGCCGAAATTTCAGTGAGCTGTTTGATCCAAAATCCGTTAAGCAACCCGGACTATCATGCGTTGATGATTGCTAACCAGATCATCGGCGGCGGTTCCGAAAGCAAACTCTTTATGAACCTGCGTGAAAAGCATGGCTTCACGTATGGCAGTTACTCGTCCGTTGGACGAGGACGTTTTCAGTCTTTGTTTTCTGCTGAAGCAAAAGTGCGCACCGAAAAAACAGATTCTGCCGTAGCAGAAATCATGCGCGAAATCGAAAATATGCGTAATGGTACAATCACCGATGAAGAACTGCAAAGCGCCAAAGCCAAGTACAACGGCAGCTTCGCTTTGGGTATGGAAGATCCGGAAACGTCCGCCATGTACGCCTCAAATATCTTGATCAATGAACTGCCAAAAGACTACTACCGAACCTTCTTACAGAAAATAAATGCGGTCACTATTGCCGATGTTCAACGAGTGGCCAAAAAATACTTTTCATCGGATAATGCACGGATCATCATCGTTGGAAATGCCGCTAAAATGGAAGCCAACCTGGGACGCTTGGGATTTTCGATAAACAAATATGACAAATTCGCAGCACCGGTAGAAAACAAACCGACCGTTTCGACATCAACATCTGCCCCAACGGCGATCACCGCCGAGGCAATCATCAACAATTACCTGACTGCGATTGGCGGAAAAGAAGCTGCATTAGCTGTAAATACAACCAAATCTAACTTTACATCCAGCATCCAGGGATACACGCTAACCGGCACCGAAATGCGGATGGCTCCCAATAAACGGTATACATCTATCAATGCCGGCGGAATGACGGTTATGGAAACTAATTTTAACGGACAAACAGGATTTCAGGCACAGCAAGGCCAGCGCATGGACTTGGAGGAAAAAGAAATCAAAGAAAATCAGGATCATCACTATATCATCGATGCCCTCGACTATATCCTCAGTCCGGGATTCACATTAACCATATCCGGTAAAGAGAAAATCAATGGCGAAGAAGCCCATGTGGTTAAAATCAAAAAGCCAAGCGGCAAAGAAACAACCGAGTATTATAGCGTAAAATCCGGACTATTACTACAGGAAGTGAGTAACCGCGAAGCACAAGGACAAGAAATGACAATCACCGTCTCGTATGGCGACTACAAAAAAGTGGGAGCCATTCTGCTTCCTCACACGATTACACAGGATCTAGGCGCTATGCAGTTCACGTTGGATATTAATGAGATTATCCTAAATACCGATGTAACCGAAGCCGATTTCAATAAATAATCAACAACGTCATCACAAAAAATAAGCCACGGTATCCGTGGCTTATTTTTTTTCGTCAACAATCAAAATGGAGGCCTCCAATGGTTTTACAGCCCGGATTAATTGATCAATTAAGCCTGCTCCGTATTTCGCATAG
>CAZZJF010000107.1:0-8380 GCA_964654325.1 uncultured Ferruginibacter sp.
AACAGCAGCAAGCGAGTATCGGCTTCTGTCCTACCATGGGCGCGCTGCATGCCGGCCATATATCCCTCATTGAAGCCAGCAAACGCCAATGCACCCTGACCGTATGTAGTATTTTTGTCAATCCCACGCAATTCAATAATCCCAGTGATTATCAACAGTATCCTATTAGTCTGGAACAGGATATACAGATGCTCGAGGCCGCCGGTTGTGATATCCTGTTCCTGCCTGCAGAAACCGAAATTTATCCAACTGGTATCCCACTCAAGCAATACGACCTAGGCTTTCTCGAAACTATTATGGAAGGCGCGCATCGGCCGGGGCATTATCAAGGGGTGTGTATGGTTGTTCATCGATTGCTGGACATCATCCCTTGCGAGCGGCTTTTCCTGGGCGAAAAAGACTACCAGCAATGCATGGTCATACAACGATTGATTGAACTGGAATCGATACCAGTCCGTATTGAAATCCAACCAACTATTCGAGAAAAAAATGGGTTGGCGATGAGCAGTCGAAATCGAAGACTCAATGAAGAACAACAGAAACGGGCATCCACGATCTATGTTGTTCTGATGTCAATAAAAAATGCTTTTGACAAAAAACCTACGGCATTCCTGTTGGAGGAGGCTAAAGACCGACTCACACAAGCCGGATTTAAAATTGACTACATCACTGTCTGCCAAAATACGCTGGCACCTCTACGTGCCTCCGACCATCAAGCGGTACGCGCATTCATTGCAGCCAGTATAGATGATGTACGATTGATAGACACGATGTCGATTACATGACATGAACGGCTATCTTTACAACTCAACCTGTACGTGTGACATCTTACCGAACCTTCATACAGCTGACTATCTTTCTGGGTGGAGGCCTCTTTTTGATCTGGTGGCAATTGCATCAAATGAACGCAACCGAGTGGTCGGTGTTTAAACAATCACTTCAACAGATCAATTACATCTACATTGTGCCGGTAGCCTGTATGAGTATTTTAAGCCACATCAGTCGCTCCATGCGCTGGAAGCTCATGATGGAACCACTTGGATACAATCCATCTTTGTTGAATACATTTTCGGTTACCATGGCAGGCTACCTGGCTAACAGCGCCGTTCCCCGACTTGGCGAGATTCTGAAATGTACGATGCTTGCACGTTATGAAAAACTCCGAGTTGACCGGCTGCTGGGCACCATATTGATAGAGCGCATGTTTGACCTGATTTGTTTTTTGATTTTCATTGGCATCACCTTGCTCTTGCAACTTGATCAGATTGGTGATGCTCTTCTAAAAAAAATACAGACTGGCAATGATCCAACCCATTGGCTCCGTATTTTACTGATTTACATCGTACCCCTGCTTTTCATTCTGCTCATCATCCGTTACCTGTTCAAAAAACACCCACACGTCAGGCCCATTGCGGCGGTCATCCGATTTTTCAACGGTTTGGGAGACGGGTTAAAATCGGTCAAACGCATGCGCCAGCGGAGATTATTTCTGGCACATACCTTGTTTATTTGGACCATGTACCTTGGCCAGATTTATATTGGTTTTTTTGCCATGGAATCAACGGCATCGCTACAACCAGTGGCCGCTTTTTCGGTACTCACGCTCGCCACGATATCCATGATTCTGACACCGGGTGGCATCGGCTCTTTTCCGCTTTTCGTAGGCGAAACACTCACTTTTTACGGACTATCACTAACCGTTGGTGAAGCATTTGGATGGGTGATGTGGGGTGTATCCACTTCATTGGTTGTTATCATCGGATTATTGGCTTTCATTGCCCTACCCATTATCAATCGCCACAACAGTCCGTTTACTGCAGGTCCCCAAGCCGGCGAAAATAACCGATGATTTCTGCTGTCGCTGTATCTTCGCACCCGGTTTCGGGATCTGTTTTATGTTGATGCATGGCCATATTCCGAACATTTTCCATACTTACCGTTTTTATTTCTTCATCCTAATGTGATGTTATGTCTACGCATAAAGAGGTTCGTAAAGTAACCACCCACACCTTGCAGGTCATGAAAGACCGCGGTGAAAAAATCGCCATGATTACCGCCTACGATTTTTCATTCGCCCGAATGTTTGATGCAGCCGGCGTTGAAGTCATTTTGGTTGGAGACAGCGCCAGCAATGTAATGGCCGGTCATGAAACAACCCTACCCATTACGTTGGATCAGATGATTTACCATGCCCAAAGTGTCGTTCGCGGCATCGAACGATGCTTGGTGGTTGTCGACATGCCGTTTGGTTCCTATCAGGGTAATTCCAAAGAGGCGTTGCATTCAGCCATACGGATAATGAAAGAAACGGGCGGACATGCTGTCAAACTGGAGGGTGGCGAGGAGGTGGTCGAGTCGGTCAAACGAATTATCAGTACAGGCATTCCGGTGATGGGCCATTTGGGACTCACTCCGCAAAGTATCTACAAATTTGGAACATACACCGTACGCGCCCGGGAAGAAGCGGAGGCCGAGAAACTAAAAAAAGATGCGCTGTCATTACAGGAGGCCGGTTGTTTCGCGATTGTGCTGGAGAAGATACCGGCTGCATTGGCTGCTGAGGTTTCGCAATCACTGCACATACCCACCATTGGCATCGGCGCGGGTGGCGCCTGTGATGGACAAGTGTTGGTTATGCATGATATGCTCGGTATCAACACCACATTCAAGCCACGCTTTTTACGTACGTATCTGAACCTGGAGGAACAGATTCACGGCGCTGTGCAGCAGTATATCCATGACGTGAAAGAACGCCTGTTCCCAAATCAAAACGAGCAGTACTGATAACGCAGTCGCATGGCACTTTTCCGGACATGATTTTTTCATACTTGCCGGTAAATCCCGATCACCCGATCTTTGCGGCACAATACCCAACATATGAAAAAGACAACACAGTTTGTATCCCAATTTTTACTTGGTGTTATCATGACGCTTTGTAACACAGTAGCTGCACAAACAATCGATGAGCTGGAACCGGTCAACCTAACCAATAACCGAACCGAGGAGAAAACGATCCGAAGCGGAAAAAATATTGTGATCATTGACGGTTCCGTATTGGAACAAATGGCGGCCCTCTCCTTAGACGATATTTTGAAAATGCAAGGCGGTATCGAAGTTCAGCAACGCGGACCGGCCGGTTCGCAGGCTGATCTATTGATCCGGGGTACCACGTTCCAGCAAATCCTAATGTTGATTGACGGCGTTCGCATCAATGATCCGATTACCGGCCATTTTGCCGGATATATTCCGGTTCCACCGGCCGATATCCTTCGCATTGAAATCTTAAAAGGACCGGCCGCTGCCGTTTATGGATCCGAAGCCGTAGGTGGTGTGGTCAACATCATCACGAAAACATTCAGCAAACTCACCAACGAGAAAAAGCAAACCGTCCAGTTACAGGCACAAGCCGGCGAATACAACCTTGCCCGATTCAGTGGCGGCATTCATCATAACAATTCCCAAAGCCGCTGGTCACTGAGTGGTCAACAGGTTCAAAGCACCGGACAACCGCTCCGGTCAATGGGCGACAAAGGCTATTTTTACAACCAACAACTTAGTACCGCACTGAATGTGAAATTGGCTGAACGGTATTCGATCCAATGGCGAGGCAGTTGGGACCGTCGAGATTTCGCCGCACAAAATTTTTACACCACATTCACGAGTGATACAGCGCGGGAAAAAGTTGAAACAATCTGGACACAAGCTCGCATCTCGCACAATGGCAAGCGGGTCAACAGCATGCTCGATCTGGCCTATAAAAATACCCTGGATCGGTTTCAATTCAATTCGACACTAACGCCAAACCGTAATCGCTCCGAATTATGGGTATTAAATTATCAACAACAGCTCAAACCAACCGCCTCTTGGACAGTCGTTTACGGATTGATGGCCGAACAGCGATCCATCCTTTCCAATGACCGCGGCAATCATACCAACCGACAAGGCGCCCTGTTTGCCAATACCGTCTATTCGAAAAATCGATGGACAATCAACGGCGGACTTCGCCTGATACAAGATCAGGGCTTTGGATTTTCCTGGATTCCGCAACTCAACTTCTCATGGAAAGCCGGTCATGGTATGGTTTTACGGGGAGGCTATGGTCAGGCGATCCGCGCAGCCGACTTCACCGAGCGATTCAACAACTACAACAAACCGTACGTACGTAGCGGCAGTATCGGAAATCCGGATCTGGAGGTTGAACAATCACAACACCTGGAACTGGGCGCCGACGTCCGTAAGAAACGCTTTCGGCTATCCACCACCGTATTCTTCCGGGACCAGCAACAAGTCATTGATTTCGTGCCGACACCTTACAGTCAAATGCCCCGTAAAGTCAATCTGGACAGCAACGGAACCTATGCCCTCGCCCGCAATGTGAAAACCGTTGAGACCCTGGGCTGGGAATTGGATGCCTGCTATCAACTGGAATCAGCAAACGGCTGGCAGGTTACAGTGAATGCCTCACTCCTATGGCTGGATTCAAAAACCAGCGACAGTATTCCTTCTTTTTATATTCTGTCTCATGCGAAATGGCTTGTTCAGCCGGCTGTAACCATATCCAAAAACAAGTGGAGCCTGAATATCAACAGTCTCTACAAAGAAAGGACCCGACGTACGGCTACGGCTATTGGCGCAACGGTCGATCGTTCATACTGGTTAGTCAATGCCCAGCTTCAATACAAGCTCAAGCAAACAACGCTATCGGCGCAGGTATTGAATGTTGGCAACATCCAATACAGTGACATCCTGGGAAGCCGAATGCCTGGCCGATGGGTAACCGCCGGACTGTCTGTTAACTTGTAAGGGCCCGTTTACAGTCTAAGATTCGTTGCATGCAGTCGAATTTATCGGTGTACCTTTGGCCGGTAAAAATCTAGCACATGGACTTCATCAAGCAACTACGACTACAATCAACTAATACTGGTGTGTCTACCGGTTCGAAATGGATTAAAACCAAACAAAAACCACTGATATCGATCTCGCCGGTCGATGGCCGTGAGATTGGCCGGGTGATTCCTGCCGACCGCGCCTCCTATGATGCCATCATCCAAAAAGCACAAGAGGCTTTCTTAGAATGGCGTACGTGGCCTGCTCCCAAGCGTGGCGAAATCGTTCGTCAGATTGGTGACGCCTTGCGTGAACGAAAAGAAGCGTTAGGCAAACTGGTTAGTTACGAAATGGGCAAAAGCTTACAGGAAGGGTTAGGTGAAGTACAGGAAATGATTGACATCTGCGATTTTGCGGTTGGACTTTCCCGTCAGCTGCATGGATTGACCATGCACAGTGAGCGTCCCGGACACCGCATGTATGAGCAGTACCATCCACTGGGTATTGTGGGCATCATCTCCGCTTTCAACTTTCCGGTTGCTGTTTGGAGCTGGAACACCATGCTTGCTTGGGTTTGCGGTGATGTATGTGTATGGAAGCCCAGTGAGAAAACACCGCTTTGTGGTGTGGCCTGCCAGCAGATCATCGAATCCGTTTTTAAAAAGAACCGCGTGCCGGAAGGTGTCAGTTGCCTGGTTTCCGGCGGTCGTGCCGTTGGCGAATGGATGAGCGAAGACGGACGGGTTCCGCTGGTATCCGCTACCGGTAGTACCCGTATGGGAAAAGCCGTTGGCGCTGCAGTTGGTCAGCGGTTGGGCCGCAGCTTACTTGAACTCGGCGGTAATAATGCCATCATTATTTCCAAAGAGGCAGACCTGGGTATCGCGATCACGGCAGCCGTTTTTGGTGCCGTAGGAACAGCCGGTCAGCGCTGCACGACAACCCGTCGACTCATCATCCACGAAAAAATATACAAGTCTTTCAAAGAGAAACTGGCCCATGCCTATCGTCAGTTGAAAATCGGTAATCCGCTGGATGCCAAGAATCACGTTGGCCCCTTGATTGATCAGGACGCTGTAAATAACTACCTCGATGCCATCCGGCGCTGTAAAGCCGAAGGTGGTACGTTTGTGGTTGAAGGTGGCGTGCTCAAAGGAAAAGGTTATGAAAGTGGATGTTACGTGAAGCCATGCATTGCCGAAGCTAAAAACCATTTTGAAATCGTGCAGCATGAAACCTTCGCGCCCATTTTATACCTGATGAAATATAAAACCATGGACGAAGCCATTGCCATGCAAAACAGTGTCCCACAAGGACTCTCCTCCTCCATCATCACCAATAACCTTCGGGAAGCCGAGGCTTTCCTATCCCATGCCGGCAGCGATTGCGGTATTGCCAATGTCAATATCGGTACATCGGGTGCAGAAATTGGCGGAGCCTTTGGCGGTGAGAAAGAAACCGGTGGCGGCCGTGAAAGCGGCAGTGACGCCTGGAAAGTATATATGCGTCGGCAAACAAATACCATCAACTACTCCGACCAGCTCCCGCTGGCTCAGGGCATTCGATTCAATTTGTAAAAAAATGATAAATTAAGTCGGCGCGCCTCAACACATGATCAACCTGGCTTACTTTCGTTTCCATCACACCAATAGCACACAAATACAAACATCTAACATGAAAAAAACAATCCTCTTTTTATTGACAGGGTTGACGCTCACGGTCAGTTCCATTGCGCAGGGCACTGGAAAAAATGACAGCGAACAACGAAAAAAATGGCATCTGCTGGATATGAAAAGCGATGGCTACCAAGGGATCAGCTTACAACAAGCCTATGATTTTTTAAAGTCAAAGAAGAATAAAAAAAGCCAGAAAATCATTGTCGCGGTTATCGACAGCGGCATTGATACCCTGCATGAGGATCTAAGACCCGTCTTGTGGGTGAACCCCAAGGAAATTCCCGGCAATGGAAAAGATGATGATAAAAACGGGTACATCGACGATGTGCATGGCTGGAATTTTATTGGCGGAAAAGATGGTCGTAATGTCAAACAAGACAGTTACGAAGGCGCCCGCGTTTACCACAATCTTCGAGAAGTGTGGGAAGGACGTACCATTGACGTCACTAAACTTTCCGCTGCCGAAAAAAAATCATATGATACCTACCTGCGGGCAAAAAAGAAAATCGTGAAGGAAGAGGCACCTGAAGAGCCGAATGAAGAAAAAGAGCAGATGAAAAAGATTTACGAAAAATTCATTGCCGGCGACTCCGTTATCAGAAAGGAAATTGGTAAAAAAGTGTACAATGCTGCCGATCTCACCAACTTTTCTTCAACCAACAGTGACGCAATGGTTGTCAAAATGATTTTAACGGGTTATTCGGAAGAAACCGGTAACAAAGCGCTATCCAATCAAGACATCATTGATGAGCTGATTTCTGCGATAGGCGATAAACCATCTGATGCAAACACAGCTCCGCCTACCTATCGTAAAGACATCGTCCAGGATAACGAGGCCGATATCAACGATCGTTCATATGGCAACAACGATATCATGGCCAATACGCCTTTCCATGGCACACACTGCTCGGGTATCATTGGTGCTGCCCGCAATAACAACAAAGGGATCGACGGCATCGCCGACAACGTAGCCCTGATGACCCTGCGCGCTGTTCCTGATGGTGATGAGCATGATAAAGACATCGCCCTGGCGATTCGTTATGCAGTAGACAATGGCGCCAAAATCATCAGCATGAGTTTCGGTAAAGATTTCTCGCCCGAGAAACGCTGGGTCGATGATGCTTTCCGTTATGCCGAAAAGAAAGGTGTATTACTGGTCCATGCTGCGGGCAACGACTCCAAAAATATTGACACCGAATACAACTTTCCCAATCCGGTGTATGAAGACGGAACGGGTCGCGCATCCAATGTAATCACTGTTGGTGCTAGCGGTGACAAAACCAATGGCGGGCTAACGGCCTCGTTCAGCAATTTTGGCAAATCGGAAGTGGATGTATTCGCACCCGGTGTGCAGATCTATTCCACCGTACCCGGTGGTGATCAATACGGAAACGCCAGCGGTACGAGTATGGCTTGTCCGGTTGTGTCCGGCATTGCTGCCCTGATCTGGAGTTATTATCCAAATCTAAAAGTAACCGATATCAAAGCGATCATAGAATCTAGTGTGGTAAAGCCAAGTGATACTGTGAAAAAGCCCGGCACCAGCACTCGTGTCGAAATGAGTGAACTTTCACGTACCGGTGGTATCGTGAATGCTTTTGAAGCAGTCAAATTAGCCGACACGTATAAATAACAAGAAAATACCTGTTAACAAAAAAAGGGAGCCGAGGCTCCCTTTTTTTGTGTTTGAGTGCAATCTACTCTTCGGAATAAATATCAACACTTATGAGATGGTACCCCTCTTTCCATTTCATCTGAATATCCTCAACAAACTGCGAGACGTCATTTCTATGGATATATGAATCATTTTCATTGTCATTTGTTTTATGAAAAACAGCAATCCACTCAACCAATCCGTGTGAAATATCTATGAGGTT
>CAZZJF010000108.1:0-8236 GCA_964654325.1 uncultured Ferruginibacter sp.
TCATATAATGAAAAGTGCACTCTTGCTGCTGTTTTGCCTGGTTCTCGGTCAAACCGTCGTGGCCCAATTGGATCCCGCAGAGGAAAAATTGGCTCGTTCGCTGGTGATGGCGAATATCAATGATGTCGGTATTCCCGTGGGGGAGGAAAATGATTTTGAGGTCAGCTCCACCTATACTCGTACCGAAACCAACATACGGATGGTGTATCTGATACAGACCTACAAAGGGATTCCGGTTTTCAATGAAATGCTGGTGCTGGCGTTTCGGAACGGCCGTTTGGTTTCGGCAGCCGGTTCGCGTGTGCCTCAAATCGATCAAAAAGTCAATCGCCGCGATGCAACACCAACCATAGTGCCCGAAGCCTGCATCTGGACCGTACTCCAAGCCGTCAAAAAACAGCCGAATGGTCCCATCACACTCATCTCCCGAAATGGTCGCAAACTTAATTTTGGAACCTTAGGGGTCTCTTCGGTCGACATACAGGCGGAATTGGTTTGGTTGAAAATAGCTGCAAAAGAAGTGCGCCTTACCTGGCAGATAGAAATTGCGCCTCTCGGAACGTCGGATCATCAACTGTATCGGGTAGACGCAGTGACCAACGTGATTCTCGACAGTAATAATTATACGGTTTACGAAAAGTTGCCGGATCATTTGGATCAATCAGTTGCTAAACAAGCCTCCCATCTTGCATGCGCCGATGCGCACCTGCACGAGAGCCATGATGGTATGGAATCGCTGAACAGTCCTGCCGTTGTCAACTCAGCCAGCTACCGGGTTATTCCATTTCCGGCAGAAAGTCCACTGCATACGGGTGGTACAGCCGCGCTGGTAACCGATCCATGGTCACTGGCACCGGGTAATGCGACTTCGTTGAAATGGCACTACGACGGAACGACCTATCACGATAGCACCCGTGGAAACAATGTGTGGGCTCAGGAAGACCGGGATAACAATAACACTACGTTCGGCCGTGGAGGTGTTTCATCGACACCGCAACCAACCCTGACAATTGATTACGTGCCGAATTACACGGTAGCACCAACTACCACAACGTTTCAGCGCTTTGCCACCACGAATTTATTTTACTGGAACAATTTATTGCATGACATCAGTTATCTCTATGGATTTGATGAAGTGTCCGGTAATTTTCAAAACAGCAATCAGGGCCGAGGCGGATTAGGCAATGATTATGTGATTGCCGATGCACAAGATGCCAGTGGAACCAATAACGCCAATTTCTCTACACCCGTTGATGGGAGCAGGCCACGCATGCAGATGTATCTCTCAACATACAATACACCCAATCGTGATGGCGATTTGGATAATGGTGTAATCGCCCATGAATTCGGGCACGGGATCAGTAACCGGTTAACGGGCGGGCCCGCCAATTCATCCTGTTTGGGGAACGCAGAGCAAGGAGGAGAAGGCTGGAGTGATTATATCGCTCTAATGACAACAACGAACTGGGCTACGGCTACGGTGAGTGACGGTCCGATTGCCCGTCCTATAGGAACGTATCTGTTTGGCCAGTCACCAACGGGCGCGGGTATACGCACCTACCCGTATTCAACCAGTATGACAGTCAATCCCAACACCTACGCAACCATGGCGACTACCACGGGCGCGGTTCATCGTATTGGAGAAATCTGGTGCACAGCGTTGTGGGAAATGACTTGGGAGTTGATTGCCATTGACGGTATCAATCCAAACATATTCAACCCGGCCGGTACCGGGGGCAATTCAGTGGCTTTCAAACTCGTCATGGAGGGCATGCGTCTGCAGCCTTGCAGTCCGGGCTTTATCGATGCACGTAATGCGATCCTCCGCGCGGATACATTACTGTACAATGCCCGTTACAGCTGTGCCATCTGGAAAGCATTTGCCAAGCGGGGGATGGGTAAATTTGCCTCGCAGGGTTCGTCCAACAGCACAACAGACCAAACCGCCGACTTTACGGTGAATGGCGGTGTTGTTTTGTCGTTGAGGCAAAACCTGGCGCAGCAACTGGCCGGATTAAACGTTACCTACACGGCAACCATCCAGGCCGGCAATTGCTCTAATCTGTTGAACTACACGTTGCGCGATACACTGCCGTCTAATGTGAGCTATGTGAGTGGCGGTAACTATGATCCGTCAACCCGGGTTGTCAGCTTCCCGGTAAATGTCAACGCTGGCGATTCCCAGCAATATGTGTTTACGGTTAAGATTAATCAGAACGCCTATTACCCAACAGTCAATCTATTCGAAGAAACGGTACCGACAACGACAGTCTCCGGTCTGTGGACACGCAGTTCAAATGTAACTACCAATTGGGTAGTGAGTGCTTCGCAAAGCAGCAGTGCGCCTAATGCATTATTTTGTCAAAATCTCACCAGCGCCGCGGATATCAAACTTGAAACAACATCACCGATCAGCTTGCCAACGAATCCGCCCCGACTTACCTTCATGGGATATGTGAATGCAGAAGCCGGTTATGATGGCGGTGTTGTTGAAATTACCACCAACAATGGAACTACCTGGACCGATCTTGGATCACAGATGCTTAGTGGCGGTTATAACGGAACCATTGCTGCCGATAACGCAACACTGGCCGGTCGTGGAGCCTTTACCGGAAACAACGGCGGGTTTAACCGTACTGTGATTAACTTAACTAATTATGCGGGTCAAAATGTGCGTTTTCGTTTCCGCTTTGCTTCCGATCCCAGTGTGGGCGGTACCGGTTGGTTTGTAGATGATGTGCTGATAAAAGATATAGCCCAGGTGAACATGCGCTGTAATCTATTTAGTCCGGCTAACATACGCGTTCTCTTTGCTGATACCGTTACTGGCATCATGCCGGCTGCAGATACCTGTGCGGATCCGGTTATTGCTGCTGCACCGACATCCATTGCTGTTTGTGAGGGAGACAATGCTACCTTCACGGTAACGGCTAGTGGCAGCGCCCTGACCTATCAGTGGGAGACAGCCGGAATATCTGCCGGACCGTACTCGGCGGTGTCGGGAGCCACAGGGTCCACTTTTACGCTGTCAAATGTAAATACGTCTCAAACCAATCGTGCTGTTCGTTGCCGTATTTCAGCCAACTGTACGTCTGATACGGCAGTGGTGTTCACCATCCCGGTCACACTCACAGTAAATGCCCGTCCGGCTGCGCCCTCAGCAACCGGGGCCTCCCGATGCGGAGCCGGTAGTTTGCTGTTGCAAGCAAATGGAAACGGCAATACCATCAACTGGTATTCAGCGGCAACAGCCGGATCACTTTTACAGGCAAACAGTACCACTTGGTCTACTCCGGTCATCAACCAAACCACGACCTACTATGCCGAAGCAGTCGATAATGCAAATGCCTGCGCGTCTTCTCGAACACCAGTCACTGCTGTAATCAATCCTATCAGTAACACCATTCTACAGGCCAGTAGCTGTGGTCAGTATGTGTTCAACGGAAACATGTATACGAATTCTGGTGTGTACACAGACACCCTTACCAATGCGGGGGGTTGCGACTCGGTGATCACTCTATACCTGACTATTCGTGCTACTTCATCCAGCAACTCGGTTGCCACCTCCTGTACCTCGTATACCTGGAACGGAACAACGTATCAAAACTCCGGTACCTATACATATACAACAACCAATGCGGCTGGTTGTGATTCAATCGCCACCTTGCAATTGACCATCACATCACCAAGTGCAAGCAGCACGGAAGTGTTTGCATGCAATAGTTATATATGGAATGGAACAACCTATCATACATCCGGTACCTACACCTATACAACAATCAACGCCGTGGGTTGTGATTCAGTGGCTACCTTGCTGTTGATTGTGGGTACCTCCAGTCAATCTACGACCAATGCAGCCGTATGTGCGTCCCAATTACCGTTCACCTGGAATAGCCAATCCTATAATCAGGCCGGCAATTATCAAATCACCTATACGAATTCAACGGGTTGCGACTCTGTTTTAATCCTGAACCTGACCGTTGTCGATTCTTTGCAGAATGTAACGGTAACGGGTGGGGGATCATACACCATCGGTGGTTCGGGTGTTCCGGTTGGTTTGGATGGATCGCAATCGGGTGTTTCTTATCAATTATACCTGAATGGGAATCCGGTTGGTGGGGCCGTAGTGCTTGGAAATGGTTCCTTCCTTACGTTTGGTAATCAGCTCGACAGCGGCACTTACACCGTCATGGCTAATTCGGGAAGCGGCTGTACTGAACAAATGCTTGGAAGCGCAGTAGTTTCTATACTTCCTGCACCGCCACAGGTATTTTCGGTAACCGGTGGTGGATCGTATTGTGCTGGTACTAGCGGTGTTTCTATTGGTCTCAGCGGCTCGGAAACGGGTGTGCTTTATCAACTCTATCGATCCAATGGTACAGTCCTTGTTGGATCACCTATTTCCGGCAATGGATCAGCCATAAATTTTGGTAATCAACTCACGGCCGACACATACACTGTGCGGGCTCAACGTACCAGTACTATGCAGCTGGTATGGATGTCGGGTAGTGCGCTTGTGCAAGTATTGCCAACAACTACACCGACTACTCCGGGTACGATTACGGGTCCAACCAATGTTTGTTTCCATTTGGGAGCCGCTAATCCAGCCACCTATACGATTCGTTCGGTGGCCAATGCTACAGGCTATTCATGGACCTTGCCGTCCGGAGCCACGTTAGTCGGCAATGGGAACGATACAATTGTAGTTGTACAATTCAGTGCCACATTCAGTTCCGGATCCATTGCTGTTCGTGCAATCAACAGTTGCAGTAACACGCAAAGCACTGCACGAACCATTTCCCTTTCACGCACTTTGCCAGTTGCACCGGCTTCTATTGCCGGACCGGTTAATGTTTGTCCTATTATTGGCAATTCATCTGTCAGTGCACCCGTTATCTATAGTATTACGGCTGTTGCCAATGCCAGCCAATACAATTGGACAATTCCAGCTGGTGTGAATCTGATTGCCGGACAGGGTACAACATCCATTACGGTTACGTTCAATGCAAGCTTTACTGCCGGATCAATTTCGGTACAGCCGTCCAATCCATGTGGGTCTTCCACGTCATCCCGCACACTCGCAATCAGTAAACTGACGGCTGCCACACCGGCCACCATTCAAAAATCATTTACTCCGAGTCTGGCTGCGGTTACCCTGGTATGTGGTGTTAATCAGGAGGTATACCGCATCCGCAAGGTTACCAATGCGACGTCTTATCTCTGGACAATGAACCGTGGAACACATGCAACAATCGCGTCTATTCATGGTTCAGGTGCCAATGATACCGCTGTCAATATTACCTTCTTACCAGGAATTACTCGCGATACCATATCGGTTCGTGCCCTGACTGCTTGTTCGGTGAGTGCAGCCAGAACGCTGGCCTTAAATGCATTGGCTACACCGCCAACGGTCTCATCACTGACCGGTAATGCAACACCGTGCATCGGCGAGCAACACAGCTACACCGCGGCAGCACCGCTTCCCACCAGTTCTCAATCGGCAACAGCGGTATTCCGTTGGACCAGACCAAGTTTTACCACGGTTGTTTCGGCCAATGCTGATAGTTCGCAGGTTGTAATCCGTTATAACACAGGGTTTACAGGTGGTACTCTTTTGGCTAGCGCACAGTCAGCCTGTGGTGTGTTGGGCGCATCTCGCTCATTGACCATTCAATACCTGCCACCCACGCCAACATCGATCACCTCGTCAACTGGAAGCTACAATGCGTGTATTGGAAATGTTATTACTTACACGGCGGTGGTGCCGGCCCCGGTTTCCACACAACGGGCTGCTTCAGTTTATGTATGGACCAGACCGGCCAATACAACAATTCTTTCAGCGAATGCGGATAGCTCCAGTATAACAGTACAATTCAATGCCGGATATACCGGTGGCACCCTGACGGTTCGCGGAAAGACCGCCTGTGGGGTAGTTGGATCACCTAGAAATCAGTTGCTCACCCGCACCGGATGTCCAACCGGAACCTTTGCACCAGCGTATACAAAAGGTAGTGTGCCGCCGGAAAAGCATACGATCGGTGCCATCTTTCCTAATCCGTCTGCCAATCAGTTTGAATTGCAATCGGAGACAGTTATTCAACAGGTTGTTATTCGCGATGTAGCCGGTAAACGAATATTTCAGGCAATGCCCGCTCAGCATCGAATCCGCTTCGGCGAACAGTTGCAGCCTGGTGTCTACTTTGTTGAATATAAAACCAATGCCGGAACATTCAGCACCAAAATCATAAAGTGGTAACACAATAAACGGTGAACGAGAGGCTGTTGAAAAACAGCCACTTTTTTTGCGACGGCTATTCGCAATCTGCTTGGCCTTCTCTTGACAATTCAGATCAATCTATTGAGGGTTGAACGGTTGAGATGTTACAATGAATCGTGTTGTTTTCGCTATCAGAATATGGCTTGATATCAGTTTGATAAGTTATCATTTCTTTTTTTTCAACGTGTAATCAAGTTGCGTCCGCAACATCATTGGTGAATAGCTGATACAAAAAAGCCTCCGCAGGAGGGAGGCTGTTGAGATAATGTTATCAGTTAATTACTGGGTAGGTCCGTTATCCGGCGCAGCCTCAATAATCGCTTGAATCGAATCGGAAACGTTGCTATTGAAATTATATCCGGTAAGGGATTCTAGGGCATCTACACTGATCCGGTAGTTACCCCAGGGTTGACTGTTCACTGTTTGTACATTCGGCATATTAACCGCAATAACGCGGGTTGAACTGTTGATGCGGGATAAATCGTTCGCGCCATCCGGGATAGCTACAACCACTTTCCAGCAATGAGAGGGGACCGCAATTTTTCCGGACCCGATGGTTGTGGTAAGTCCGCCATTGCTTCCGGTGCCGCCATTTCCGATACCGCCGGAGATGATATATAATTCGTTGCCGGCATTCATTAACGTGCGGCAGTAATTTTCCAGTCCTAGCCAGGTGATCTGATTCAAATTGGGTGCCTGAGGCATGATATTGGTCATGAGGAATGTTGCCGCGTTGTCGGTTGAGTTGGCGTCACGGTCATCCGAAGGACACATATGACCTCGATCGAAGCCAGTGCCTGTGTAGTTGCTTGTTGTTGCTTTGAAAAAGGAGCTTGGAAGCGAGTTATCACTGGTAAAACAATCACAGCGGGCCGCCGGTCCTTTCCAAGCCGGACTTAAATGCCAGCTGACCCAATTGGCTTGGCCGCGCGCATTGTTATATGACAAGGCGAATTGCGATTTCACCATCAGGTAGTTATTTGTATTGACAACGTCGGTGGTAGCGTTAGATGGGTTGCCAAGGGCCATGTTATTATCGCGGGTAGGAGCCGGGGCAAAATCCTGAATGTCCAGATTGTCGATATTCAAACGCCCACCACTGATTTTTCGGATCTGAAAACGGACGGCTGAGGTAAAATTAACCGGGATCGTTACCAAGGTGAGGGTTGTGCTTGAAACGGAAATGGTGTTTCCTTCTTTGGTCCAGGTGGTCCCGTTATCGGTGGACGCCCAAAGTTCCAGGGTGCTAGATGCCTCTGAAGCATAGCGTGCATGATAAAAAGAAACAGCTGATACGCCAACGGTAACATTGAAGTTCATGGTTAAACGACCCGTATTTTGGATGCGCACACTTTTGGTATTGAATTTACGGTCTGAGTTGCTGGTACCCAACATAGCATCTGTAAAATTCCAGCTACCACTCGTTAGGGTTACATTGGCGGTAGTGTATGTCGTTTTACTGGCTGATTCAAAGGTTTCAGGAAAATTGAGGATGGATTTACTGGATTCAGCCGATGGCAAAACGGCCGTAGTGAATTCAGTTAGTGAGGACTTGTGACAAGCCTGCATGGTAAGTACAACGCAGGAAATCGATACAAATTTGAATAATGAGTTGATTTTCATAGTAATAATTAAGAGGTAAAACTACATAAAACCTTGTTTTTTTCTCCAAAAAATCAGTTTTTTTCTCCGTAATACGAAATAGTACGTAGTAACCGCTTGTAGTATGTGAGTGAACGAAAGTTTATTATGTCATCTATAATCTTTCGTTTTTTAACAGGGTTAATTCAATAGAGTTTAAAAAAAATAAAAGTAACTTTGAGGCGTAAACGATCGTTTGTAATTTCTTTTTGTCATGATCCGATTCTTAAAAAAGCCTATTCCCTTATATTTTCTTTTTGTTTCGATTGCTTCTGTGATGCTCATTTTCTTTTTGTTGTTCTCTAACAATACACCTGC
>CAZZJF010000109.1:0-8140 GCA_964654325.1 uncultured Ferruginibacter sp.
CCGGGAGTATGCTGCAGGACCATGGTATTTATGATGTACGAATAACGTCTATAAACGGACAACTCACCGATCACTACAACCCAATCAACAAAACAGTAAACCTCAGCCAGGATGTCTTCTATGGAAATAGTGTGGCCGCCGCAGCCGTGGCAGCCCACGAATGTGGTCATGCGGTACAACATGCTACCGCGTACTCCATGTTGATGCTTAGAAGCCGCTTGGTTCCATTGGTTCAAATTAGCAGCACCTTGTCCCAATGGATTATTATGGCCGGTATCGGCTTTATGGGTTTTGGCGGTGGAAGTCCAACCGTTTTACTGATTGGAATCATCTTGTTTGCTATCACCACATTATTTACAATCATCACGCTGCCAGTAGAGTTCGATGCCTCCGCCAGGGCGTTAAAATGGATGAAGGATCAACAAATTACCACCATACATCAGCAAGACGGAGCCCGTGATGCGTTGAAATGGGCAGCCCTGACTTACGTGGTTGCCGCCTTGGCCTCTATTGCCATGCTGCTGCAATACATCCTCATATTTATGAACCGATCCAGGGATTAAACAGTACAATTCCAGTTGGATGGAGTAACTTTACAAGCAGATGGATGCGATTTTTTAAAACCGTCTTTTATATTTTCGTTGAACCCATAATCAATACTATGCATCTCGGAAAAGAGTTCGAAAAATTTGCCGTCAAGCATCAAGGTATCAGCAGTAATACCCTGCACGGATATCTTCAGCACAACGTAACCAACCTGACCCCAAACATCATCGAAGAGCGGCCGATGAACATTGCTGTTATGGATGTTTACAGCCGACTGATGATGGACCGCATTATCTTTCTGGGATACCCAATCAATGATGAAGTAGCCAATATTGTAACTGCTCAGCTTTTGTTCCTCGAAAGTACCGACCGTACCCGCGATATCAATATGTATATCAACAGTCCGGGAGGAAGTGTATATGCCGGACTCGGCATGTATGATACCATGCAGTTTATCGCACCCGATATCGCAACAATCTGTATCGGCATGGCCGCCAGTATGGGTGCCGTGTTGATGTGCTCAGGCGCCAAAGGGAAACGCACGGCCCTGAAACACAGCCGCATCATGATGCATCAACCCAGTGCCGGAGCAGGCGGACAAGCAACCGACATTGAAATCACCGTGAATGAAATCCGTAAACTGAAACGCGAGCTCTATGAAATTATCGCCAATCATACCGGCCAGCCGGTTGATAAAGTAGCAGAAGATTGTGACCGCGATTACTGGATGACCTCGGAAGAAGCCCGTCAGTACGGACTCGTAGACGAAGTGCTCACACACAACCCACGCAAAAGTCAAAAAGATTAACAGCCACTAAACGTATTTAACTATGTCATTTTTTACGACACGCATGGAGGAAGAAGAATCTCCGGCCTCTGAAAATCCGATGGAGAAACTAATGAGCGGATGGAAATTCGATAAAAAATTTATCGAGCAACGTAAGATCTTTTTATGGGGACCTGTGGATGATAAATCAGCGAAAGACATCACCGATCGCCTGCTCTATCTCGAAGCCATTGATCCCGGCAAAGACATCACGTTTTATATTAACAGTCCAGGCGGCCTGGTTACCAGTGGTATGGTTATTTACGACACCATGCAACTCATCAGTTCACCCGTGAGTACGGTATGTATGGGTATGGCAGCCAGTATGGGTAGTATCCTCCTAAGCGGTGGCGCCAAAGGGAAACGATTTATCTTTCCCCATGGCGAGGTAATGATCCATCAGCCCAGTGGTGGTGGCAGAGGAACCTCAGCCGATCTCGAAATCATGGCCCTGCAAATGCAAAAAACCAAAGAAATGGGCGCCCGTATCCTGGCCGAAAACTGTGGTCAGTCGTATGAGAAAATCATGAAAGATTTTGATCGGGACTACTGGATGGATGCCAACGAGTCAATCGCTTATGGTATTGTGGATCACGTAGTTAATAAGATCTGATCGGCCGGCCACCGAATTGTATTTAAAAGCCTCTCCAATCCGGGAGGTTTTTTTATTTCAGAACATGGATAAAACCCGTGCAGCACGAAACTTCTATATCTTTGCAACCTGACTTTTTTTATTGAAACTATAATTGTTTTTTCATGGCAAAGCAACCGGTATTAAGTTGTTCATTCTGTGGCCGCACCCGTGAGGAAGTAAAAATTCTGATCGCCGGTCAGGAAGGACATATTTGCGAGCATTGTGTTGAACATGCCCGTGAAATCATCAGCCAGGAAATACCGGAGGAAAAACCCGCCTATACCCAATCTGCCACCGGAAAAATCAATATCCGTAAACCTGCGGAAATCAAACAGTTTCTGGATGAATATGTGATTGGTCAGGAGGAAGCTAAAAAAATTCTGTCTGTAGCTGTTTACAATCATTACAAACGGATTCATCAAAAAATAGATGATGAAGTTGAAATTGAGAAAAGTAATATCATCATCGTTGCCGAAACCGGTACCGGAAAAACCCTGTTGGCAAAAACCATTGCCCGCATGCTCAATGTGCCATTTACCATTGTTGATGCAACGGTGTTTACAGAGGCCGGTTACGTAGGTGAAGACGTGGAGAGCATGCTCACACGCTTGCTGCAAGCTTCCAACTATGATGTGGAGACCGCCGAACGCGGTATCGTGTATATTGATGAAATCGACAAAATTGCCCGGAAAAGTGATAACCCCTCCATCACCCGTGACGTAAGCGGAGAAGGCGTTCAGCAAGGATTACTGAAACTACTCGAAGGCAGTGAGGTACTCGTTCCGCCGCAAGGTGGCCGTAAACATCCGGAACAAAAACTCATCAAAATCAACACGCAAAATATTCTGTTTATCTGCGGAGGCGCATTCGACGGCATTGATCGGATTATTGCCCGACGCGTGAATACCAACACCATCGGATTCAATGTAAATAAACCAACGCCCGAGGCTAAGGAACTGAATCTGTTGCAGCATGTCAATTCAGTGGATCTCAAAAACTTTGGATTGATTCCGGAATTGCTCGGCCGCTTACCGGTCGTCACGTTCCTGGACCCGCTGGATGCTAAAACCCTCCGTTGTATCCTCACCGAACCCAAAAACGCTCTGATCAAACAATTCACGAAATTATTCGAAATCGAAGGAATCACACTGGATTTCGAGCCGGCTGTTTTTGATTTCATGGTGGAAAAAGCACTCGAATATAAATTGGGCGCGCGTGGTCTTCGCAGCATCTGTGAGGCCATCCTCACCGACGCCATGTTCGAACTGCCCTCACAAGACCACAAACATTTCCTGGTAACGCTTGAATATGCGGTTGGTAAATTCAATAAAACCCGGTTAAGTATCCTTAAAGTAGCCTAAGGGGTTCAGTTACATTTCTTGATAGTCGTTGATGAAAAGCGCTTCCGTACAGGACGTGGTTTCGTTCGGATCATTGCTGCAAATAATGACCAGTCGATTGGTGGTTTGCTCGCTCAGTAAGGTTTTGTATAAAGTAATACCCGACTCGTCCAGATTCGTTGCCGGCTCGTCGAGCAACAATAACCCGGTTTCGGAAAAAAAAGCTTGCGCCAGTTTAAGCCGTTGTTTCATGCCACTGCTGTAGTACCGGATTTGCCGATCGCCTGCAAGTTCCAATCCGGTCTGCCGAAGCATCTCTTCCAATGATATCAATGGTTTCTTAAACGAAAAATGAAACCGTAAAAATTCTATGCCGGTCATTTCTTCAATTAACTCGAGATAGGGTGCGCAGAGAGATAGATGCTGATGCTGTTTTTCCGGCTCAATCATGCGGTTGTTGTCATCGGCCAGTTCGGATTGTCCTTCCGATTGTAGCACCGATCCGGCAATGATCTGCAGGAGCGTGGATTTGCCCGAACCATTGGGTCCCTTGATGGCATAGTGTTTTCCGGATGACCAAGCTAATGAGACACGGCGAAAAATCCAGTTGTGGTTATACCGTTTGCCAACTTGTTGCAGGATGAGCTTCATGTGAAAACTTATTCGTCTTCAGTACTTCCTTTGGTATGTCGTTTGATGATGCCCCGGGCACTTTCACTAATGAAGGTGACAATCTCATCACGCTCATCAGTAGCCGCTACTTCTTCCTCAATATAATTCAATGCTTGTGATGTATTTAGGTTTCGGTTGTAGATGATGCGATATACGTCCAGGATGTGGTTAATCTGTTCCAGTGAAAATCCACGGCGTTTCAAACCAACGGAATTCACACCGGCATAACTTAACGGGGTACGGCCAGCCTTGATGAAGGGAGGAACATCTTTACTGACTAAGGAGCCGCCCGCAATGAATGCATGTTGTCCGATTTGCACAAACTGATGCACAGCACACATACCCGCCAGGATGGCATGATCACCCATATTCACATGTCCGGCCATTTGTGTATTGTTGCTCATGATGCAGTTGTTGCCAATGATGCAGTCGTGTGCAATATGACTGTAAGCCATGATTAGGCAATTATCACCCACTTTGGTGGTCCAGCGGTCTTTACTGCCTCGATTGATGGTTACAAATTCACGCACGGTGGTGTTGTTGCCTATTTCAACGGTGGTGTTTTCACCCTGGTATTTCAAGTCTTGCGGAATACCCGCAATAACGGCTCCCGGAAAAATCCGGCAGTTGCTTCCGATCCGGGCGCCTTCCATGATGGTGACATTACTGCCAATCCAGGTGCCGCTGCCGATTTCCACATTCTGGTGGATTACACTGAACGGGTCAACTTTAACGTTCGGCGCCAGTTTGGCATTCGGATGAATGTAGGTATGGGGATGTATCATGATGAGGTTTAAGGAATCAGTCTTCGTTGCGTTTTACCAGTTGTGCCGTGAATTCACCTTCGGTGCAGAGTTTGTTGCCAACATACACACTGCCTCTCATAACACAAATACCACGGCGGATTGGTTCGATCAGCTCCATTTTCAGTAACATGGTATCGCCCGGAACAACCTTGTGTTTAAATTTACAGTTGTCTATTTTCAGAAAATAGGTATCGTATTTGCCCTCGGGCATGCTGTTGATGCAGAGGATTCCGCCCGTTTGTGCCAAGGCCTCTATCTGTAGAACGCCGGGCATCACGGGATTACCGGGAAAATGGCCCTGAAAGAAATGTTCGTTGAATGTCACATTTTTAAGACCCACAATGAGCTTGTCGGTTAGTTCAATAATCTTGTCAACAAACAGAAACGGGAAACGGTGAGGCAGGGTTTTTTCAATTTGCTCCGTTGTGTATACCGGCGGCTGGGAAGGATTATAAATGGGAATGTCTTTGGTGTGCTTGTTTTTTTTGATGTATTGTTTGATCTTCTTGGCAAATTCTACATTACTGCTATGACCCGGACGATTAGCAATGATGTGTGATTTGATCGGATAGCCGATGAGGGCAAGGTCGCCAATAACATCCAGTAATTTATGTCGGGCCGGTTCATTGGGAAAACGCAGTTCCAGGTTGTTCAGATAGCCTTCATTTTTTACTTCCACATTGCTTCTGCCGAAAGCCTTGGCTAACCGATTCATGGCTTCGGGCGTGAGGGGCTTGTCAACGACCACAATGGCATTGTTGATGTCGCCGCCTTTGATGAGGTTATGATCAAGGAGCATCTCCAGTTCATGCAAAAAACAAAAGGTTCGGCAGGGAGAGATCTCTGATTTGAAATCGTGAATGGATCGCAATCCGGCATGTTGTGTGCCCAAAACCGGACTGTTAAAATCAATCAGGGTGGTGATTTCATATTTGGCGGATGGAAGGGCCGTCATCTCAACCCGCTTTTTTTCATCAAAATAGGAGATGTTGGTATCGATGGTATACCAGGCTTTGGCCGCATCCTGTTCCACAACGCCTGCTTCTTCAATGATTTTGACAAAGGGTGCGCTGCTCCCGTCCATGATGGGGATTTCCGGTGCATTCACCTCTATGAGGCAATTATCCACGCCCATACCAACCAGTGCCGCCAGGATATGCTCGACGGTATTGATTTTTACGCCATTCTGTTCGATGGTTGTCCCTCTGGAGGTATCGGTTACCAGGTCGCAATCAGCCTTGATGAGCGCAGATCCGTCCAAATCGGTCCGCAGAAACTGAAAACCAAAACCGGGGTTTGCCGGCTTGAGGGTCATTTCGGCGGCAATGCCCGTATGTAATCCGGTGCCCGAAATCGAGACAGAGTTAGCCAGTGTGTGCTGTTTGTCGGGGTTGAATGTACTTTCCATGATCGTCGGCAAAGATACCTAATTCTTGCGTAGATAGGTGATAGGAGAGCACCGAACAATTTGGTTTTTATAGCATGCATACCAATCCGGTTATCTAAAACAATCGCATGATTTTCAACGAATGTCGATACCCCAAGGATTATTAACAATGAAGGAAAAAGTATAGGAAGACGAAACCGGTAGAAATGAAAATTATTGTTGTTGCTTCAACATTTCCTCAATGGCTTTGATGCGTTTTTCCAACTCGGGCAGTTTACGGACCATGGCCTGTGTGCGCAACGAAGCGGTGAACTCCTGTGCGGGGGTGCCGTTAACAGCCAAACCAGGCCGGTTGATGCTTTTTGTTACGCCACTTTGTCCATTGATTTTGCAGCCGTCGGCAATCTGAATATGTCCAACGACACCGGTTTGTCCGCCAATCATTACTTGTTTGCCAATTTTAGTCGAACCACTGATTCCGGTTTGTGCCGCAATGACGGTGTTTTCACCAATGTCAACGTTGTGTGCAATTTGCAACAGGTTGTCGAGTTTGGCTCCTTTCCGGATGATGGTGCTGCCAATAGTCGCGCGGTCAATCGCCGTTTGTGCCCCAATTTCCACATCATCTTCAACGACCACGTTGCCCGTTTGCGGCACTTTTTTCAGAGAGCCGTCGGGTTGCGGGGCGAATCCAAATCCGTCACTCCCCACAACGGTGTTGGCATGAATAATAACCCGGTTTCCAATCACACAGTCGTGGTATATTTTTACCCCGGCGTGCAGGATGCTCTGATCGCCGATTTTTACCTGCTGGCCAATATACGCTCCCGGAAAAATTTTCGTGTGATGGCCGATCTGCGCGCCTGCCCCGATGTACGCAAAGGCGCCGATATACACATGTTCGCCAATGGTGGCGGTTTCATGTATGAAAGCCGGTTGTTCAATCCCGGTTTGAACAGACAGTCGTTGTTGCTGATAAAGTTCCAGCAGGGAGGCAAAGGCCAGGTAAGCATCTTGTACCCGTATAAGGGTGCTTGATACCGCTTGTTTCAAAGCCAGGCTGTTATTGACAATTATCACCGAAGCGCCGGTCGTATAGAGATACTCCTCGTATTTTGGATTGGCTAAGAAGGAAAGTTCACCGCTTTTGGCTTCTTCAATTTTTCCAAAAGCCGAAACGGTTACGTTTGGGGAGCCTTCGACGGTTCCTTGTAAAAAATCAGCTATTTGCTGGGCGGTAAACTGCATACATTAATCGTAGTAACAAAAGTACAGTTTTTTGACAGGGCTCTTCAAATTTTCATGAATCAGTGCATTGTCTACCTCACTGATATCACGAACAGTACCGTCTTTGAAAAGGATTTCTATCCGTTCATTGGTATTACTGTAGGTACTGCTTTTTGCCGTTCCGGTATAGGCCAGCCAGGTCGCATCTTCCATCGAAATGGAAAGAGTTTTGGCAATTTGTTTTTGCTTGGATGTCAGTTCTTCCTCGGAAATACCATCAGGCCGGAAACGTATTTTCAGCAGTTGCCGGTTCATGATCCCATTGCACAGCGTCGAGAGTACCGTATCGGGATGGTGGCACCATTGTTTGATAGCCATCAACACATCACTGTCATCTAACCGGCAAAAATCATCGAGGGTGGCATCGGCAATGGGTTTGTTGATAAACGAATGGAGCGGTTCCGCACAGGGAGCACTGACTAATTTAGCTCGTTTGATCACACGTTGCAGCATTTGCTCAGCACTGAGGACCGTTTTATGCAAATAAACCTGCCAGTACATTAACCGGCGGGCCACCAAAAATTTTTCGATGGAATAGATGCCTTTTTCCTCCACCATCAGTTGTCCATCGTGTACAGTCAGCATTTTTATTATACGGTCGTAACCAATCACACCCTCATTGACGCCGGTGAAAAAGCTGTC
>CAZZJF010000110.1:0-8021 GCA_964654325.1 uncultured Ferruginibacter sp.
TTCTATTTCTTCACTCTCATTCTGATTCTATTTCTTCACTCTCATTCTGATTCTATCTCTTCGCTCTCATTCTAATTCTCGCTTCGGTTAATTCAAATTATTTTATCGGACAAAAATGTCAGAAAATCAATCACCATTCAGTTAGCGAATTGTTCTCCTAAGAACACAAACGAAAAGCTGTCGAATGACGCGGTTTTTGTTTTCAAGCGAAATACTACGGCTCAATCAAAGATAGACTGGGTGTTGAAGACATAATCGTTAGAAAGATTAATGCCTGCTTGCCGGGGTTAAGTTAGTTGGGTAGAGTTGATAATTGAAAATGAATACGCACCAATCGTACGAAGCCGTTCAGCCGTTTTAACCTGCCAAACGTTTCCAACCATTTAAACGGTTTAAACCGTACACTTTGCATGCAGGTTGCAATCACCAGCCATGGGAGGTGACGCCTTTTTTTCGTTTTAGAAACAAGAGCTTCTTATTCTCATAATAGTCGATCTCGCCGGCTTTGTTGAGTGCCGGCATGAACTGATACGTATGTGTCAACGAAAAGATATTGTCGTTGATGTGTTGTGTGAAATCGGATGGAAAGGCCCACAGCAAACGGCTGAATGCGTATGTGGTCTCAAAGCCACGCATCGCAAACTCATCGGGAGATCCTTTGTACTCCTCATCGTAGCGTATGCTCATGTTCTTGCAAATGCTGTCTCGGTTACTGCCATGATAGGAGGCCGTAAAGTGGACGGTCGGCTCATTTTTCAACACAGGCGCTTTACTGCCAAATACACCAAAACTCTCCCAGTTGGGCATGCCAATCAGAAAGATATTGTAAGCGGCCGGCAAGGAACCCATATAGGTTACCAGTTTGGTTACATACTTCTCATCCATGCTTCCTACAAAAACAACGTTGGCCGACCGGGTGCTGTCGAGCGAGGCATTTAAGGCCACAAAATTACTGTCCAGCCGAAGGGTCTTGATAGACAGTAAAGGACTGGCATCTTGTTTGGCGTAGGCATGGATGTATTGTTCGATGCGGTCTTCCTGACTACCGGCCTTGCGTACATGCAAAATAGGCAGGCTGCTGTTGTTTTGCAGGTGATAGCTTAGAACCGACTCACAATGGGTGCGCAGGGTTGAGTTGGCAATGAAGAGGAACGGGTTTTTGGTAACACCACCATCATTGGGGTAGGTGGCGGATATGAATGGAATCTGATGGGATTTGCTGTAATCCGCCAGGGCGGTAAAATCTTTCTCGCGAACCGATCCGATAATCATTTGAAGGCCAAGCGTGTCTAACGCGCCGTTTTGTATGAGGGTTGTCAGGGATGCGCTGTCGGCTTTGGTGTCGAAAAAGAAGGCCTCCGTCCGAAAACTGGCCGATGGATATTGTTTGAGTGCCATGAGGCTGCCCTGAACAAACGATAAACCTTGCAAGGTGTATTTCGGAAACTGCTCACGCGCATAAGTGTATTTGCCGGCAGGAAATGCCGAGTCGAGGTACAACGGAGCGAAAAAACCGATTTTCACGATGGGCAATGGGGTAGGGCCATCCGTCAGTACCTGTGCATGCGTGTGTGTCGCCAGTAAAACGTGGACACATACAAAAAGACCGATTATCCGGTAAACCTGTTGAAACATAAAAATCAAATAATTCGGGTAAAGATATTTAATTATCAAAGAATATGTTTAGAATTCTGATTTCATTGACATTCGCCATACATGCCGAACGCTATTCCCATTCAATCGTGGCCGGAGGTTTACTGCTGATGTCATAGACCACACGATTGACGCCCTGAACCGCATTAATGATATCGCCGGATATGCGGCTTAGTAGTTCATATGGCAGATGAGCCCAGTCGGCCGTCATCCCATCCACCGATGTTACCGCTCGTAAGGCGATTGTTTTTTCATAGGTCCGTTCGTCGCCCATGACGCCTACGCTTTGAACAGGCAGAAGCATGGTGCCCGCCTGCCAAACACGTTCATACCAACCCGATGCACGAAGGTGCTGTATGAAAATCGCATCGGCTTCCTGTAAGATGCGTACACTCGTTTCCGTTATGTCGCCGAGGATTCGGATGCCCAAACCGGGACCCGGAAACGGATGTCGGTCGAGTAGCTGGTCCGGTATAGCCAGTTCCCGGCCTATTTTCCGAACCTCATCTTTAAATAAATATCGCAGCGGTTCAACCAGTTGCATCTTCATCGTTTCAGGTAAGCCACCCACATTGTGATGTGATTTGATGGTGACGGATGGGCCATGCACCGACACGGATTCAATCACATCCGGATAGATGGTTCCTTGTCCCAAAAAACCGGCATCATCGAATTGGGCGGCTTCCTCATCAAAAACGTCGATGAATGTATTGCCAATGATTTTTCGTTTCGCTTCCGGTGACGTAACACCCGCCAGTCGTTGATAAAACAATGCGGATGCGTCAACGCCTTTTACCTGCAATCCAAGTTGGTTGTATTGTTCCAGCACATCCTCGAATTCATTTTTCCGAAGCAGGCCGTTGTTTACAAAAATGCCATACAAGTTATGGCCAATGGCTCGGTGAATCAGGGTGGCCGCTACCGTGCTGTCTACACCGCCGCTCAGTCCCATGATGACCTTGGCATCGCCTACCTGTTGTTTGATTCGTTCAACCGTTTCCGTGATGAAATGCGCCGGCGTCCAATCGCCATGACACCCGCAAACGTCATTCAGAAAATTGGCGAGCATGGTTTTCCCGTCTGTTGAGTGAATCACCTCCGGATGGAATTGGAGTCCATAGATCGGGTGGTGATCAGGTCGGTTCACACGAAAAGCCGCTACCGGAATGCTGTCGGTTTTTCCTAAAACGTCCATACCTTCCGGAATGCGGTATATCGAGTCGCTGTGACTCATCCAAACCTGCGTACCCGACGGGATCAGGTTCAACAGAGGAGCGGGGGCCGTTATATGTAAATGAGCCCGCCCATATTCCCGGCTGTCGCTTTTGGTTACCACGCCGCCAAGTTGTTTGGCTGTCATCTGGGCGCCATAGCAAATAGCCAGCACAGGCACCTTGGCCGCCAGTGGCAGTACCGGAATATCAGGGGCCTTGTCGTCATTCACTGAAAATGGGGAGCCCGAAAGAATAATCCCTTTGATGGAGTGATCCCACTCTATGGTTGTATGGTATGGTTTGATCTCGCAGTACACGTGGCATTCCCGCACAGTGCGGGCAATCAGTTGGGTATATTGGGATCCAAAGTCAAGGATCAGGATTTTTTCATGCATGCCGCAAAGGTAGTTCCAAACCAAGTGCAATTGGGTTGGCCGGAGTCCGTTGATCGATTATGTGAAAAACTCGGTGTCAGGTTGCGTTGTGGAGCGTTTCTATACCGGTTAGTCGTTCATGTTCAATTGGTTAGCATCGGTCAAATTCAACGAGGGGCTTCGCGGCGATCTAAAAAATAATACTGTTTTTTCTTTGTTGAATTGGAAGAACCCCCTACCTTTGCACTCCCAATTGAAAAAAAGGTTTTAAAAGTTCTTTTCATATGTCACAACGAATCAGAATCAAACTGCAATCTTACGATCACAATTTAGTAGACAAGTCTGCTGAAAAAATTGTCAAAACAGTGCGCAGTACAGGAGCGGTGGTTACCGGACCTATTCCTTTACCCACCCACAAGAAGATTTTTACCGTGTTGCGTTCGCCACACGTAAACAAGAAAGCGCGTGAGCAATTTCAGTTGTGTACACATAAACGTTTATTAGACATTTACACCAGCAGCAGCCGTACGGTGGATGCCCTGAGCAAGCTGGACCTGCCAAGTGGTGTGGATGTTGAGATCAAAGCCTGATGAACCGTCCCGTTGCGGGACAGGCATTCGGTAAGCTCTTAAAAAAATTTAGAACGTTCATGTCTCACCCGACGGAGAGACCGCTGAACATAAAACAAATACCAATGAAGCGTATTTTAGGTAAGAAAGTGGGCATGACCAGCATTTTCGACCAAAACGGTAAGCAAACAGCTGTAACCGTAATCGAAGCCGGTCCATGCGTCGTTACACAAAAGAAAACCGTCGAAACAGACGGATACAATGCCCTGCAAATTGCCTTCGGCGATAAAAAAGAAAAAAGGGCAACCCGCGCCGAAAAAGCGCATTTCTCCAAAGCCGGTTCGGCTCCCAAACGTTTTATTCAAGAAATCCGCGATAGCGAACTCGATAGAAATATCGGAGATACCATTACTGTAGACATTTTCTCAGAAGGAGAAAGCGTGTGCGTGGTGGGTACGACCAAAGGAAGAGGATTCCAGGGTGTCGTTAAGCGTCACGGCTTCGGTGGTGTCGGTCAGCAATCACATGGCCAGCACGATCGTCAGCGGGCACCCGGTTCTATCGGTAACTCGTCCGATGCCAGCCGTGTATTCAAAGGCATGCGCATGGCCGGCCGGATGGGCGGCGACCGCGTGAAGATGAAAGGCCTGAAAGTCGTAAAAATATTCCCGGAAAAAAATTACATACTCGTGAGCGGTTCGGTACCCGGCCACAACGGATCTTACCTGATCATCGAAAAATAAGCCGTAACCACAACGCCTCATCACGAAAAAACGAACGACCATGCAAGTAGACATCATAAATGCACAAGGCCAGAAAACAGGAAGAACAATTGAGCTTCCGGAAGAGATTTTTGGCATCGAACCAAACGACCACGTCATCTACCTCGCGGTAAAACAATACCTGGCCGCTCAGCGTCAGGGCACCCACAAGGTGAAAACACGCAGCGAGGTGAAAGGTGCGTCCCGCAAACTGCACAAGCAAAAAGGAACTGGCGGCGCCCGTAAGGGTAACCTTCGGAACCCGTTGTATAAAGGGGGTGGTACCATCTTCGGTCCCAAGCCGCATCGCTACGAAATCAAGTTGAACCGCAAGGTGAAAGACTTAGCCAAGATGAGCGCGCTGGCACACAAGGCCAAAGACAATGCCATCGTGGTGCTGGAAGATGTGAAAATGGATGCGCCCAAAACCAAAGCATTCTCGGGAATCCTGAAATCATTGAACATCGGCCGTAACAAAGCGCTGTTCGTGATTCCGGAATACGACAATAACCTGTATCTCAGCCTGCGCAATGTGCAAGGAGTGGATGGCTCCGTCCTCAGCGACATGAACACCTACGACATCCTCAATGCCAATGTGCTGGTGATCACCGAATCAGCTGCCAAACTTTTAAGCGAAACAGAAGCCTGATAAACCGTCCGCGAACAAGGAAAAACAAATTGTATGAAACTGACAGATGTAATCATAAAGCCGATCCTCTCCGAAAAAGCCAATAAGCAGTCGGAAAAGATGCGTCGGTATTCGTTCTACGTAGACCGGAAAGCCAATAAGCTTGAAATCAAGCGTGCGGTTGAGCTGTTCTATGGTGTGCAGGTTCAGGAAGTGAACACCATGGTGATGCCCTCCAAACTGAAAGCCCGCTTTACCAAATCCGGATATCTGGTAGGACGCAAGCCAGCCCGTAAAAAGGCAGTGGTAACCATCGCCGAAGGAGATACACTGGATCTCTACGGTAACCTGTAAACGAAACAATGAAAGGTGGTCAACACCGCAAAGATTTGACAACAATAAAACGAACAACAAACTATGGCACTCAGAAAATATAAACCGATGACTGCGGGTACTCGCTGGAGAATCGGAAACGCCTACGCAGAAATCACGACCGATACACCGGAAAAATCCTTGCTCGAACGTAAGAACAGCACGGCCGGCCGGAATGCCCAGGGACGTCGCTCGATGCGCTACATGGGTGGTGGTAACAAAAACATGTATCGGGTGATTGATTTCAAACGCGACAAGAAAAATATTCCCGCAACGGTGAAGTCGATCGAGTATGATCCTAACCGGACTGCTTTCATCGCACTGTTGGCGTATGCCGATGGTGAAAAGCGCTACATGCTGGCTCCGCAGGGATTGCAGGTAGGCCAAACCGTAATCAGCGGTGATGATGTGGCTCCTGAATTGGGAAATGCCCTGATGATGAAACACATGCCGTTGGGTACCAACATTCACAATATTGAAATGCAGCCCGGACAGGGAGGCATCCTGGTTCGCAGTGCCGGCACCTCGGCTCAGCTGGCTAACAAAGAAGAGCGCTACGCGGTGCTGAAAATGCCTAGCGGAGAGCTCCGTAAAGTGTTGATCAACTGCTACGCAACCGTTGGGGTTACCAGCAATGGCGACCATAACCTGCAGTCGATGGGTAAAGCCGGTCGTAACCGCTGGAAAGGGATTCGTCCGCGTAACCGTGCCGTTGCGATGAACCCGGTCGATCACCCGATGGGTGGTGGTGAGGGTAAGGCCTCCGGTGGTCACCCACGCAGCCGTACCGGCAAATACGCCAAAGGTGAAATTACCCGTACACGCGGAAAAGGATCTGATAAGTTGATCATTCAGCGTCGTAACGGTAAAAAACTGCCGGCTAAATAATAAACATTGACAATCCCCGGATCATCCGGGCAACCAAAACAGAAATAAAATAACATGGCTCGTTCGTTAAAAAAAGGTCCTTACGTGGAAATGAAACTGGAGAAGAAAGTCCTCTCCATCGCTGAAGGAAAAGCCAAGAAATCCGTGATCAAGACATGGAGCAGAAGAAGCACCATCACGCCGGATTTTGTCGGACAAACCTTTGCCGTACACAATGGAAACAAATTTATTCCGGTGTATGTGACCGAATTTATGGTAGGTCACAAACTCGGTGAATTTGCGCCAACCAGAAACTTCAAAGGACACTCTAGCAAGAAAATGTAATGAACCGTGTGTTCGGCTTCAACGTCGGCACGCTCAAAATAATGTATATGGAAGCTGTAGCTAAACTGAACAATTATCCAACCTCGCCACGCAAAATGCGTCTGCTCGCGGATCTGATCCGTGGCATGAAAGTAGATAAAGCACTGGCCATTCTGGAGCACAATCCGAAACATCCGGCAGCGCCCCTGCGCAAACTCGTTGTATCGGCCATCAGCAACTGGAAGCAGAAAAACGAAGGTGGTGATGAAGCGGCCCTGTTTATCAAAACCATCTATGTGGATGGTGGTCGTGTCATCAAGCGGATGCGTCCGGCCCCACAAGGTCGCGGATACCGTGTTCGCAAACGCAGTAACCACGTTACGGTTGTGCTGGATGCCAAGGAATCAGCGCCCGTAACAGAAACCGCTACCGCTTAACCAACCAACAAAACCTAAACAAACAATACTCGACTATGGGTCAAAAAACAAATCCGATCGGCGCTCGTCTGGGAATCATCCGCGGATGGGATAGCAACTGGTTCGCCAGCAAAAAGGAGTATGCCGGAAAACTGATCGAAGACGATAAGATCCGCAACTACCTTAATGCCCGGATCAACAAAGGAGGCATTTCCAAAATCGTGATCGAGCGTACGCTGAACAAGCTGATCGTGACAATCCACACATCCAAGCCCGGTATCATCATCGGTAAAGGTGGTGGTGAAGTAGATCGCATCAAGGAGGAGTTGAAAAAACTTTGTGGGAAGGAAGACGTACAGATCAACATCCTGGAAATCCGTCGTCCGGAACTGGATGCCATGATTGTGGCCGACAATATCGCCCGTCAGATCGAAAACCGCATTAACTACAAGCGTGCCATCAAAATGTCGATTGCATCTGCCTTGCGTATGGGTGCTGAAGGTATTAAAGTGAAAGTAGGTGGTCGTTTAGGTGGTGCGGAAATCGCCCGTAGCGAAGAAATCAAACAAGGCCGTACGCCATTGCATACGTTCCGCATGGATATCGATTATGCCAGCCATTACGCGATGACAGTTTATGGAAAAATTGGTATCAAAGTATGGATTTGCAAAGGCGAAGTATTAGGAAAGCGCGACCTGAATCCGAATGTAATCGCCGGTGCCAAGCACGAAGGAGCCGAGCGTCCTGGTGGGTTTGATCGTCGGGAAGACCGCGGTCGCGGAGGTCGTGGCGGTGGCGGCGGAGATCGTCGCGGCGGCGGACGTAAATAATTAAGCAAACTGA
>CAZZJF010000111.1:0-7948 GCA_964654325.1 uncultured Ferruginibacter sp.
AAAAACAATCCCAGCACAATTCGTTGAATCCGAAGCCTCATGATGCAGTATTTTTCAAAGAAGCTAAATTAATTAAAAAACAAGTGAACCCGGTGTTAAGGTTCGATTTCCCTGAAGTCCCCCTGTATGAACGGCGATTAAACAATCGGTTTTTTTAAAAGAATCTTTCTGAATAAGGTCCATAATCCCGTAGAACATTTTACCGGTGTATACAAAATCGGTGGGCATGTTATATTGCAAGTAAAGGTGGTTCATGAATGAGATTAGCTCCGGCGTATGACGGGCATATCCGCCAAAATGATAGTCGTTGTATACCATTACTTGGTTTGGATCGAATGATCCGATCAGTTGGTTGATTCGGTCATGAACATCTTGCAATCCTTTCAATACTGGGAATCCAACGAGTTGGATGTCACCGGCACTTTGTAACAAGCCGGCCAGGGTAGTAGCAGTGCCTACTGGTACACAGATGTGGGTAGCTGATAATTTGTCCAGGTATCGAAACATATGTCCTGCACCCGCAGCGCCGAGTGGGTCAAAGCCGCCTTCGGGAACAAATAAGGCGGCTGTCAGGTCCATGTTCAACTGGTTGCAGTCGTTTAGCTGCTGGATGTTGTTGTATGTTTCTGCAGATACGCCGACCAGTTGCATGCCTAACGCTTGGCAGTCGCGCAGGGTTACAGATTCATCAGGTCGAAAACCATTTCGAACAATGCCAACTGTTTTTAACCGTAGTTTCTGCCCCATGGCAGCAGTAGCTATGAGGTGATTGGAAAATGGGCCGCCTTTGGTAATTATCACCTGTTTGTGGTTTTTGACAGCGGCTTCAACAAACCGTAGCAGTTTAAACCATTTATTGCCGGATAAGTTGATATCCAACAAGTCAAATCGGGCGACATATACAAGAGGCGCTGTATGTATTATAGACAGAGGGACTTGACTCCAAGGCATTGAATTTTCCAATGCATCAGTCGATATTCTAGGTAGATTTGTATTTTCGTGCTGTTCTGTGCACATAACAGCTCAAAGTAATAAACTTGTATGATGAAACCAACTCTTTTGATTTTGGCCGCTGGTATGGCCAGCCGATTTGGCAGCATGAAACAAACCGAAGGATTCGGACCGCAGGGCGAGACTATAATGGATTATTCCATTCATGATGCTATCAAAGCCGGTTTTGGAAAAGTGGTATTTGTGATCCGAAAAGACTTTGCCAGCAGTTTTGAGTCGGTTATTTTACAGAAGTGGTCCTCAAAAATTACGTGTGTATTTGTTTATCAGGAACTGGATTCCTTCGTGCATATCCCGGCACCGTCTGCACGAACTAAGCCATGGGGAACGGCCCATGCCATCCTCTGTGGCCAAACGGCCATCCAGGAGCCGTTCGCTGTTATTAATGCCGATGATTTTTATGGACAGTCAGCCTTTGCGCAATCGGCATCTTTTTTGATTCAGGCTTGCGATGAACACACCTATGCGATCATTGGGTATCGCCTGGGCAATACACTTAGTCCGTTTGGGTCAGTGAGCAGAGGCGTATGTGACGTAGATACAGACGGCCATCTTACTGAAATTCATGAACGAACCAAGATATACAAAAAAGACGGAGTCGTAGTTTATGAAGAAAACGACCAACTCAACCCGCTAGCGGAAGATCGATGTGTTTCGATGAATTTTTGGTGCTTTCACCCGTCTTATTTCAATCGGGCCACTGATTTATTCAGGCAGTTTTTGGATGAACATGGCCAATTACCCAAATCAGAATTTTTTATACCAATTGTTGCGGACGCTTTCATCGCCGATAAACAAAATTGCATACAGGTCATTCCAACAGATTCAGAATGGTTTGGCGTTACCTATAAAGAGGACGCACCGGCTGTCCGAGAACGACTGCATGCATTGACTCAATCCGGTAAATACAATTTTGGGTATTAAATTAAAAAAGCGCTGTTTCGTGATGATGAAACAGCGCTTTTTGTATAGGACTACGGTAAATTCGTTATTTTTTTCCGGATACCGGCCGTTTGAAAATGATCACTAAACGAAGCGAGCGGACATTGGGTTGTAGCCCATTCACACCGGTTCCACTTGCTAACAAATTGGGGAATACTGTTTCGTTCTCAAGGTAACTGGATGCAATTTCCCAACCTTCTTTTCCTAGTTTGGTGAGGCTAGCCTCATCAGGGATGACTGATTTGCTGGAGACACTACTCAGGAAATCAGCCGTTCCGCCTACATAATTTTTGTCATCAGAAGTAATTTTTTGAGCATCGTAGTACAGGACCTTGTATTCCCAGGTAATCGATTTATCATTTTGACATCCCTGTAACAGAAAAATGAACAAAATGCCTAAGACTGACATGCGAATAAGACTCATGATAATAGGATTGAATGGTTAAAAAGTAATATTGATGTATTGCTGAATTAGTTACCCGTGATTAAAAAAACGTACTCGCTGATCTTTTTTATTTGCGAAGTTTTGTCGAGTTTGCCAATAGCGCTTTTCGTTGGGATGTTGCTTTTGGGAATGGTATTGTTTTGAGTCAGTGTTCGCAGGGCCCTGGTCAGATTGACGATTTTTGACGCATAAACCACGCCGTCAGAACCATTCTGCTTGCTGGAAATGATTCCAATGAGTTCGCCATTTTTGGTGAGTACAGGCGAGCCACTGTTTCCATGATTGACCGGAACATTCAGCTGACAGAAACTGGTATCCAGGTTGTATCCATTACAGGCGCTGACGTATCCTTCATTATACACAATTTCTTCCTTTGGGTAGCCCAATACAAAGATGGATTCACCGAGTTCTACCCGACGGTTTCGGATGCAGAAGGGGAGGTTAATGCTGGGCACGACATAACTGCTGTCTATGATTTGAAGAATTGCCAGATCTTGTTCTGCGTCTGTGTGTAAAACTTTAGTGGCAAATTGAATGCCTTCGTTATTCTCCACCACCAGGTTGTTCTTCATTTCACTGATAACGTGTGCATTGGTTATCAATAATCGAGCACTGGGATCAATCAAAAAGCCGGTAGCACGGAATGTGCCTTGCACACGGGATGGTGCGGGTTTGGCGGTTTCCTGATTGATTTGTCCGATTTTATTCTCAAGCAGTCGATAACGGGCATCCTGTTGGTTGATTTTTTCAATCAGTGGTTGGATGGTTTTAGGCTTTACCGGATCGAATATGGTTTCAAGAGCGGAACTGATCAGTGAAACCAGTATGGCAATGGAGGCGGCTACCGCAATCGTTTTCTTGTGTTTGCTCCAAAGGGCAATGATCTTGGCTGTTCGGGTTTGCGTGGTAGTTGGGCGTACGATGGAACCCTCTCGGACCGTTTTTTGAAAAACCTCATTGGTCAGTGCCAAGAATTGACGTTTTTCAGCGTGAGCCGTCCACGTTTGCAGGAAAAAGATGTATTCTGAAACAAGCGCATCTATTTCCTGATTGTTTTTCCGTAATTCAATAAAATAGGTGCGTTCCTCCGTCGTCATCTCATCCTGCAAGAAGCGCTCAGTAGCGTCCAGTAACAATAAATCGTTCATAGTCCGTTATTTAGAGCCGGGGTATTCTGAAAAAAAGAGCTTTTTCAGGCGTACCAGGCATTTGTATTTTTGGTTTTTTGCATTATCTGCATTGGTGTAGTTAAACGCCGCCGCGATGTCATGCATGGGCTTTTTATGAATATAAAACGCCTCCAATAGGCTTCGACAAGGTTCGCCAATTTTCTCCATGGCCCGGTTCATTTGGTCGAACTGACGCTGTTGCTCCATTTGTTGGCTCACATCCTCTTCATACCCTATATCATCCACGTTTTCAATATCTTGGATCGATGAACCTCTTTTTTTACTCACTGACTTGAGCCATAGTTTTCGGCAAATGGCATACAAATAAGTTTTCACCTGACAAGTCAGTACAAAACCTGGATCCATGGATTTTTGATAGAGAATGTACATCCCTTCTTGAAAAATATCGGGCACATCCTCCTCGTTGCCTTTATTTTGAAGAATCATGTGACGGATGACAGGGAAATTGTCCCGGTATAGCTGTTCTATGACCTGGGACTCCTTCGCTGCGAGTCGCTTCAAAATATCAGTATCCTTGTTTTCAACCACTAGCTAAAATTTTATTCCTAAGAGCGGGTTTGGTAACCCGTCTAAAAAAAAATAAAAATATGGGTTACTTTTTTATCTTTGCGGCATTAAAATTGAAATTTCATTAAAAACCCAAAAAAAACAATCATGAAAAAGTTTTTTGCGATCGCATTCATCGCTGCTGCTCTGGTATCTTGCGGCGGAGACGACAAAGCTACTACTGAAGGTGGAGAAAAAGCTGTTGATACTCCAGCTAAAACAACTGTTGACACTCCAGTTAACACAACTGTTGACACTCCAGCTAAAACGACAACTGTTGATACTCCAGCTAAAAATCCTCAATAATTAGTTGCTTCTTTATACAAAAAAGCCATCCTTTTGGGTGGCTTTTTTGTTATATGCCTATACTTAGCCCTAATTTTGCACTGTGGATACGACAAGTCAACATAACTTTTTCTCGACACATAAACCATTCATTATCAGTGGTCCATGCAGTGCTGAAACAGAAATGCAATTGCTGGAAACAGCAAAAGAACTCGCCCAGTCATCGAACATTCAACTCCTTCGAGCCGGTATCTGGAAACCACGCACCAAGCCAGGTCAATTTGAGGGGGTTGGTGAAAAAGGGCTCACCTGGCTGGCTAATGCCGGAAAAGAAACGGGGATACCCACCACAACTGAAGTTGGGAATGCCCGGCATGTTGAGCTCATCCTAAAATATGGCATTCAATCGATATGGATTGGCGCTCGAACAACCGTCAATCCGTTTCTCGTTGAGGAAATTGCTCAAGCGCTTCGGGGAACGACGATACCAGTGATTATTAAAAATCCTGTGAATCCGGATCTGGAGTTATGGACGGGCGCTTTGGAGCGAATTCAATCCAATACGTCCGGACCTATTGCATTAATACACAGGGGTTTTAGCACCCAGCATTCCGGCAAATACCGAAATCAGCCGATGTGGCAACTTCCCATTGAGATGAAAAGACGTTTTCCGCACATTCCGATGATTTGCGACCCCTCTCACATTTGTGGAAACAGGCACCTATTGGCCTATGTTGCTCAACGGAGCATTGATTTGAATTTTGATGGACTGATGATTGAATCGCATATTGATCCGGATACTGCCTGGAGTGATGCGGCACAGCAAATCACGCCCAAGCAGCTCAGCTCAATGCTTAATCAGCTGATCTGGCGAAAACCAGCCAGCGATTATGCCCCTTTTTCGGATGACTTAATCAGACTTCGAGCCGAAATAGACCAAACAGATGATGATCTGATGCAGCTGCTGGCAGATCGGATGAAACTGGCCGACAAAATCGGATCACTGAAAAAGGAACACGGCATTACCATCCTACAAACGGAACGATGGAACGAGATTTTGAATCGCTGTTTGGAAAAAGGAGTCCACATGGGATTACATGCCGATTTTATCAAAAATTATATCAATGCCGTGCACATGGAAAGTATACGTCATCAAAATAGTGTTATGAATCCTCGGGATCAATCATGATTACACAGGTGTATCATATCGGATCCAAAACCATTGAGTTAGTCTCATTGCCAACCATGAATGATATTATAACATGGATGACCCAAGAGAAAGTACTTTGGGTGGTAGATGAACGATTCAACGATACATTCAAACAGATCCCATCTAATCATCACCTCTGTATTGTTCCCTCCGGCGAAGAATGTAAAACACTCAGTCAGGCAGAAAGAATTGCCTCATGTTTACTGAGTCATCAAATGAGTAAAAACGACTGGTGTATCGCGGTTGGAGGTGGTTCGGTAACTGATTTATGCGGATTCGTTGCCTCGATCTATAAACGGGGTATGCGTTTGGCCGTTTGTCCAACAACCCTGTTATCCTTGATCGATGCTTCGTTAGGTGGTAAAAATGCCATCAACCTTGGACAGCTGAAAAATCAACTGGGAACGGTTTATCAACCGGATTTGCTTTTTTGTTGCACATCATTTTTAACTCAGCTACCTGTCAGCCGATGGTCAGCGGGTTTCGCTGAAATCATAAAACATGCCCTGATTGCTGATGAAGCAATGTTTCGGTCCCTGGAGGCGAATACGCTTTCAACCTATCAATTGGACGAGGCCAAACTGCTTTCTTTGATTCAACAAAACATGGATTTGAAAATGCAGATTGTGGCAAACGATCCATTGGATACAGGCATACGCATGCTGCTTAATGCTGGCCATACGATCGGACATGCCATCGAAGCGGCCTTCGCCCAATCACATGGAGAGGCGATAGCAATTGGCCTGGTCTTGGAAGCTTTCATTGCCGGAAAAATAAACGGGTTCAGCGCGGCGAATCAGGAACGCATTCAATCTTTGCTCCAGCAATATGAACTACCAACACAATGTCCGGAGTTTGAACCGGAGCTTTTGATGCAAAAAATCATACAGGATAAAAAGCGATCAGGGGATTACATTCACATGCCGGTGATTACGGCTATTGGTCGGGCCACTGTCATGCCGGTGCCTGTTAAACAACTCGCAGCATGGCTCAATGAATGGGAATGTCGGTAGCTACCATCAAACCATCGAAACTGTCCGGTTTGATTCATATGCCGGGAAGCAAAAGCCATATCCAACGGGCTTTGGCGCTGGCCTTGTTTGATGAAAATGAAACCATACTAAATAGGATAACGTACTCCGATGACGTCCTGGCCGTGTTGAACCTGATTCAAACATTAGGTGCTCGGGTGTCCAGCCAGGCAGATCAAGTTTCGATTATCGGGGTTAATGACATTTCGTTGCCTAAAACGGTGCATGTTGGCGAGAGCGGACTTGCCTTGCGTATGTTTACGCCCATCCTGGCATTGCAAAATCGTAAACTAACCATCACCGGATCGGGGTCTCTCAAGAATCGGTCTCAGGTTTTTTTACTGCATCTCTTAGAACAGTTGGGCGTAGCATGCGAATCCGATAATGGGAAATTACCCCTAACGATCCAGGGGCCGTTCACGCCCCAAAACGGTCAGGTAGACGGACAAGCCAGTTCGCAGCATATCACCGGATTAATGATGGCAACAGCAATCAGCACAACTAAACCGGTTACTATTCATGTTGCGCAGCCAGACAGCCAACCCTATCTGTTGCTGACTGCCAACGTGTTGAATGCCTTTGGATATAAAACGGAACAAGTTATTGAGCCGTTTGGGTTTACTATTTCGCCCCGTACCAAATCGGCTTCACCCCGACGAATGACCATGGAGGCAGACTGGAGTAGCGCCGCCTTTTTTATGGCAGCCGCTTCCATACAAGGCCATCTGGTACTGTCCGGATTATCATTTGAATCCAGCCAGGCGGATAAAGACATGCTGCTATGTTTAAAGCAAAGTGGCGTTGATGTTCAAATAGAGGCCAATGAGTGTCGTATTCAGTCCACTGGGTCTCTTCGTCCTTTTCAAATTAATGCCACCCATTGTCCGGATCTCTTTCCTCCATTGGTAGCGCTGGCTGCCTTTTGTGAAGGCGAAAGCCGGATACAGGGAGTGCATCGGCTACATGGGAAGGAGAGCGACCGAGCCCAGACCTTGGTAACGGAATTTCGAAAATTGGGGGTGGATATCCATACTGAGCAGGATACAATGATCATCCGGGGAGGATCTCCGCTTCAAGGTGCCATCGTATCTTCGCATGGTGATCACCGGATTGCGATGGCTTTGGCGATTGCCGCATTGTCTGCCAACGGAACAACCTATATTGAACAGGCCGATGCGGTAAAAAAGTCCTATCCCGATTTTTTTCAACAATTGCAACAAGCCGGTGCATTGGTCACCCTGAATGAAACAGTATGAATCGTATTGGACGCATTTTTTCAGTAACAATC
>CAZZJF010000112.1:0-2530 GCA_964654325.1 uncultured Ferruginibacter sp.
CTAACTCGCTGGAAGCCCATATTTTACTGAGACTTTTAATTTTTTTCCAGTTTATAAGTGGGTCGATAAGCTATGCATAATTTATTGCTGGCTATTTTCGCTTCACAAAAGATGATAGAAACGAATACAACTAATTTTATAAAACTGTTGTGAATTATTGTTTAAACTAAGAAAGAATTATATTTATTATAATTCAATGTCAATGGTGTATAAAAATGGCCTCATACTCATTATTTGAACGAATACTCTTTTGCAATCCGATTTTGATCCGTGGAAACACAACACTCAAAAAAAAGGTTGCTGGCAAAACCGTTTTGATTACCGGAGCAAGTTTTGGCATTGGGGAGTCATTAGCTTTTTTATTAGCTGAGGCAGAAGCGGAGTTGATTCTTGTAGCCAGAACAGAGGAAAAACTGTTGGAAATACAGGCTAAGATCAGCGCATCTGGCGGTAATGCCGAAATTTTTGTAGCTGATTTAACCAAAGAAGAAGAACTTAAAAAGTTGATTCGATATTTACAAGAGTATCCCAAAGTTATAGATGTCTTTGTGAATAATGCAGGTAAATCAATCAGGCGTTCCATTTTCGAATCGCTCGATCGCTACCATGATTTTCAAAGAACAATGGCTCTGAATTATTTTGCGCCGGTGAGATTACTGCTTTATTTGATTCCTGTTTTGGAAAAATCAAAAGGTCATATTATCAATGTTTCAACCGTGAATGTACTATGGATTCCGGCTCCTAAATGGGCAGCTTATCAGGCATCTAAAACCGCATTTGATCAATGGATGCGCTCAGTGTCTCCTGAATTAAGAAAAAAGGGAATTATTACATCTCATGTATATCCACCATTGGTTCGCACTCGTATGATTGTTCCGACCAAAGATTATGATAACATGCCCGCCATGAAACCAGGGCATATGGCAAGAATCATTGCAGGACTGATTGCGAAAAGAAGGGGTAGTTATCAGCCTTGGTGGGCTTTTGGGGGCAGCGTAGCATCCGTATTGTTTAGAAAAATTTGGGAACGTACGGTTTAGATCAACCTTAAAACAATCATGGCTATGTTAATTGGCAGGCTACTTAAAATTGGAATTATTAGCCCTAAAGGTATTTTTCGATTAAGCGATGCCCTGTTTTCGGAAGGAATGAATTTGATGACCCTGCTTTCCTGGGCTGCCAAAATTCGAAAAACAAAAGCAACAGTGACTGACGAGGATGAAACATTGAGCTATGCCGATTTGTATAATAGGTCAATGAACTTGGCCCGGCATTTTAAAAAAGATTTTATAAGCGGTAAGAAATCGAGAATAGCGATTGCTGGTAGAAATCATCTGAATTCCATCAAAAGCATTTTTGCAGCATCGAGGGCCGGTGCAGATGTTTTCATGTTAAATGTTGAAATACGAAAAGAGCAATTCGATAAGATTTGTCAACGATTTATGTTCGATCTCGTGATTTTAGACGATGACTTACTAAGTCTAAAGGAAAATACGGATCTGACTGTTTTAAGTATGACAACAATCTCCGCATTGTCAAAAAGTGATATCCAATTCAGCTTAAAAAAAGGGTTTGGCGGTAAACTGACTGTATTTACCGGAGGAAGTACCGGAGAACCTAAGGCAGCATCGAGAAAAAACGCTAAATCCGCTTATTTGAATCCCTTTATCGCTTTGTTAGATAAGATACATCTCGATAAGTATAAATCCGTTTATATAGGCACACCGGTTTATCATAGTTTTGGCATAGCAACAATCTTTGCCGGGATGGCACTGGGGGCTGATTTGTACATGCGCAGAAAGTTTATTGCTGCAGATGCCTGCAAATTCGTTGAAGAGAATAAAATTGAAGTCTTGGCCCTGGTCCCACTTATGCTTAAACGCATGATTGAGCACAATCCGGGGCAGTTGGCGTCTGTTCAGGCATGTCTAACCAGTGGAGCGCCTTTGCGACCGGATGTCATCCTGCTTGCACAAGAGAAAATTGGCGACAAACTTTTTAATATGTACGGTACTTCTGAGGCGGGGTTTTGTATCATGGCAAGTCCACATGAATTGCGCAAGATGCCTGGCACCATCGGGAAGCCGGTGAAAGGGGTTAAATTATTTATTTTGGATAAAGATAACAATCCTGTGCGTGTAAACGAAACCGGTAGACTATGTGTGAAGGCGGTATGGTCGGTGAACAAATCGGCCTACATCGAAACAGGCGATTTGGCATACCGAGATGCAAATGGTTTTATTTTTTTAAAAGGCCGAAGCGACGATATGATCGTATCCGGTGGCGAAAATGTCTATCCGCTGGAATTGGAAAATATACTTTTGCAGCATTCGTTAACGGAACAAGTAGCCGTTTTTGGGATTGAAGACCCTGAATTCGGTCAACGACTCAAGGCGGTTGTATCTACGAGAGACAATAAAACAATCGATGAATCGGAATTGAGAGCCTGGCTAAAACCACGATGTACACGATATCAAATGCCAAAAATTATTGAATTTAAAACCATTGAATTTTCTGAATTGGGTAAGAT
>CAZZJF010000112.1:2630-7900 GCA_964654325.1 uncultured Ferruginibacter sp.
TCGCTGTTCATGTATCAGCGAATCATTCCGCCCAGCTCATCACGTAGTTTTTGTTCTCGATGTCGATGGCTGTTTTAGTCAGCTGTAAAGGACGGAAGGTATCCACCATAACAGCCAATTCTTTGGTTTCTTTGGCGCCGATACTTTTTTCAACCGCGCCAGGGTGTGGTCCGTGTGGTATGCCCGCCGGATGCAAGGTAATCATGCCCCGGGTTACATGCTTTCGGCTCATGAAATCACCATCGACATAATACAAGACCTCGTCGCTGTCGATGTTGCTGTGATTGTATGGCGCCGGTATGGCATCAGGATGATAATCATATAAACGGGGCACGAACGAACAAACCACAAAGGCCTCGGTTTCGAATGTTTGATGAACAGGTGGCGGCTGATGTACGCGCCCGGTAATGGGTTCGAAATCGTGAATACTGAAAATGTACGGATAGCAACAGCCATCCCAGCCAATCACATCAAACGGATGCGTGCCATAATGGATGCCGTACAGTAATCCTTTCTTTTTGGTTTGTATGATGTAATCGCCTTGCTCGTCGTGGGTTTTCAGGTTTTCCGGTCCGCGAATATCTCGTTCACAATAAGGGGCATGCTCCATTAATTGGCCAAACCGACTCATATAACGCTTGGGATACCGAATTGGATGAAAAGATTCCACGATGAAGAGCCTGTTTTGATCGGTATCAAATGTGATCTGATAGATGGTGCCTCTTGGCAACATAATGTAATCGCCGTAGGAAAAGGTCAATTCACCATAACAAGTCAGTACCCGGCCACTGCCCTCATGCACAAAGATCAGCTCATCGGCATCGGCATTTTTGTAAAAATAATCGCGCATGGATTGCTTCGGCGCGGCCAGTACAATATGACAATCGCTGTTGACCAGCACGGCTAACCGGCTTTGCAGGTAGTCGTCAATGGCTGGCACATCAAAGCCCTCAAAGCTTCGATGACGGAGCATTTTTTCTTCCGCAACCACCGGATTCACATCAACCGGATCATCGCATTTTACGATCTGGGTGGGCGGATGCACATGATAGAGATTCGAATAATCGTTGGAGAATCCTTCGGTAGAAAATAGTTGCTCGGAATACAGCGAGCCATCCGGTTTACGAAACTGGGTGTGGCGCTTGTGCGGGATGGTACCCCGCTTGATATAATGAGGCATGTAAATGTATTTAGTTGAATAAATGAAACAAGACGGATGCTGAAAGCGCCCATTATTTACCCTTGCAAAGGGACAACATCAGGAAATAATATTTCCAGCTGCGTTTATCGATGGGATAGGTGAAGTTCCGGAAGTAGAGCATCGATGCGTTGATTGTCTTTTCAAAGATAACCGATTTGAATCTTTCCGGTAATTTTGAACCTAGTAAAAACAGTCGGCTTGAAAAAAATCGGACTTTTTTCGGACACACACGGGTATCTGCATGCTGCCGTGGCTGGTCATTTTGCCGATTGTGATGAAATCTGGCATGCCGGAGATGTAGGACCTGTCTCCCTGCTGCAGGACTTACGCCAACAGCTTCCGCCCGCAAAAAAAGAGATACCCATTCGGGGTGTTTACGGGAATATTGACGGACCCGATGTGCGGGCCGTGTTTCCTGAAAACAATCGATTCGCTATTGAGGGTGTACATGTATTCATGCGCCATATTGGTGGTTATCCGGGTAAGTATGCGCCGGGCGTCCGCGATCAAATAAAAAAACAGCCAACCACCTTGTTCATCAGCGGTCATTCGCATATTTTAAAAATCATGTATGACGATGCCTTGCAGTGTTTGCATATCAATCCGGGTGCCGCCGGAAAGCAAGGTTGGCATCAGGTGCTGACGCTGGTAACCTTTGTCATAGACGGACACGAACTGAAAGACTGTAACGTAATTGAACTGGAGCGCCGCATTGGATAAGGGCCTGCCGTATCAAGAGTTGTATCTTTGTAAAAAGTAAAAAAACTATGGAAAAGAAAGCAGCGGAATCATTGGTCGTTATGACTGAACTGGTGTTGCCCAACGACACCAACACCTTTGGTAACCTCATGGGTGGCCGGTTGATGTACTGGATGGATATCGCTGCCGCCCTGGCTGCCATGAAGCATTGTGCCGCACCGGTTGTTACTGCTTCGGTTGATAATATTTCGTTTGAAAATCCGATCAAGTTGGGTAATGTGGTGCATATCGAAGCTAAAGTCACGCGGGCCTTTACCACCAGTATGGAAGTACATCTGAAGGTATGGGGCGAAGACTCCGTGCAGCAATTCCGATATAAAAGCAATGAGGCTTATTTGACTTTTGTGGCACTGGACCCGAATGGGAATCCCAGACCCGTTCCGGCCGTGGTACCCGAAACAACCGACGAACAACGGTTGTTTGATGGGGCCCTTCGTCGCCGACAGTTACGCCTGATTCTGGGCGGGAAACTGAAGCCCGATGAGGCGCCGGAACTTAAAGCGTTATTCGTTAAATAACGTGACCCACAGACTGAACGCAACGACGCCTTAAAAACTTGCCGTTGAATATCGAATCCCCACGTAATACCCGACTGGATACTATCCGGGCATTCGCCATTATTTTGGTGATGTTGGCACATCTCGGCGGATCCCGGGCTGCGGAATACCAAACCGGCTTGTGGGGCGTGCATTTGTTCTTTGTCCTATCGGGCTATTTAATCACAATCCGTTTCCTTGCCAGCGATTCAAGGAGTTGGCAGTGGTATGCAGTATTTCTGGCCCGCCGTGCCGCCCGCATAATACCGGTTTATTTCCTCTGCCTGTTGTTATTATGGCTGATCGATCCGGAGGGCATGAGCAGCCGCTGGAAAGACTTGTTTTTTTTCTATGCGAATTATAGTCCCGTTTATCAACGTCTTGACCTCACACCGTTCACGCATTTCTGGAGCTTATCGTTGGAAGTTCAATTTTATATTTTGTGGCCGCTGTTGCTGTTGCTGGTTCCGGGTAAGCCGATGTATCGCCTGTTGCTGGCTTTTTCGTGTATGCTTTTGTGTTATAGTCAGTTTTATCTGGATTTGATTCCGGGACTGACTGCTTATCGGTGGGTAGGACTCTTTCCGCAAGGCTTCAGTCTATTCATGGGAGCGATGGGCGCTTTCATTTTAAAAAATAAAACCATCAACCTTAAGTCAACGGGCCAAGAGTGGATGATGGCGGTCGGATTGGTGCTGATTGTCTTATGGGGTGGTTGGTGGAAGTACATAGCCGTGCCGGTTTGTTATTTATATTGGATACTCAATGGATCTGCAGCGTCAACGAATCCATCGATTTTTCAAACAATCTTGTCAAGCCGGCCATTAGCCTATATTGGTCGGATTTCGTACGGGCTGTATATCTTTCATGTGCCGATTTATTGCACATTACGTTCTTATAGTTCTATGCAGGGTATTGCGCTTTCCCTGCTAACGGTTGTATTGTCCATTTTGCTGGCTTCGCTTTCGTTCCACTGGTTAGAAATGCCTGTCATTTCATGGTCTCGCAGGCGATTCAAGCAGCAAGGTTGAGTTTACTTTTGGCTTCTGCATCCCACCTGAAAGACGACTGAGTTTATTACCTTTGTGCCATCCTTTAACTATGCCTGAGCATTCCAACCATCCTGTTTCATTCGACAATACAGCGGCGGCCTTTGCCTATAAAACAGACCGAGAGTTGCGGAAAGCCCGATGGCTTTTCTCCACGATGGGTAAGCCCTGGTTGCTTCGGTTAGGGTTGACCCTGATGCCGCTGGCCATTCGCTTGCGGATTCCCTTTACCAAAACCATTATCCGTAACACCATTTTCCGGCAGTTTGTAGGGGGAGAGTCGTTGGCGGAGACCGCACCGGTTGTTGATCGCTTGCAGGCATACCAAACCGAAGTGATTTTAGATTATGGGGTAGAAGGAGGCGAAGGAGAAGAAGCCTTTGAGGCATCCACCTACGAGTTTATCCGTGTGGTTGCCTATGCCGCTACCCAACCCAATATTCCATTCATCAGTATAAAAGTAACCGGCATTGCACGCTTCGCTCTCCTGGAACAGATCGATGCGTCTATGCGTTTGAGTGATGCATCAACCCTGATGAAACGATATACAGCGGCTATTCAACTATTGCATGAACCGGAACGTGCCGAATGGGATCGGGTTGTTCATCGATTACAACGCATCTGCACAGAAGCCAATCAGCATCAGGTCGGCATCCTGGTTGATGCGGAAGAATCCTGGATTCAGGATCCGGTGGATGCCCTGACCATGTTGATGATGGATCAGTACAACCGCACAGCCGCCATTGTTTACAATACCATTCAGCTCTATCGCCATGACCGACTTGCATTTCTGAAAGATTGTCAGGCAGCCGCACAGAATCGATCATTTGTACTGGGTGTGAAGTTGGTTCGGGGTGCTTATATGGAAAAAGAACGTGCACGAGCACAGGCGCTTCAATATCCGTCGCCGATCCAACCTAACAAAGAGGCCTGCGATCGAGACTACGATGCAGCGGTGTTGTTCTGTTTAGAGAAGATTGACTCCGTGTGTACAATTCTGGCATCTCATAATGAATCCAGTAACTTACTGGCGGCAAATTACCTGACTGAAAAAGGATGGCCGCTCAATCATCCGCATCTCCATTTTTCACAACTGTATGGGATGAGTGATAACATAACCTTTAACCTCGCGGCACATGGTTATCGGGTCAGTAAATACCTTCCTTTCGGTCCGATTCGTGATGTGGTGCCTTACCTGATGCGTCGGGCCCAGGAAAATTCATCGGTTGCCGGACAAACCGGACGGGAATTATCGCTGATCGAGAAAGAACTGACTCGCCGAAGATCTGTCTAATCCCGAGTCACCTCCCCGCATTTCTGTATCTTAGAGTTTCACGAATTGATCGAGCCCATGTCTTCTACAACCTTGTTGTTATTTGTTGTTGGTTATTTTTTATTGTTGCTGGGAGTTGCCTGGTATACCTCCAGGGGTTCCAATAACGAGTCTTTTTTTATTGGCAATCGAAAAAGTAATTGGATGCTGGTTGCCTTTGGGATGATCGGTACCTCTTTGAGCGGTGTTACGTTTGTGAGTGTACCCGGTGGTGTGGGAGCGGGGCATTTCTTCTACTATCAGATTGTGTTGGGCTATTTGCTGGGTTATCTGGTTATTGCGTTTGTTCTCTTGCCCTTGTATTACCGCTTGAATCTGACGAGTATCTATGTGTATCTGGGCCAACGGTTTGGGGACAAAGCACATAAAGCGGGTTCCTTCTTTTTTATTTT
>CAZZJF010000113.1:0-7867 GCA_964654325.1 uncultured Ferruginibacter sp.
GCCTGTAAAAATACCAACCTGTTCAAAGACTATTTCCGGTAGTCAATCGTGGAATGAGAAAAGCGGTTGTGCAGGTAGACTCATCAACTGCATCGACTCTGCCTTGTCAACAGATAATGCCAATGTAAAAACAACACGTTCACTATCCGTATTGGATGATTATAAGATATTGCCGTTGGTCCAATCCACACGAAATGACAGTGCAATAGCCGTAAAGCCCATCACGATTGTGCTTGTATACAGTTATGGGTTTGGAAATTTCTACAATACATTCTACCGCGACGTGATTCAACGCGTACAACAGTATGAAGATCGTTGTCGTATTTATGTAATCACAATTGATCCATTACACATCTTACCCGACTGACATGAAATTCATTTTACTTCTTTTGCTATTTCCGCTTTGTGTATGTGCGCAGCGATATCAACTTGCTGATCATTATACGATTGCACCCGAGTTGGTTTCCTGGTCGGCTTACCGACCTGTTGTATTTCAGTCAGTTTCCTTATCCCCGAGACCGGATAAACAAAATCCGTACACGTCTATTCATCTGGTGCGCGATGATAAAGGCGACTGGCATCATCTACTTATCCAAACGGATCCATCCGGCGGATGTCAGTTCATTGCCTTGCATTCGTCACTGTATGACCTGTTTCAATGTGGATCTAAAAATCGGCTATTCGTGGAAGAGTGCCTGATGAAGATCGATCAATGGATGTTGCCATCGGAAAAAATACATCGCTTGTTGGCTTGTCTGATTCAGCGAATCAATGATTGTTTGCGGTGAACGGCTATTGGCCGGACAAATGGTTCCATCCCTGGGCCACCAAAGCATGTTTATTGCCAGCCCGGGTGATCAGGTGCATGCCTTCTTCCGGGGCTGTCATGTAACCAATAACTGAAACCAATGGGTTCTGACTGATTTTTTCATAATCCGATTGCTGGATGGTAAACAAGAGTTCATAATCTTCACCGCCACTCAATGCACAGGCCGTTGGATCGAGATTCAATTTGTATGCAAATGCTTTCATGTCTTCATGAAACGGCAGTTTGTCTTCGTAAAGGATACAACCGGTGGTTGATTGGTTGCAGAGATGCATGATATCGCTGCTGAGACCATCACTGACGTCGATCATAGCCGTTGGCTGAATAGAAGCTGCGGCGAGGGATTCGATGACATCTTTCCGGGCTTCCGGTTTCAATAAACGGCCGACGATATAGGATTGTCCTTCCAGATCGGGTTGAGAGCCGGTTTCGGTATAAATCTTTTTCTCTCGTTCCAACAGGGTGAGTCCAAGGAAAGCAGCCCCGAGGTCGCCGCTGACACAAATCAGGTCATTGGCTTTGGCGCCGGATCGACTGACCCATTGGTCGGGTGCGGATTCGCCAATGGCTGTAATGCTGATGATAAATCCTTTTTGCGAAGACGAGGTATCACCACCGACGAGGTCGACATCATATTGTTTACAGGCCGCATAGATGCCTTCATAAAATGCATGAAGCGCCTCCACGCTGAATCGATTGCTGAAGCCGATATTCACAACGATCTGGGTCGGCTGGGCATTCATCGCATAGATATCACTGAGGTTAACCACGACCGCTTTGTAACCCAGGTGTTTCATCGGCGTATAGGATAGGTCGAAGTGAATACCTTCGATGAGCATATCCGTGGAAATAACGGTGTGTCTGCCGAAATGATCAATGACCGCTCCGTCGTCACCAATGCTCAGCAGGGTGGAGGACCGATTTGTTTCATTATTTTTGGTAAGATGGCCGATGAGGCCAAACTCGCCCAGAGAAGATACTTCGGTGCGTGGTGTTTCCATAAATTAATCGTTGGCGCTGGTTGTTTTTTCACCTCGTACATACGCCAGTAATTCGTTGTGTATGTGACCATTGGTTGCGAGGATATGAGGTTGATATGGAGAGTAGGCGTTTCCTTCAAAATCGGTGATCCGCCCGCCGGCTTCTTCCACAATCAAAAATCCGGCTGCCGAGTCCCAGGCCTGTAGGTGGTGTTCATAGAAGCCGTCGAACCGACCGGCTGCTACCCAGCAAAGATCAATGGCTGCCGATCCCAGCCGACGAACGGGGATACCTTGTTTGACCAGCCGTTCAAAAACCTGTATCGGGCCATTGGATGAATCAATATACGTATAAGGAAATCCGGTGACCAAACAGCTTTTGATCACTGTTGATTTTTGACTGACGTGTATGCGACGCTCATTCAGGTAGGCACCCTGACCGCGCTGTGCAAAAAAGAGCTCACCAATAAACGGATTGTAAACGGCACCCAATATCATTTCGCCTTCTTTTTCCAAAGCAATGCTGACACAGCATAGCGGAATACCGTTTGCAAAATTTACCGTTCCGTCGATGGGATCGATGATCCATTTGAAGGCACTGTTGCTTGGAATGGCCCCCGTTTCTTCACTCAAAATGAAATGATCGGGAAACTGCGACTTAATGACGGCGATGATCGCTTTTTCCGACGCATGGTCGGCTTCAGTGACCAGGTTATTAATGCCTTCTTTGTTGGTTATTTCAAATTTCTTGTCAAAATAATGCCGCAGCTGATCCGCACCAGCCTGAACGGCCTGTAACAACGTGTCTTTAAACATGCGGCAAATATATTCTAAATGTTTGTTTCCCTTGCCATCGGATGCTTCGATACGCAACAATCCACCGTCTCTTTGTCGATTTATTCCTTACTTTACGTCACAAATTAGCCTATGCGTAAACTTATTTTATTCCCTGTTTTATTGCTTGTATGGTCAGCCAATGCACAACGGCAGCCGCTTGGCCCGAACCAGTATTTTAAAAATAATTTCAATGGCATCGTGAAGTCGTTGCCGGCTATCAACCGCTGGGTAGATGATGATCATTATATCCAAAATGGTAAAACCATCCAGGCGGCTACCGGACAGGAAGTTACATTGTCAACCGGCTCATCGAAAAAATCACCGGTTGTGTCCGTTCGATCCAACGATTTGTATTATTCCCTGGATGGCGCCGAAAAAAGACTGACGCAGGATGCGGATGTTGAGGTTAATCCGGTATTGAGTCCTAACGGACAATACGTGGCGTATACAAAAAACAATGATCTCTATGTTGTATCGGTTGTTGATGCACGGGAAACGCGTCTCACGAACGATGGCAGTGAACTCATTCTGAACGGTTATGCCAGTTGGGTCTACATGGAAGAGATTTTGGGACGAGCCAGTCAATATCGGGCCTTTTGGTGGAGTCCGGATAGCAAGACCATCGCTTTTTTCCGGTCCGATGATACCCAGGTTCCGGAGTTTGTGATGACCGATGCCCCCGGCACCCACGGTACAATCACCCGTTTGCGTTATCCCAAAGTAGGTGACCCGAATCCCAGCGTCAAAATAGGCATGGTTTCACCGCAAGGTGGACGGATCGTTTGGGCTGATTTCAATGAAACGGATGACCAGTATTTTGGACTACCTTATTGGAAACCCGATGGCCAAACACTGTTGGTACAATGGATGAACCGAAAACAAAACCAATTAAAAATTTGGGCGGTTAACCCGGATAACGGATCCAAGGTCCTGTTCATGACTGAAGAGCAGAAGACCTGGATCAACCTCGACGACGAGGGAAACCGCATCCGCTTTCTAAATAACGGAACCGGATTTATTTATCGAAGTGATGCCAACGGATATGATCAGCTGTATCTCTATGACATGAATGGTCGATTGAAAAATCCGATCAATGCCGGTAATACCATTGTCACGGATGTGGAGTATGTCGATGAAAAAAATAAATGGGTCTACTTCCTGGCGCGTAAGGAAAATACGGCCCGCACCGATTTTTACCGCGCTTCTTTTTCAGGCAAAAAGCAACAACGCCTCACCTTTGGTGAATATCATCACAGCTCGATTCTGCTATCTCCGAATGCCCGCTATTTCATTACCACCTACGGGAATGCCGAAACACCGGATAGAATGACGTTACTGAATACAAATGGTAAACTAATCCGGGAGCTGGGTGATTCGAAAGGCGATGCCTTTGATCAAACATCGCTGGCACGTACCCAACTGATCCGTGTTCCCAGTGAAGACGGCCTGTTTTCATTACCGATGAAAGTGACCTGGCCGGTTAACATGGAAAAAGGAAAAAAATACCCGGTACTGGTCTCCATTTACGGTGGACCCAATGCCGGCCGGGTTTGGGATAGCTGGGCTCTTTCCGGAAGCCAGCAATGGTATGCCCGCGAGGGTTTGATTCAGGTGGCTATGGATCACCGGGCCAGCGGCCATTTCGGAAAAGCAGGCGTCAATTACATGTATCATAATCTTGGTTACTGGGAAATGAAAGACTATGCAACAATGGTCAGGTGGTTGGTTGAAAACGGACAGGCCGACCCTAGCAAAATTGCCATCACCGGATTCAGTTATGGCGGGTACCTCAGTTGCTATGCGCTTACATATGGCGCAGATGTCTTTACCCATGCGATGGCCGGCGGAAGTGTGATTGACTGGGCCTTGTACGATTCTCACTATACCGAGCGATACATGGGAACACCGGCCGATAATCCGGAAGGCTATCGATCCAGCAGTGTGTTGACGCATGTAAAAAACTACAAAGGCATGTTGCAACTCGTACACGGCATTGTCGATGAAAATGTTCACATGCAAAACAGCATTCGCCTGGCCAGTGCGTTACAGGATATCAAAAAAGACTTTGAATTTATGACCTACAGCGGAGGCCGACATGGCTGGGGTGGCGCCAAGGGAGCGCATTTCCAAAATCTCAAAACACGGTTTATTTACAAATATCTATTAGAAAAACCGGTACAAGAAGATATGTTGCGATAAGATTGATGGGCGCGGGGAGTCAGTCGAATGTGCGTCTGCTGTCACCGGTAATCGGTATTGGTGGCCCTTCGAATGTCGGTTTTTTATCAATGGCAATTTCATACAAGGCTTTCACATTAGCCATGTATTCTCGGATTCGGAGGTAATGCCGGCTTTCATACAGTCGTTTGTCAGATGGGAAGCCAATCGCATCAATACCCAGTTGGTTCGCCGTAAACACGGCACGTCGTAAGTGAAAATCCTGGGTAATCACAATGGCGTCGGTCACCTGAAAAATCTTTTTTGCCCGGTACATGCTGTTATAAGTATCAAATCCGGCATGATCCAAGAAAAGCACACTGTCCGGCACGTGATGTTGCTGAAGAAACCGTTTCATGGCATTTACTTCATCATACGTCGGGCGACCATGATCACCAGATAATAAAAAACGCTTGATTTTACCCATCTGGTATAATTCCAACGCCGTTTGCAATCGGTCTTTCAATATGTTCGACAATGTGCCGTTCTCTTTTACCTTGACTCCTAATACAATGGCACAGTAGCTGGCCGGCAGTTCATCGGCATTCGAAATGATTTTGCTCCTTGTGTTCAGATGGATGTACACGTTCAAACCAACAATTACCAGGATGGTCAGGAGAGCGGCTATGCCGCTAATAAGCAAGATTGATTTGATTTGTTTTTTAAACGACATTGACAGTAAGCCTTACGGAATAATCAAAACTGGACAACCGGTTTGAATATGTTCATATAACTCATCAACTTCTTCATTGGTAAGAGCAATGCAACCCTGCGTCCAATCGGATAACCGGTGTAATTTACCAAATCGAACCCATCGCTTTGCCAGACCATGAATTTCAATACCGGATCCGGGGTCAACACCCTTCTTTTTGGCCTCCCTTTTGTCTTTTTCATTGGGGTATGACAAAATCAGTGTCTTATGAAAGTTTGTTTGTGTGGTTTTGTTTTTGATGCGATATTGGCCTTCCGGTGTTCGTTTATCGTCTTTCTGCACTTTATGTCCTATTGGATTTCCGCCTAATGAAACGGTATAGGTTTTCAATAAGATATTATCCTGATAGGCCATCAGGCTACGGCTTGATTTATCGATACAAATGCTATCTATTGTCACCGATATCTTGCTGATTGTTGGACCTGTTTGTTTTTCAATATAGTCCGGCAGTTTTTTTTCAGGGTAGTACATGTAGATGACAAGACCTGCCAGTAAGATAAACAAACCAACGAACGTAAACAGCACTCCTTTTTTTAACATAATAGAGGTGGTTATAAAAGTCGGAATTTCAATCCACCTAAATTAACACACAAAAAACGGCAACCGGCATAGTATGCTGTTTTTAACAAGATATTGGAGCGTGTTTCTGTTATTGACAGAAACTATTTTACCATCACAGTTTTGTAATAGACCTGATTGTACATTGTCCGAATTTCCAGGTAGTACGTACCTGTTGCCAGGGCGCCTGTTTGAACTGTCGACCGGCCGTTGAGGTTTTTCTGAATAAGCACTTCCTGGCCGGACGACGAGTAAAGTACTATGTCAAACGGATTGTTGAGGCCATCAATGATAAAATACCCATCTGTTGGGTTCGGGTAAATGGTTACGGTCGAAGCCGGAATAGGCTCACCCTCATTCGAACAATGGTTGTAATGCGTTAGATGATTCAGCGTATCAATGATGATTGAGGTGTCGCCCGGCTGGTAACTGGCCACGTTGAAATAAATCAGCATCATCTCATCCCCGGTGCCTTCACCCTGTCGTACATCCTGCGGCGGGAAATTTGGATTGTGAATATTCGCCGACGTATTGTCGTACGTAGCTTCTCCATACAAAACACTGCCTGCCGGTATCAGGATCGGTTTCTGAAACTGATAAAAACCCTGCCAGTGAAAATCCCATTCGGGGATATCCACGAGGTGGATTGTATCTCCGTTTGGTTTGATGCAGTAGGATTTAATTTTTTTGCCAAGAAGGTGCATGTGCGGCATCACGCCCGTTACGGTACGATTAGTCGGAACCGTTAGTTGACTATAAAACGTTTTGACTGTATTGGCAGGAATGAATAACGGGCCATTGGTGAGCGTGTTGTTGTGGTTGAGAGCAGGCGTGGTATTCATATTTCGAAGCGTACCGGGTCCGTACCGAATACGGATCTGAGTACTGTCTGTTTGATTGGAAATCCCGCCGGGGTAATGAATCTGTAAAATAACATAGGATCGCGGCATCACCATTACGCCAAAACCCGGCGGGTATTTGAAAACACCTTGACCCGGTGTGTAACCGGTAATCAATTTGGATGTTGGCGAGCCGGTGCCTCCAAAAGCCGTATAACCGGGTAAGGGATCGTTGTTGTCGAGTTGTAATGGAATGGACGAGCTGTCCTGAAAGACCAATACGTGGTGTACTATTTCACGGTTGCCGGGTACTACTTCAATTTCCCGAATAAATTGCTGGCTTGCATTATTGATCGGCAGCACAAATACACGGTAATGATCATTGGTGGTATTGACCGTATAGGCAGGTATCTGCAACACCTGGTCGGGATTGGTCATTTGATAACCATCGTTATAAACCGGTGGCGTGGGAATATTATTGGCATCCCCCAGCGGTGCAAAATTGTTGACCCATAGAATGATTTCATCTTTTTCATGTTGAGTGAGGGTGTTGGCATGGGCATATTTTTGTTTATCCTGTGAGGGTGGGAAAGGGGGCATGCTGCCGGCTTGTACGGAGGCGGCAATCGAAAACCGATTGGCAAATACGTCTTCATAACGGGTCAGTGAAAATGGGGCGACGCCTTTCGGATTGTGGCAGCTGGTACAATGCGAATAGATGATACAGGCAATGCCGTCTGTCCAGGTAGGCGTGTGGGCGCGGGCCCTTATTTGAGTCAACGCCAAAATAACCATGATGCAAATCGTTAGTAAACGCATACCGTATTTTTTTTAAAATTAAGTGATAGACCGTTCACGTAGTGGTTTCGTTTAATTCGAACAAACTGTCGGGTAAGCC
>CAZZJF010000114.1:0-7842 GCA_964654325.1 uncultured Ferruginibacter sp.
CGGGAATTCGTTTGTAGTGAACACGGTGTATAAAACAGCTGTCAAAAAAACCAGTCCCCCTAAATAGAAAGACCATTTCACGGAATCAGGAATCGTGCCGGCCGCGGCCGTATTGCTAACATGAAACCAATTGGTGAAAATCCAGGGCAGGAGAGCGGCTATAACGGAGCCAATGCCAATAAAGAAACTTTGCATCGCAAATCCGGACGTTCGTTGTGCCGGCGATAGTTTATCACCCACGAACGCACGAAACGGTTCCATGGAAATATTGATGGATGCATCCAACACCCAAAGCATGCCACCGGCAATCCACAGCGAAGGAGCGTTTGGCATGATGAATAAAGCAATCGTGGATAAAATCGCTCCAATGAAAAAATAGGGTCTTCTCCGTCCCCAGGTGGGATGCCAGGTACGATCGCTCAAATACCCGATGATGGGTTGTACCAATAATCCGGTCAGCGGTGCGGCAATCCACAGAATGGGTATCTCGTCTTTGTTGGCGCCGAGGGTTTCAAAAATGCGACTGACGTTGGAATTCTGCAATTCAAATCCGAATTGAATACCCAGAAAACCAAAGCTCATATTCCAGATCTGCCAAAAGCTTAGCGGCTTTTTTACGTGGGGAGCGGGTTGTGACATACGCGTAGTATTGGTATTGGTTTTGTGTACATTTTACACTTTCGTAAAAGTAAGGGATTTCGCGATTGGTTGGATGTCTAAACTAGGGCTTATCGGATTGATCGCTTTTTTGTTGAAGGTTTACGTTTTTTGGCCGATTAATGCTGAAAACTTTTGGGAGAATGATTCAATGTGTTTACTTTACACAATCTTTTTTTAGACCAACCTAAAAAATAACCCACATGAGAAGTTCTTTACCCCTTTTAGTCACTCTAACCTTGTTAACGGGGTTATGTACCCAAGCCCAGTTGTTGACCTGGTCGCCTGAATTCCCAACGGAGTCGACCGCTTCGTTTACCGTCACACTTGATGCGACAAAAGGGAATCGCGGCTTAAACAATTATATAAACACCACTGATGTGTATGTACACACCGGCGTGATCACCAGTGCCAGCACCTCGACCTCCGATTGGCGCTATGTAAAGTTCAGTCAAAATTTTACAGCAACTAATCCATTATTGCAGGCTACGTTCATTGGTGGTAACCGCTGGCGGTTCACCATCACCGGTGGCTTACGAAACTACTATGGCGTTCCGGCAAATGAGACAATTCAAAAAATTGCAATTCTCTTCCGAAGTGGAAACGGTAGCTTGGTGCATCGTAATTTGGATGGATCGGATATGTATATTCCGGTTGCCGGCACCGGCCTGGAGACAAGAATTACGTTACCGCCAAAGCAACCAACGTTCAATCCTAAACCGGAACCGATCGTTCGTGCAGTTGGTAGTCAGGTAGCGATCACCGGTGTATCGAATGCACTGGCTAACTTAAAACTATATTTCAACGGCACGCTGATTCAATCGGCAACGTCGAACTCAACCATTTCGGTTACGCCCGGTCCGACTATTACCAATGCGGGCACGCAAACAATTATTATGGAGGCCGTTAGCGGATCCACTACCCAATACGATACAGTAAAATTTTATGTGCCCGGAGCGGTTGTAACAGAAGCAGTACCGGCCGGCGTAAAAGAGGGCATTAATTACGAAGCCGGCGGAACGGCGGCGACATTGGTTTTATATGCACCCAATAAAAGCAGGGTTTGTGTGATCGGCGACCTGCCGGGAAGTAATTGGGATGAGACAGCCACCTACCAGATGAAACGATCACCCGACGGACAATACTGGTGGATCCGTCTCACCGGATTGACACCCGGGTTCGAGTACTCATTCCAGTACCTTATCAATGGAAATCTCGCAGTGACCGATCCGTATGTTGAAAAAGTGTTAGATCCATGGAATGACCGCTTTATTTCCAACACTACATACCCGAATCTCAAACCATATCCAACCGGATTCACAACCGGCATCGTGGGTATTTTACAAACTAATAAACCAGCTTACAATTGGACGACGACAAACTATGCTCGTCCGGATAAACGCAAACTGGTCATCTATGAGTTGCTCCTGCGCGATTTCGTTGCCGCCCACGACTGGAGGACTTTGCGCGATACCATCAATTACCTGAAAAATCTTGGCATCAACGCAATACAACTTATGCCGGTCAATGAATTTGAAGGAAACAACAGTTGGGGCTACAACCCTGATTTCTATTTTGCGGTTGATAAATACTATGGACCCGAAAATGAGTTCAAGCAATTTGTTGATCTCTGTCATTCAAAAGGGATGGCCGTTATTCTGGATATCGCGTTGAATCATTCGTTTGGCCTATCGCCCCAGGTACAGATGTACTGGGACTCGGTGAATAATCGCCCATCGGCCTCCAATCCCTGGTTTAATCCGGTTGCCAAACATGGATTTAATGTGGGATATGATTACAACCATGAAAGCCTAGCTACACGTTATTTTGTCAGTCGTGTTTTGGAGCATTGGCTTGTGAATTATAAAATCGACGGGTTTAGATTTGACTTGTCAAAAGGCTTTACTCAGACTCAAACATGTGATAACAGTGGTAACAACTGCAGTGTGGGCGCCTGGAGTGGCTATGATCAAAGCCGCATCAATATTTGGAATCGATACTATGATACGATGATGCTGAAGGCCCCCGGGTCATATCCAATACTGGAGCATTTTGCCGATAACTCAGAGGAGATTGCTTTATCAAACAAAGGGTTCTTGCTGTGGGGTAACATGAACAGCAATTATGCGCAGGCATCCATGGGTTATTCTTCCAACTCGGATTTATCGTATGGTATTCACGTAAACCGGGGCTGGTCAAATCCACACCTGATCTCCTATATGGAAAGTCATGATGAAGAGCGGATTAACTACAAGAATATCAACTTTGGCAATGCGTTTGCCGGATACAATGTGCGAGACACGAACACGGCGCCTAAACGGATGGAGTTGGCTCACGCCTTTTTACTGACCATCCCGGGGCCAAAAATGATCTGGCAATTTGGTGAGTTGGCCTATGATTCGTCTATCAATTTCTGTCAAAACGGAACGATCAATTCAACCTGTCGGACAGATCCGAAACCAATCAAATGGGGTTACTTCAATGACCTGGAGCGCAGGCGGTTATATAACGTAGTCGGCAATTTGAATCGTCTTCGCGACAATCCAACATACGCGTCTTTATTTATCAATGGTAACATAGGATATAGTTTGGGTGGCCTTACCAAACGCATTACCGTTACCCAAGGTGGATTGGGGATGGTGGTCATCGGTAATTTTGATGTGGCCCAACAGTTTATCTCTTTTAATTTCCCCTTCGCGGGAACCTGGTATAACTATCTGGATCCGGCATCCAACACGTTTACATCCGGCGGTACTGAAAATTACCTGCTCAATCCGGGTGAATTCAGGGTGTACATCAATCAATTTGTGGCACTGCCTACCTCCGTGCTGAATCTCAACGGGAAAAACAACGGTGGATTCAATCAGCTGAAGTGGACGGTCAATGAAGAAGTGAACACTGCAAAATATGAAGTGGAGCGCAGTTTGAACGGACGTGATTTCGAATCCGTAGGAACGGTATTAGCCATCGGACGTACGGACTATGATTTTGCGGACAATATCGCCGGATTGCGCAGTAGCGCTTATTTTTATCGTATACGCATCATAGATGACAATGGCGATTACCGTTACAGCAATGTGTTGCGTTTAGGCATTACCGTTGATGCGCAGCTTGTTAAAGTGGCTCCTAATCCGTTCACTGATAAATTACGGTTGCAGATTGGATCTTCACAGCGAGAAGCGCTTCGGGTAAGCCTGACCGACGTAACTGGTCGCACTGTGTTGAACAGGGTGGTTTATGTTCAGTCGGGAATGAATGCCGTTGAGATTGCCAACATCGGACAGCTGGCCAATGGCATCTATATGCTCCGGGTTTCAGGCGAATTTGGGACCTATACCGAGCGAATCCAGAAAGCACAAGATTGATGATCAATATGATTGCTGAAAAAAAACCGAAAGAATCGGGCAAGTCATTAAAAACAATCCAGGGAGAGGTGCAGTTGATGAATCGGCTGGCCCTCTCTGTGGATTGTGTGATCTTTGGGTTCGAAGAGAACACACTCAAGGTGTTATTGATCCGTTCGGACATGAAAAAGTATATGGATCGCTGGACCTTGCTTGGTGATCTGGTCAAACCCAGTGAAGATCTCGATCAAGCCGCTTATCGCATTCTAAAACAACGAACCGGTTTAGACGATGTGTACCTTGAACAGGTCAAAGCGTTTGGGAATCCCAAGCGACATCCGGCAGGCAGGGTAGTGACCATCGCCTATTGTTCTTTAATTAACATACGACATCATAAAATAAACATCGTAGAAAACGAATTGCACTGGCATGATGTGGCCTCGGTGAAGGATATGGCGTTTGATCACCAGTCTATTTTTGAAACCTGTCTGGACCGGTTGCAAAAAAGAGTACAAGAGCACCCACTTGGGTTCAGTCTTTTGCCCAAAAAATTCTCCCTCCGCGATCTACAGAATCTCTACGAAGCTATCTTGGGTACTAAACTGGATCGCCGCAATTTCAGAAAAAAGTTTTTCTCAATGGACTACCTCATCGATTTACAGGAGATTGAGGAAAATGTACCCCACCGTCCCGGCAAATTGTACCGGTTTGATTACGAGAAATACGAAAAAAACAAGAAAAAACGTGCCGGAATAGGATTTTAACTAATTGGTAGACAGCTTTTTGTGTGCAAATTCGTAATTCCTGCACAAAAGTTTATTAATTCAGAAAATCCTCATACATTGCGTATTATTTACACAAAATTAACATCACTAAAACGCCCGTTTATGATGCTCAACATCATGGCTTTTCTAAAATCAAAAGCCACGAATCTGATGCTGTTGTTGTTGGTTTCAGCCGCAGCATCTGCACAACTTACGGTTACCGGTAACGTAACCGATTCTAAAAGCGGTACTCCAATTGCCGGAGTAACGGTTACGGTTAAAGGAACCGGAACTGCCTCCAAAACATCCGGTGACGGATCCTTCAAACTCAGTGTTTCGCAGAAGAGCGGCACACTCGTTTTTTCAAGTGTTGGCTATGCCACGCAAGAAGTGATTTACAGCGGATCCAGTGTTGGTTCTGTTTCACTGGTGCAAACAGACCAGAAGCTCAGTGAGGTTGTGGTGGTTGGATATGGTACTGCCCGCAAGAAAGACTTGACAGGCGCTGTAACCGTCATCACATCCAAAGATTTCCAAAAAGGACAGATCAGTACGCCTGAGCAACTGATTGCCGGTAAAGTAGCCGGTGTTTCAATTACCGGTAACGGTGGTGCACCCGGCGCGGGTAGCGTAATCCGGATTCGTGGTGGTTCATCGCTGAACGCCAGTAATGATCCGCTGATTGTTATTGATGGTGTACCCATCGATAATGGCGGTATTTCTGGTGCGCCCAATCCACTTTCCCTGATCAATCCAAATGATATTGAAAGTTTCAACATTTTGAAAGATGCATCGGCAACGGCCATCTACGGTTCTCGTGCATCAAACGGTGTGATCATCATTACGACCAAACGCGGACAAACCGGTAAAACAAAAGTGAATTTCAATACACAACTTTCTGTTGGAACCATTGCTCGTAAAGTAGACGTACTCTCTGCCAACGAATTCCGCGGTTTTGTGAATGCGAACGGAACAGCGGGTCAGAAAGCCCTTATGGGTAATGCGAATACGGACTGGCAAGATGAAATTTATCAAACAGCCATCACATCCGATAATAACGTAAGCATCACTGGTGCTTGCGGAAATGCACCTTACCGACTTTCTATCGGATACCTGAATCAACAAGGTATATTGAAAACCGACAAATTGGAACGTGCCAGTGTTGGATTCAATTATAGTCCACGTTATTTCAACAACAACCTGAAAGTGGATTTGAATATCAAAGCGTCTCAAACAGCGGCTCGTTATGCCAATCGTGGTGCGATCGGTTCAGCGGCTACGTTCGATCCTACACAGCCTGTGAATTCAGGCAGTGCCCGTTACAACGGTTACTATGAGTGGCTCGATGCTGCTTCTACAACGGGCTTACGCGCGCTGGCTCCTCGCAATCCGGTTGGGCTCCTGATGCAGCAAAACGATCTGGCAGATGTTAAAAGGAGCATTGGAAATCTGGTACTCGAATACAAGTTGCCGTTCTTCCCGTCTTTACGGGCAAACCTGAACCTGGGATATGATATCACCAGTTCCACCGGCAGCAACTATATCAATGACAGTGCAGCATCTACCTATCGTCGCTTTATCGATGCTGGCGGTTTTGCACACGGTGGTTTGAAATCCCGTTTCCTTCAGGAGCGGTCAAACAAACTCATGGAATTTTACCTTGGTTACAACCGCGATCTGGTTTCTATCAAGAGTAAAATCGACTTCATCGCCGGTTATTCTTATAATGATTTCCTGACAACGAATTACAACATCGTTTCAACTACATCGAACGGACGGGTAGTTCCGGGTACCGAACCTAAATTCCCGATCGACCGGCCGCAATACACCCTGATTTCGTTTTATGGTCGTTTGAACTATTCATACAACAACCGGTACTTGTTGACAGCGACGGTTCGTCAGGATGGATCCTCTCGTTTTAGCGAAGACAACCGCTGGGGTTTGTTCCCATCCGTAGCCCTCGCCTGGAAGATGAAAGAAGAGAGCTTCTTGAAAGACGTATCGATGATCTCTGATTTGAAATTGCGCGCCAGCTACGGTATCACCGGACAACAAGACGGTATTGGCTTGTATGATGCCATTTCATACTACACATTGAGTGAAAATAGCGCCTCTTACCAATTGGGTAATACGTTTTACAACATGTATCGTCCAAACGGGTACTATGCAAATCGCCAGTGGGAGCAAACGGCTACAACCAATATCGGTCTTGACTTCTCATTGTTCAAAAACCGTATCAATGGTAGTCTTGAGGTGTATCAGAATGAAACATCCAAATTGTTGAATGAGATCGACCAACCTGCCGGTACGAATTTCTCCAACAAAACGGTTGCTAATGTGGGTACCATGGTTAACAAAGGGGTGGAACTGATTTTGAATGCGGATGTTTACAAGAAAGGTGACTGGAGCGTGAACATTGGCTTCAACACCACCGTGCAAAAGAACGAAATCACCAAACTGACCATATCGGATGATCCAAACTTCAGAGGCAATCAGTTCGGAGGTATTTCCGGTGGTACGGGTACAACCTTGTTCATCCATACGGTAGGTCTGCCACGCAGTTCTTTCTACGTTTACCAGCAAGTTTATGGTGCTGACGGCAAGCCAATCGATGGTTTGTTTGAAGACAGAAACCGCGACGGGTTGATCAATACCGATGATCTGTATCAATATAAAAATCCAGATCCGCGTGCATTCTTTGGTTTCACCGCGAATGTTACGTATAAAAAATTCAATGCCGGTATGGTACTGCGGGCTAACCTCGACAATTACGTGTACAACAACGTGAATTCCACCATCGGTACCCGCAATGCTATTTTTGGAAATGGATATTTGAACAATGCATACGGTGATCTGTTAAATACAGGATTCAGCGGAACCGCTAATGGTTATATACTGTCTGACTATTACATTCAAAATGCATCATTCCTGCGTATGGATAACCTGAGTATTGGATACGACATGGGTAAGGTGTTCCGGAACAGTCCGGCCAATCTCCGCCTAAATGCCAATATTCAAAATGTGTTTGTCATCTCTAAATACAAAGGCATTGATCCAGAAATCTTCGGCGGTGTAGA
>CAZZJF010000115.1:0-7810 GCA_964654325.1 uncultured Ferruginibacter sp.
CACGTATAAATAACCATTGTGTCTGGAGGAATTAAAAAATTTGTGGTCGGCTGTTTCGATGATGAAGCAGTGCTGTTCCCTGCCGTCAAAAACGTACGTAAAGCGGGTTATAAGATCCATGATGTGTACACACCATTTCCGGTGCATGGGTTGGATCATGCGCTTGGTTTACGGGAAACCAGTTTACATACGGCCGGTTTCATTTACGCGATCACGGGTACAACTACTGCGTTGACGTTTATGAGTTGGGTGTTTACCAAAGACTGGCCATTGAATATTGGCGGCAAGCCGCATTTTGCCCTGCCTGCCTGGATACCGATCACGTTTGAGTTGACGGTACTGTTCTCGGCGGTAGGCATGGTGCTGACATTCTGTTATCTCTGTCAGCTCGCACCGTTTGTAAAAAAACACCACTTCCATCCCCGCGCGACCGATGACCTGTTTGTAATGGCCATCGAGTGTACTGAAAAGACGAATGATGCTGAACTGCAGGCTTTCTTACAACAGGCCGGTGCGAAAGAAATCAATGTACAGGAAGCGGAAACCGGTTGGTGGATTGGCCGCTACGATCGTGAACAAAAACTCTATCGCGAAGAAAAAGGATACTAATACTACGGAATCAGACCCTGTGAACAACAGACCGATTCTGAAAATATGATAAGACGCATGAAAAAAAGAATGACCTACACACTGGCTGTCTCCGCGCTGATTTCATTGTTCAGTTGTGGCGATAACCGCGAACCGGGAAAGGTATACATGCCTGACATGGCTTACAGTCGCGCCTATGAAACCTATGCCGAGCGCGATTCCGCGTTGTTCACCGAAAATCCGGCTGAACGGGGCAACAAAATATTTTACAATGCCGCTCCGGTACCAGGCACCATCAAACAGGGCGACCTGTTTCCATACACCCTTCCGAATGACAGCGTAGGGTATGCGAAGAGTGCAAGCGTACCTAACCCTTACGACAGCGTGAAAATGAATGATGCTGAAATGAAAGAGATGGCTCGCCTGTACAATATCAACTGTGCTATTTGCCATGGCGACAAAGGAGCTGGTAACGGACCACTATCAACCTCCGGTAAAATTGGCGGTGTGGCCAACCTCACCCTCGATACGTATGTAAAAATGACCGACGGAACCATGTTCCACTCGATAACCTATGGTAAAAACCTGATGGGCAGCTATGCTTCACAGTTATCCCGCGAACAGCGCTGGAAAATCGTGAAATATATCCGCACGCTGCAACCGAAAGCAACAGCTGCGGCAGCACCCGCTTCAGATACAACCAAGAAAAACGGAATTAAATAAAACAGAACAACCATCTATATTAAACGACTTTTCTGATGACGCAGACATTTCAACTTCCGGCTTCTTATAAAAAATGGACATGGGGATTGATCCTGGCAGGTGTGATTGCCCTGGTATATGGTATCATTACCATGCATCCATTTGATCCGGTTGCTCACCATGGTGCCGCGGCTCATGGTGCCGAAGCGCATGCCGCCGCCGGTACCCGTTTCTGGGCGGTGCTCCTGCAAAACAGTGTATTCTGGCTCCTGGTTGTTAACGCAGCTATGTTTTTCATTTGTGTAACCACCATGGCTATGGGTGGCTGGCAGGTGGCCTTCCGCCGGGTTCCCGAGGCTATCTCAAGTGTTGTTCCCATCTTAGGTGTCATTACATTGCTTATCCTCATGGCCATTGTTTGGGGTGGTCGTACAGACATTTATCACTGGCTGGATAAAGATGCGGTTGCCGCTGACCATATCCTGAAAGGTAAAAGCGGATTTCTGAATGCCAACTTTTTCACCATCTGGTCTGTAGTCACGATTTTGTTATGGTGGCTGCTTGGTCAGAAAATGCGTAAGCTCAGTCTTGAAACCGATAAAGCGCCGATGGATCATGTTGCCAGCAAAAAGTGGATCTGGAAGAACACGGTCTGGGCATCACTCTTCACAGTCTTTTTTGCATTAACAGTAGCCTCTACAATCCCATGGATCTGGTTAATGAGCATCGACGCCCACTGGTACAGTACGATGTACAGCTGGTACACCTTTGCCAGCACCTTTGTGTCCGGCATGTCGTTGGTGGCCCTCTTTGTCATATACCTGAAAAACCGCGGTGAACTCGAATATGTAAACGAAGAACATCTCCATGATTTGGGTAAGTTCATGTTTGCCTTTTCGGTGTTCTGGACCTACTTGTGGTTCTCGCAGTACATGCTCATCTGGTACAGTAATCAGCCGGAGGAAACCAAATATTTCATCGAACGGATTGGTACCGCTGAAAAATCCGGTCCTTACCATGTACTGTTTTTTGTAAACCTGGCAATCAATTTCCTTTGTCCGTTACTCATCTTGATGAAACGGGGTGTTAAACGGAACTGGACCATGATTGCGTTGATGGCCGTGTTGATCATCATTGGTCACTGGATCGACTTTTTCCAGATGGTGATGCCCGGTACCGTCAAAGGCGATTATCATCTGATGCCGTTTGAATTTGGCATAGCCGCACTATTCATTGGATTGATCATGTTCGGTGTGGGACGTTATTTCACCAAACATCCGCTGGTGGCCAAAAACCATCCTTTCCTGAAAGAAAGCATGATTCATCATACATAAATCATTTCTGAACCCGAACGAATAACGACGAAAAACAACGAGCAATGAAGGACTTATATATTCTAGCGATCATTATCATGGTTTTTGTGATCATTTTTCAGATCGCAAAGGCCAGTGAGTATGTCAGTGTATTGAAAGGCGAAGAAAAATCACGCAAACAAAATAACCGTATCAACGGGTTTCTGATGATAGCCTTCCTGGTTCTCGGTTTTTGGGGAGCCTGGTATTGTAACGAACTGTATTTTGGCAAAACATTATTTACCCAAGGATCTGCTTCGGTAGAAGGTGAAAAAATCGATGAGATGCTCTACATCACCATCGGTGTTACCGGACTGGTTTTCGTAATCACACAAATTCTTCTCTTCTGGTTCGCGTTCAAATACCAGGAGAAAGAAGGTAAAAAAGCATTTTACTTTCCGCATAACAATAAATTGGAGTTGTTGTGGACAACCGTACCGGCTATATTCCTAACTATCCTCGTGGCTTTCGGTTTGCGTTTCTGGTTTAATATTACCAAAGATGCGCCTAAAGATGCCGTTGTTGTTGAAATTACCGGTCATCAGTTCGCCTGGGATTACCGCTATCCCGGAAAAGACGGTAAGCTGGGTCAACAACATTACAAACTATACAATCAACCAATCGGAAACACCTTGGGTGTTAACTTCGAAGATGAAAACAGCTGGGATGATATTCATACATCGGAAATGCATATTCCGGTTGGTCGTCCGGTGAAACTCATTATTCATGCGCAGGATGTGATTCATGACGTAGGGTTGGTACACTTCCGGATGAAAATGGATGCCGTGCCCGGTATTCCGACCACGATGTGGTTCACACCCAAATACACGACGGCCGATATGAAGAAACGTACCGGTAATCCCAATTTCATCTACGAAATCAGTTGTGATCAGATGTGCGGTAAAGGACATTTCTCGATGCGCGGAATCATTGTCGTAGACACCGAAGAAGACTATCAGAAATGGCTAGATTCACAAAAGCCGGAGTACTTTACACTATTTCCGGACAAAGATCCATCCAATAAAAAATTACCCGGTGTACCCGGCGACACAACCAGCAACAAGCCTGTGGAACCGATTGCAATCGTAAACCCATCCAATCCCTAATCTATAAATTAAACTTACTATGAGCACAGCTATCGCACAAGAAACCCTACATGATGTTCATGGAGACGCTACTCATGATCACCATCATCATGAGGAGACATTCATTACGAAGTATATTTTTAGTCAGGATCATAAGACCATTGCTAAACAGTTTTTGGTCACCGGTATCATTTGGGCGGCAATCGGCGGATTCTTCTCGGTTGTTTTCCGTTTGCAGCTGGGCGATCCAAATGCTACCTACCCTTGGCTCGAAGCCATTTTAGGCAACTGGGCCAAAGGTGGCAAATTGCAACCTGAATTTTATTACGCCCTGGTAACCATGCATGGAACTATTTTGGTGTTCTTTGTATTGACAGCCGGCTTGAGTGGTACGTTTGCCAATTTCCTGATTCCATTACAAATTGGTGCGCGCGACATGGCCTCGCCGATGCTCAATATGCTGAGTTACTGGTTTTTCTTCCTGGCTTCTGTTGTCATGATGTCCTCGTTGTTTGTACAAACCGGACCAGCCAGTGGAGGTTGGACGATTTACCCACCATTAAGTGCCTTGGGCGATGCCTCATCCGGAAGTAAAATCGGTATGGACCTCTGGCTGGTGAGTATGGCCTTGTTCATTGTTTCTTCGTTACTGGGAGGTTTGAACTACATAACCACGATTTTGAACATGCGTACAAAAGGGATGAGCATGACTCGTCTGCCGTTGACGATCTGGGCATTGTTCTTCACGGCGGTGCTGGGTGTGTTGTCATTCCCCGTATTGCTTTCAGGTGCGATTCTGTTGTTATTCGATCGGAACCTCGGCACAAGCTTTTATCTCAGTGATATTGTGGTCGCCGGGAAAATCTTACCAAATGAAGGAGGAAGTGCCATCTTGTTCCAGCATCTGTTCTGGTTCCTGGGTCACCCTGAAGTGTATATCATTTTGTTACCTGCGATGGGTATGTCATCCGAGATCCTTTCGGTGAACAGTCGCAAGCCGATTTTCGGTTATATGGCGATGGTCGGGTCGTTGTTTGCGATCACCATCCTGGCCTTCCTGGTTTGGGCGCATCATATGTTTGTGACCGGATTGAATCCCTTCCTTGGATCGGTGTTCGTGTTGCTCACCTTGCTGATTGCCGTACCATCCGCGATTAAAGTATTTAACTGGCTGACCACCATCTGGAAGGGAAGCATCCGGTTCACACCGGGTATGCTCTTCGCCATTGGATTTGTGAGTCTGTTCATCAGCGGTGGGTTGACCGGGATCTTCCTGGGTAACTCTGCCTTGGATATCCACCTGCATGACACTTATTTTGTTATCGCTCACTTCCACATCGTAATGGGTGTGGCATCATTCTTCGGCATGTTTGCCGGTGTGTACCACTGGTATCCGAAAATGTTTGGGCGGTATATGAATAATACACTGGCTTATATCCACTTCTGGGTGACGATCATCGGTTCGTACCTGATTTTCTGGCCGATGCACTATGAAGGATTGGCAGGTATGCCTCGCCGTTACTACGACTTTTCCAACTGGGAGTCGTTCAAGATGTTTGGCGGCCTGAATGAATTTATCAGTTTTGTGGCGCTGATTGTTTTCGCCACACAGTTTTTATTCGTGATCAACTTCTTCTACAGTATCTGGAAAGGCCGCAAGGTTACTGACCCGAATCCGTGGGGAGCGAACACGCTCGAGTGGACCACACCGATCAATCCGGGTCACGGAAACTGGCCTGGTGATATTCCGGAGGTGCATCGCGGCGCGTATGATTATGGTAAAGACGGCAAAGAATTTATCCCTCAGAATGTTCCTGTGGGACCCGATGAGAGCAAACATTGATCCCGAAGGTGTCAACGAACAAAACCATAGCCAATTCAACCTCGTTTGTATTGGCCAGCAAAGTGAAAGATTATTTTTTACTAATCAAATTCACGCTGAGTTTCATGGTGGTGTTCAGTTCAGTCATCAGTTTCCTGCTGGTGCCTGACGTTAACAAGGAAGGATTTGATATAGGAGCAGTTCTTTTACTTTTTGTCGGCGGCATGCTGGTAACCGGATCATCAAATACGGTCAACCAGATTCTCGAAAGAGACACCGACAAGCTGATGAACCGTACGGCATCGAGGCCCGTAGCCTCGGGTCGGATGAGTACAACCGAAGCATGGATTTTTGCGTTGCTGACCGGCATCGCCGGCGTTTGGATCCTCTATGGGTTTAGTCCGGAAGCCGGATGGCTGAGTTTACTGAGTTTGCTGTTATACGGGTTCGTATACACGCCGCTCAAAAAAGTCAATTCCATTGCGGTACTCGTAGGAGCAATCCCCGGAGCCTTGCCCTGTTTAATTGGGTGGGTAGCCGGATCTCCGGATAACTGGTTAGGAGGCTGGGTCTTATTTGCGATTCAGTTTCTGTGGCAGTTTCCGCATTTCTGGGCTATTGCCTGGGTGGCACACGGTGATTACAGTCGTGCCGGTTTCAAACTGTTGCCCAGTGATAAAGGACCAACCCGGTTTACGGCACTCCAAACCATCATGTACAGCGCACTGATGATTCCGGTTGGCATTTTACCCCACCTGCTTCATATCAGCGGATTCTGGAGCCTGTGGGTATTGCTTGCTTGTAATATTGGCATGGTTGTACTGAGTGTTCAGTTGTTTTTGAAAATGGATGTTTCATCGGCCCGAAAAGTGATGTTTGGTTCCTATTTCTACCTAATGATCGTGTTGTTGAGTTTATATGCCGACAAGTTCAAAGGGTAAATTAAAAAAATGAGTAGTCAAGCTGTTCATACGAAACAAAAGATGCACCCGCACAAATTCAACTTGTGGGTGGCTATTGGCAGTATGATCATGATGTTTGCCGGACTGACTAGCGCTTATATTGTGAAACGCAATCAAGCTGGTTGGCAGACATACGATATGCCGGCTGTTTTTTGGATCAGCACCGCGTTGATTTTGATTAGCAGCCTGACCGTGCACCTTTCGCTGAAAGCCTTTCGGGTGCGCGAAATGGCCAGGTATCGTTGGCTGATGCTGACAACCCTGGTACTCGGAGTTCTTTTTGTGATTACGCAGTATGTCGGATTTTGTGTTATGATTCAAAGTCTAGGCTATGATGAAATACTAGAATTACTTAAAGCAAATGTATCCTACTCCTTCCTTGTAGTTATTGTAGGTTTACATGCATTGCACGTGGCGGGTGGTATCCTGGCCTTGCTGTTCATGGTTATTTCATCTTACAGCAGAGTCAAACGGAATTACAGTACCGTACCGGTTGAAGTGGTAGCCACGTATTGGCATTTTGTGGATATTCTTTGGATATACCTGTACGTGTTTTTGTGGATGATCAAATAATTGAAATAAAAAAAACTGCCTGTGGTAGGCAGCATAAACAGATAGTTGATTTACGTTTTGAACTAAATAGGTTGTAACTGACAAACTAACAAGTAACTATGGCAACAACAGCTATTCCTGCGGGAACCAAATGGTGGGGAGGGGGTAAAAGTCCCTTCAATGTGAGTTATGGTAAAGTAATGATGTGGTATTTTCTGATGAGTGATGCGTTCACATTCGGAGCGTTCCTGATCAGTTATGGAACTATTCGTTTCAGTGTAAACGAGTGGGCTGACCCCAACAAAGTGTTTAACTCGTTTCCATTCGCCGGCCACGCCGATTTGCCGCTCGCGTTTGTGAGTTTGATGACGTTTATCCTGATTTTCAGTTCGGTGACCATGGTGCTGGCGGTACACGAGGGCCATCACATGAACCGGAAAGGTGTTGAGAAATATATGATCCTCACCATCTTGGGTGGGCTGGCCTTTTTGGCTTGTCAGGCCTGGGAGTGGACTCACTTATTAACAGCTCAGCATGACGTCTTAGTTAACGGACGTATTGAACACTGGGGTTCGGATGGATTTTATTGCACATCCACAAGCAGAAACCCATGGGGTCCTGAAGTGATGCATAACGGAAAGCTTGTTGCAACACCTGGACCAATCGCGTTTGGCGGCTATTTCTTCGGCATTACCGGCTTCCATGGCTTTCACGTGTTGAGTGGTGTTGTCATCAACATCGTGATGT
>CAZZJF010000116.1:0-7803 GCA_964654325.1 uncultured Ferruginibacter sp.
ATTTATTTACTGAATTTATCCTGAAATTAATTGAATTTTAAATTGTTGTTAGTTTATCAAACAATGGGATTAAAACTCTACCACATTAAATGATTTAAGGAATATTCTATAAAGTTGGAGGTTTTAAGCTAGTTATTGAAATAGACATCAGAAAACCAAGCTACATGTCGTGGAGCTGACAGATTAGGAATATCTTCATGCCTAGCAATGATGTTCTAATTTACCCAATCCCTTAGCCAATCTTCATCGAGAAAATTTCCAACAAACACTATGTCTGCATCAAGCATAAGGATATACTAGCCGTTGAGCAAAGGCGCAGTATAGAAAAACATTTTCCCAGCAGACCAGCCGACAGCGGTATCCATCTTCAATAACTTCACATCTCATCTTGCTTCTGCATTACTTGTAACAAACTTGCCGAGCAATACGTCTTTCAGCAGAAAATTGGGTTTTTCTCGATGGAGATAACCAATACTTTAAATACGAATACTCGCTAGGAAAATATTTTTTTCGTACATCCCACCAATATGTTCATCATTCTGGAATTCTTTGATCAAAAAATAAAAGTAGGCAAAAAAGAACATCTGCTTGTCAATTGCTTTATTGGCGACTCAAATTTCAACTTTCATTATACAATCTATTATTAGATAATATATTCTAGTGCGTTAACAGTGCAAGTCCACTTCACTAGAATTTATTTTTCATTACTGAAATCGCAAGTTAATGTTGTACGATTGCAAATAACCACCAAAACAGATTGAAAGATGTTTTCATCACTAATAAAACTCAAAGTCAAGCTGCTTCATCTGCTACTGAAAAAGTCTGGCTTTGAAAACGTAAACCAGCATTTAATTTTCGAGAAAGGGCTCGGTCACAATCCCTTAGTCATCGACTTGGGCGCCAACCGTGGAGGTTTCTCCTTGCAGATGGAGGAAAAGTATGGCGCCGACTGCTTTGCAATTGAACCTAACAAAACTCTATTTGAACAAATTAAAATGTCAGCAAGCCATAAGTTCAACATGGCAGTTTCAAACAAGGATGGCCAGATAGATTTACACATCAGCGAGAATGATGAAGCCAGTAGCACTCTAAAAGGGTTTCAACAAATCTGGGCAGAACAATCAATTCAAAAAGTGGAGGCTGTTTCCTGGAGGACTTTGATTGAAAGGCTGCCAGGCTTGAAGCAAGGTAGGGTTGATGTCCTGAAGGTTGATGTTGAGGGTGCCGAATTGGACCTCATAGATTCGCTAACCATCGAGGACCTGAAAACAGTAAGGCAAATTTCGGTTGAATTTCACGACTGGCTGAATTGGGAACTCCATGACAGGACAAAATCGTCCATAAAGCATCTGTGTTCGCTAGGATTCAAGTTCATCTCTAATTCACCTAGCCATAGATATCCGCTAGAGGCGTTGTTCCTTTGTCCAGAGCTTGCTGTCAAACCTAGCTTGAAATCAATATGGTTCCGCTTATTTGAAAAATTCACATTCATTCGTTACTGACAAATCTTAAACAATTCCTTTTGCAGTCTGAATAGAGGCACACCTATTTACAATGTCAATTGGACATATCTTGCAGGCTGATGAGGAAGGTCCATTGTCTTGGCCGTATCCAAAAATTAATATTGCGAGTAAAGATTTTTTGCAATAGCGGATTCCATTTCCAAAGAAGCATGAATGGCAGTATTCATCAGAAAACATCAGCCCGAAGGCTAAGGGAGTTGGATTTTCTTAGAGGAATTGCCATCATCCTGGTAATTTTTCGTCATCAACCTCCAATTACATTCACTGGCCGAATTGGTTTGATTGGCGTAGACCTTTTTTTCGTCCTAAGTGGTTTCTTGGTCTCAGGGCTACTTTTCAAGGAGTTTGAAAGATTCGGTAGTATTTCACCAAAAAGATTCCTCATCCGAAGGGGTTTCAAGATTTACCCTATCTATTACTTGAGTTATCCCGCCTATCTCTTGCCAATTGTTTTTAATGGACACTTCAACATGGCTGGCTTCCTATCTGACATGACCTTCCTACAGAACTATTATTGCGCCTGGGGATGGGCTTATTCTGCAAGCTGGTCCTTGGCGGTGGAAGAGCATTTTTATTTCGGGTTGTGCTTTGTTCTTTGGCTGTTTCTCAAGAAAAAGGGGAGGCCTACTGCATTTTCACATGAAACAGGATGGACCCGAAGTGGCTTCGAAATATCAGTAATACTCCTTATGATTGTCTGCAATCTTGCACGCTATTATAGCAATACTAATCCTCCCATGGACTACGATAGGAACTTCACAATGACCCATCTCAGACTCGATTCTCTGCTAGCCGGAGTGCTGGTCTCTTATCTTCACCATTTCAAGAGAGCGAGTTTTGTAAGATTCTTCTCCGCAAAAAAAGCATGGCTGATTCCAATTGCTGTCCTTGGCGTTTCTTGGACACCTTTCATAAGTCCTTATCCGACTTCAACACCGATTTTTCAGACCTTGTGCTTCACATTCCTGTATATTTCATTCAGTATACTGCTTTCATGGTTCCTTATTGACAAGGATATCAACCGAAAGCTTGACAAGGCTTTCACGCCATTAATTACAAGCTTCATCAGCAAAGTGGGGTTCTGTTCTTATTCCATCTATGTGATACATACACTTGTTGTCAATTGCATGAGGGAGTTCTTCGGTAATCTCCATCATGGCTCAAAGCAATACGTGTTGGCTTCCTCGGTCTTACTGGTCAGCATTGCAGTCGGGATGCTCATGACCTACCAGGTTGAAAAGAGGTTCTTGAAACTTCGGGATGTTTACTTTCCTGGGCGCACATAAACTATAGGGCATCTCTAAAAAACTTATTAGTCATGCAGCGATATGTCAATTTTTAGCAACTCATACAAAACCTGTTGGTAAAAACCTTCACGGGAACCAGTGAAAATCGGATAAAATATCAAATTTATATTGCGCTTATAACCTATATGTTTTTAGAATTAATCAGGAGGTGTACAGCTAAAGGGTCGAAAGCCTTTAGCAACCTATGTGAGAAGATAAGTTTTTACCTGACGTATTACCATAGCCTGGATTATGTGTGCAATCAATTAAGAATTGATGCAGTAAAAGCAAGAGCAAAACTTCAAGCTAATAATATACAGTACAAATTGATTTTTTTGGGGCCACATTTTTTCGAAAAAACATATGCCGACATAGATTATCAATGAGTTATGAAGCCCAAATCACCACTTCCATAGAAGTTCGGATAGCTCTGGCTTAGTATGACAGATACAAACAGAACAAAGTCTTTATCTATCAATCATTTTAAGTTTCAAGTTAGTAAATTTATAATTGTGCTTGGAAAATTGCAAAGATCAAAACTAAATTGTATAACAAAATAGTATTTACATTTACTAGTTAATTTTATGGACCTCCAAACCATCAAAAACCGATTCGGCATCATTGGAAACGCGCCTGAGCTCAATCACGCCCTTCACGTGGCCGTACAGGTAGCCGCCACCGATCTGAGCGTGCTCATCAACGGTGAAAGCGGGGTGGGGAAGGAGGTGTTTTCGCAGATCATCCACGCGTTGAGTGCACGCAAACACAATCCTTTCATCGCGGTCAACTGCGGAGCCATTCCGGAAGGCACCATCGATTCCGAGCTATTCGGCCATGAGAAAGGTTCCTTTACCGGAGCTGTCGATAGCCGTAAAGGTTATTTTGAAACGGTGAACGGTGGTACGATCTTTCTCGATGAGATCGGGGAATTGCCCCTGGGCACCCAGGCCCGCCTGCTTCGGGTATTGGAAGCGGGAGAATATATCCGCGTCGGTAGCAGCAAAGTTCAGAAAACCGATGTGCGGGTGATTGCCGCTACCAACAAGGAATTGCTGGAATACTCGCAATCGGGGCGTTTCCGTGAAGACCTCTATTATAGGCTGAATACAGTACCCATCCGTGTTCCGGCCCTGCGTGACCGGAAAGAAGACATACCGATGCTGTTCCGCAAATTCGCTACCGACTTCGCCGACAAATACAAGGGCGCATCGATAACCCTGGATGAGGAAGCCCGGGTCTTACTGATGAACTATCCCTGGCCGGGCAATGTGCGCGAATTGAAGAACATCGCCGAACAGATCTCCGTATTGTCAAAAGACAAAGTGGTGGGCGCCGCCGAGCTGCGCAGTTTCCTGCCCGATCAGGCAAGTTTCAGCCGCCTGCCGGTACTGGCCGGAGGCAAGGGCGTGGTGAGCCAGCAGGAATTCGCCAGCGAGCGGGAAATCCTCTACAAGCTGTTTTTCGACATGAAAAAGGATGTGAATGAGCTGAAGAAGGATGTGCATGATTTCAAAAAAATGTTCTTCGATATTTTACAGAATCCGGCAATGACCCAGCATATTCCGGTTTATACCGGAAACGACACCATTGTTCCGGAATATACGCCCGCCGGCGGCACCACCAGCCTCAACCCGGCCGTCGGACAACCTGTCTTTATCAACAAGCAACCTGCCGATATCCAGCACGTGGAGGCTGAAGATGAATCGCTCAGTATCATGGACAAAGAGAAGGAGCTGATCATCAAGGCGCTGAAAAAACACCGGGGCAAGCGTAAAGATGCGGCCAGCGATCTTGGCATCAGTGAAAGAACTCTGTACCGAAAGCTGAAGGAATATGATATCGAAGACCTTTAATGTTTTTGTTTTGCCAATAAAATCGAACACGTTAATCAGTTTGGGCAAGTGCATGCTTGTTGTTTTTTCTGCCCTGCTGCTTACCGGAGCCACCTGCAAATATTCGTTCAACGATGTCGGCTCCATTCCGCCGGAAGTGAAGAATTTCCGGGTCAATTACCTCGAAAACAAGGCCCGGTATATCAATCCGCAACTGAGTCCCCAACTTACCGAACGGCTCAAATTCAAAATCATTGGCAATACGCGGTTGCGGCAAACCAACGATGATAATGCCCATTTCGACATCAGCGGTTATGTATCGGACTATACGGTAACCACCACCGGCATATCGGGCAACAACCCCAGCACCAACCGCCTCAATGTGTCGTTCCACCTGATTTTCAAGAACAACCTTGACAATACCAAGAACTTTGAATCGGATGTGACGTCCAATTTCGACTTCCCCGCCAGTCAGAGCCTGCAACAGGCTGAAGCATCGCTGAACAATGAAATTGTCCGGAATCTGGTGGATGCCATCTTCAATAAGATCTTTTCCAACTGGTAAACCAATTCGCCGAACCTTTGCCGGTATCAATACAAAGGAGTATATTAGCATCCTATGAGTAACCCGGGCAAATTGTTTCAGACCCTGTTTCATCGTGATCCGCAGGATCAGGGCACCGAAGCCTGGCTTTCCGCAATCACGGAAAAGCATCCCTATTTTGCGGCTGCCCGTTTTTACCGGCTTAGCGGAATGAATCGGAACAATCAGGATTTCAGCAGCGAATTGGCCAAAACAGCCCTTTTTTTCAACCATAATTACTGGCTCAATTATCAGTTGGGTAGGCACAGGATCCGTTTTGAAGGAAGTTCAGAAAGCCTTTCCAATTATACGGAATCGCATGCGTCCGGACTACTTGTTTCCGGATCCGGCAAGTTGATTGTTCCTGAAGAAACCGGAAGCCGGCAGGATACCGATGCCGAAACTTCCGAGGTTACGGATTTCGTATCGCCCGGTGAAATCCTAATCCCCGAAACTCCTTTTATTGATGAAACGGTTGCCGCCCCTACAGCTTTCGTTCAGCAAGAGGAAGCTCCTGAAATTCCCGAAACCCTGACAGCGGCCTCCGGTTTCGAAGAACATCAGGACAAGGAACCTGTTTTTGAGCAGACTGAGATCAGCATCGGAACCGATGAAGTGACGGAAGAGCTCAAGTCAGCCGAACATATCGAACTCTCATCGGATTTTCTGGAAATCGCATCGGCAAAAACCGAACAGGAAACAGTCGTTGAAGAAACAACGGATCAGCTTCCGCTTTTTGAGCCTCTCCATACCACCGACTATTTCGCCAGTCAGGGTATCAAAGCTCCTGAAGTGTTGCACCCCGACGACAAACTCGGGCAGAAGCTGAAGCGCTTTACCGATTGGCTTAAAACCATGAAGCGCCTGTCGGATGTTGGTACTACCGAGGATACTGCTCCGGTGGATGTTGCGGTGGAGCAGTTGGCGGAACAGTCCAATCAGGCCGGGGAAGTGGTTACTGAAGCCATGGCCGAAATCCTGCTGATGCAGGGGCTCAGGGACAAAGCCATCGATATTTTCCGTAAATTAAGTTTGCTCAATCCCGATAAAAGCGGTTATTTTGCCTCCCGAATCGAAGAACTGATTAAATAAATTTTATGCTTTTAGTTTTCGGAATCATCGTCATACTTGCATCACTGGTTCTGGGTTTCATCGTTCTGGTGCAGAACCCCAAGGGAGGCGGATTGAACAGTTCGCTGGGAAGTATGGGCAACCAGTTGATGGGCGTCAAGCAAACTACCGATGTGCTGGAAAAAGGCACCTGGGTTTTTGCGGCAATTGTGGGTTTGTTGTGCATCACTTCTCCTGCATTCATGCCCAAACAGGGTTCCGGTTCCAACAAGAACGACGACCTGATCAACAAGGCTCCGGCATCAGCGCCCAAGCCGGCCACCACACCTGCAACCAATACGGCTCCATTGCCTGCTCCAGCCGGCGATTCCTCAAAATAATCAATCGGATTTTTTCTCAGGCCCCGTTCGAAAGGACGGGGCATTATTTTTTATGGAATCTGTATTCACTCTTGAATACTAATACCGATTGGATATCTGTAATGGACCAATATCATTGGCCCAAACAGCTATCACATCGGCATTATACGGAAAAATTTTTGGGCTTAAAGTGACGTCGCTTTCGTATAACTTTACTTTTAATCCCTAACCTGATACCCCGCAAGAGATGATGAAACGCAAATACCGCTTATTAATCCCCCTGTTTGTTCTTGTTTTACTGCTTGCCGCCGCACTTAGGATATTCTTCATGAGTGCAACGGCTTTCGAAGAAGATAAAAAGACCCTGCTTATAAAATCAGGCACCACCTATCCCGAACTTGTCAGCCAAATGCTGCGGGAGGGTTTTATAAAGAGCCCCCGCCTTTTTGATCTTGTATCAGGCGCCTATAGGTTTCGCAACCGCGTAAAAGCCGGTCGCTATGTCTTTGAACGGGGCAGCAGTTTATCGCAGATGGTCCGTACCCTGCGTTCGGGGAAGCAGACACCGGTTCGTCTGGTTATTGGCAAGTTGAGGCTCCGGGAAGATCTGGCCCGGAAAATCGGCATGAGTTTCGATACAGATTCCGCTTCGGTGATGAAGGTGCTGAATGATACCTCATTGCTCTCGTCACTCGGTGTGGATACCCATACACTGATGACGCTGGTGATTCCCAATACCTACGAACTCAACTGGAATAGCGGTCCGGAGCAGATCATCCGAAGGTTGGCCAGGGAGCACAAGAATTTCTGGAATGCGGAAAGGCTGAAAAAGGCGGAGGGCTTGAGTCTGAATCCGACCCGGGCTTATATCCTAGCCAGCATTGTGGAAGAAGAAACAAACATGCAGGACGATAAGGGCAAGATTGCCAGTGTTTACCTCAACAGGTTGGAGACCGGCATGAAGCTCGGCGCTGATCCAACGGTCAAATTTGCGATGCGGGATTTCGGGCTCAGGCGCATTCTTGAAAAACATCTCGGCTACGCTTCACCCTACAACACCTATCTCAATTCGGGTCTTCCGCCCGGACCTATTTGCAGCCCTTCGGTAAGCACCATCGATGCCGTGCTGGATGCCCCCCAAACCTCATA
>CAZZJF010000117.1:0-7765 GCA_964654325.1 uncultured Ferruginibacter sp.
CAGCTTGACTAGAATATCAAAAGCAAAGTTATTAAAAATGGTGTTATTTTGCTACACAACCATTCGAACATGAAATTACCCGCTTTTAAAACCCTTCTACCACACCTCGTGGCATTGGCCGTTTTCTTGATATTGGCCTTTGTATATTGTTCGCCTGCTTTTAACAGTGAAATGGCGCTGAATCAAGGACACGATGTCGTTGGCTGGAAAGGCATGAGCAAACAATCTTTTGATTACAAGGAAAAATACGGACATTTCCCGCTTTGGACGAACAGCATGTTCAGTGGCATGCCAACCTATCAAATTGCCATGGATGGCAATGAGTCATTGGGTAAGGGCATAGAATGGATCAACAAGGCATTTACGCTGGGCTTACCCGAACCAGCCCATTATTTTTTCCTGGCCGCCCTGTTTTTCTACCTGATGTGTATTTTCGCCGGCATCAATCCCTGGGTGTCTATACTGGCTGGCGTGGGGTATGCTTTTGCCACCTATAACCCCATTATCATTGAGGCCGGTCACAATACAAAAATGATGTCCATGGCCTATGCCCCGATGATTTTTGCAGGCATCTTTTTACTCCAGCGAAAAAAATACCTCCTGGGCTTATCCGTGATTGCTTTTTTCTCAACTACACTGATCGGACAAAACCATTTGCAAATAGCCTACTACACCGCGTTGATCGCGGCACTGATGTTTATAGCCTACCTGATCAACGCCCTGATAAAAAAGGAGATCACACATGCACTAAAGGTCTGCGCCCTCACACTGTTGGGTGGACTCATCGGAATTGGTTGTACCGCTATCAATACATTCCCTACATATGACTACTCGAAAGAAACCATGCGTGGTGGTGTTTCCAAACTAACCCTGGACTCATCCAAAGTGAAAACAAGTGGCGGTTTGGACAAAGAATATGCATTGCGCTGGAGCATGGGGAAAATGGAAACCTTTGTTTTTTTGATTCCCGGTCTATATGGAGGCAGTAATGGCGGTAACGAGCATAGTGCCAGTAACTCGAAATTCGTAGAGGCCATCTCTCAATATGGTGTTGGTGAGGACCAAGCCATAGATATAGCCAATCAGTTCTCCTATTGGGGAAGCATGTCGAACCTGGATGAAACGACCTCGGGCCCACCCTATTTGGGCGCGATCATCTGCTTCCTTTTTATTTGTGGCATTTTTATAGTTACCGACTGGAAACGCTGGTGGCTGCTGGCCGCTTCCCTGATAGGGATCATGTTGGGATGGGGGCATAATTTTTACGATTTCAATGCGTTCATGCTTGATTACTTTCCGCTATACAGCAAATTCAGAGCACCCAGCATGGCCATGGTAATCCCTCAATTCTGTTTTCCACTTTTAGGTGCCTTCGCCCTGCATCAACTACTTTTTGAAAAAAATGAAGATAAAAAACAAACACGCAAGATAATAACGATCGGAATCTGCGCTTTTGCTATTCTGATTTCATTATTCGTCTTTATTACATCTATCGCTGATTACAAAGGGAAAGGAGATCAGAATATTGCCGAACGGTACCTCGGTGGCAAGCAACAAGGAATGACGCTCATTCAAGAACTCCGCGAAGACCGAAAAGAGGAGGCGCTCGCCGACTTTTACCGCTCTCTGCTCTTTATAACGGCCGCCGGCGGCCTCGTCTGGGCCGGTTCACGAAAATTAATACCGGGTATCGCCGTCGCCGGATCACTTGTATTACTCACCTCCATCGACCTGATCAATATCAACAACCGCTATTTGAACAAAGATAATTACGTTGAACAATCAGCTGTAACCGAAGAAATATCCCCATCGCCGATTGACCAGGAAATCATGAAAGATCCCGATCACGGTAACGTCCGTGTTTACAATACCACAACCAATTTCACCAATGAATCACAAACCTCCTATTTCCATAATTCAATCGGAGGATATCATCCGGCTAAACTGGGGCTCTACCAGGACCTTATCGAAAACCAACTGACAAAAGGCAACATGCAGGTATTCAACATGCTGAATACAAAATATTTTATCGTGAGCGGAAATAATCAGGCGCCAATGCTCCAAACCAATCCAGACGCCTACGGCAATGCCTGGTTTATCCGCGGAGTGAAAAAGGTATCGACGCCCAACGAAGAAATGAAATCCCTCGATAATACCAACCTGCTGGATACCGCTGTCATCAGTAATTCGTTCGATCAACAAATTCCGGCAACCATCGCATACGATAGTACCGCATCCATTACCTTGCTGACTCGAAATAATGACACCATCCGATACAAGAGCACCGCTCAATCTCCCCAATTCGCTGTATTTAGTGAAATCTATTACAACCGGGGATGGAACGCCTACCTGGATGGGAAAAAAGTGGATTACGCCCGTGTCAATTATGTGCTGCGTGGTATGACCCTACCGGCCGGAAACCATGAGATCCAATTTATATTCGAACCTGAATCGTATAAAATCGGCAAAAAAATCAGCACCTGGAGTACGTTGTTGCTTTATGGACTAATGCTGGCCTGCATAGTCGGCTTGATTCGGGGAAATGGAACTTCTACGACCAACGAACCAAACCCCTCCAAAGAGGACTGACATGCCTCGTGTCCTGAGCATCGTGCCCTATCCGTTTCTGCCTCCCAAAATGGGGGGACAAAAAGGGATTGCCTTATTCAATCGGTTTCTTTCCAAAAAATTATCGCTCTGTGCGGTTACAACTGACAATAATATCCCGGAACTGGAGGACACGTATCCTTTTTTCCCAATACTGGGAAGCCATCGCTGGCGATATATTAATATCCTCCTGCTTTTCAAACTGAAAAAAGTGATCCGTGAAAACAATATCACGCATGTACTATTGGAGCACCCTTACTACGGTTGGCTGGGCTGGCTGCTCCAAAAAACATGTGGGGTGCACATTATCATCCACTCGCATAACATCGAAGCTTTGCGATTTAAAAGTACAGGCCGATGGTGGTGGAAACTGCTTTGGCACTATGAGCGATGGACCCATCGCCTGGCCCAAGGAAACTTTTTTATTTCGGATGAAGATCGCGAATATGCCAAACGACAGTTTCAGTTAAACCCAACCCTTTGCCATACCATCACCTACGGATTTGACCTCGCGTCGCCGCCCACCGAAGCCGACCGTCAGCAGGCTAAAAACACAATTCGGCAAACACATGGCATCCCGGACGATCATATTCTATTACTTTTCAACGGTACGCTGGATTACGCACCCAATCGGCAAGCCCTTGATACCATTCTTGAACAATTACTTCCGCGTCTGGAGAAAGAAACCGCCTTCCCGTTCAGCATCATCATTTGCGGCAAAAACCTGCCGGAGTCCTACCATCAGCTAAAAGCCTATCAACACCGGTCTATCATTTACCCGGGATTTGTGGAGGATATTTCGCTCTATTTCAAAGGAACCGATCTGTTCATCAATCCGGTCATTGACGGTGGCGGCATCAAGACAAAACTGGTAGAGGCCCTGGGATTTGGACTCGCCTGTGTAAGCACGAAACAAGGTGCGATTGGTGTGCCCCCGGCCATCACATCCGGAAAATTATGTGTAGTGGATGATAACGACCACCACGCGTTCACGCAGGCGATCATACATATGGCTGCTATTGCCCAGACAGCTCCGCCGATTGGCCCTGCTTTTTTTGATCATTTTTATTGGGATACCATCGCCGGCAAAGCGGCCTCGGTGATTCAATCAATCGGTAACGGGTAACCGAAATCCATCTTTGAGTCCGGCAAACATTTTTTTCCGTCCTACCGAATCAAATCGAAGATAAAACACCATCCTGCTTAGCAAGGTATAGGCCAGTAACCACGCTTTTTTCAAGAAGCGGTAATGTTTCCGAATGAAGTAGATTTTATTTCGGTTCGCATAATAAATATAGAACGGGGATGCATCGCCGCCACTACTCGAAGAAACTTTGTGTCTGAGCGACGACCCGGCATCGTACCAGAGATCAAACCCTTTGCATTGGGCCCGCCACACGAAATCAGTATCATCATAATAACAGAAATAAGCCTCATCCATCAATCCTGTTTGACTGAACACCTCGGAACGAATCATCAAAAAACAGGTGGGTGCGTAACTGATGGGTTTGGATACCGAAAAGGCAGGTGAATCTTTTTTTTGCATGCCTTCATGCACACCCAACGCCCGCCAGTGATCCATATACCCGCCTGCCATCCACAGCAGATTAGTGTCATAATAAAATATTTTGGGTGTTATCATGGCATGAGACGTAGCCAGGCCCAGCATCCGCTGCAGTAAATCGGTTTGCTCAAACACAATATCATTGTTAAGCAGTAACACATGCGTGGCCTTGTCAGCCAGCGCGGCCCGAATACCGATGTTGTTGCCCGCCGCCACCCCTACATTGGCGCCACTGTTGATATACCGAAATCCGGCCAACGGATAACGCTTCATACAATCAGCAAGCACCTGATCTGTTTCGGGCGAAGCTGAATTATCTACGACATAAATTGTAAATGCCTGATAGGTCTGCGCATGCAGACTTTTGAAAAAATCATCCAATACAGCGTCTGATTGATATAAGATGGTAACGAGGGCCAGGCGGGGCGTCATTTCATTAATCCTTTTTGCTTCATTTCCTGTATGGATGCATCATAGCGACTTTCCGGTTTTTCCTGTGTTTTCACCCACTCAACGAATTGCTTGATTCCCTCACGGAACGATACACGGGGTGTCATACCCAGGCGCTGCTGCAATAATCCAATGTCGGCGCGGTTATGGCGGATATCCCCTACCCGAAAATCACCGGTGATTTGACAAGGAACGGCGACTCCAAATGCATGCATCAGCTGATTGGCAACCTCCATCACCGCTACGGAAGTGCCCATGCCAACATTAAACGCATATCCATCGGCTTCCGACATCTCAATACCGGCAATGGTTGCATCGACTACATCCCGGATGAATACAAAGTCTCGGCTCTCCTCGCCGTCTTCAAAAATATTGATTGGCAATCCGTTTAGAATCTGTGTGGAGAAAATCGACAAGATACCGGTGTACGGATTTCTCAATGATTGTCCGGGGCCGTATACGTTTTGATAGCGAAAGGCCACCGGGGCAATGCCGAGGGCCGGACAAACGGTCATGACCATTTGCTCCTGGTTGAGTTTGGTGATGCCATAAACGGAAGACGGGTGCAACCGCGACGACTCATCCGTTGGAACCGACTGCAAGGGCTCGCGGCTACCATCGTCATAGACGTGAAAATCGCCGGCTCGCATATTGTCTGATGAACGCATGGACGGATAGACAATGGCTCCGGATGCATTCCTATATTTACCTTCTCCGTAAATCGCCCGGGAGGACGCCACCACTACTTTCTGTACCGCATACCCTGTACCAGCAGCCAACAAATCCAGCATCAAGGCCGTACCTCCCACATTGACATCGGTATAATGCTTAATCTGATACATGGATTGACCGGTTCCGGTTTCAGCAGCCAGATGAACAATCACATCCTGGCCAGGCAACACCGACTGCCAGTCACCGGCAGAGGTGACATCACCCCGGACAAAACAAACGCGGTTGCGGATGGACTGGTACAGCGGCGACTGGTTCTCCGGATCGGCACCGTGAATTTGCGGCGACAGGTTATCCATCACCGTTACCTTATGTCCTTTTTCAATCAATCGCAAGGCAAGATTAGATCCGATGAAACCGGCTCCTCCGGTGATTAGAATATTTTTTTCGTTGATCACGTACGTTTCAGTATTTGAATGTTGTTTGTTTATCCTTCGGAAAATTCTCCCCTGGCATCTGTTTTTTTCCAGACACCGGCCGTGCTGTCATATCGTTTGATGATACGGGCCGGCGCGCCCACCGCTACACAATAATCCGGTATATCAGCCGTAACCACGGCATTGGCTCCGATCACACTGTTTTTTCCGATACTGGCACCAATGATACACACATTTTCACCCAGCCAGGCACCATCACCAATGATAACCGGCTTCAATTGCTTAACTGGCTGATGCATGACAGGCTTGTGAATATCCTGATATTCATGCACATTGTCGCTGATGTAAACCCGATCAGCAAGTAGCACCTGTTTACCCAGCGTGATGGATTGTGTGGCGTACACGTGACAAAAATGTCCGACATATGTTCCGTCGCCTATCGTCAGTGAACAATCAGTCGAACCGGTTAGCGGATCCGCAGCCAGCCAGGTATGCTTTCGGATATAAACTCCCTGACCGATAAAAATGCGGGAGGCCCCGGTTATGATCGGATCAATCAGCTTGGACCCTTTTCCAAAACGGCCAAAGATGACTGCATAATACGGTCGTTTGAAAATAAAATAGATGATACGTTGCAGCCAGTTCATGATTTATCATTGAAGCTTGTTACCCGATTTTTTATCAAGCAAGAATAGCTGATTCTCCTCTGTAAAGAAACGACGGAAAAAACGAACCATCAAACTATACCGACGAATTCCAATGAAAAAAAAGAGCACCCGGAAAAACCATTGAATCAGTTTGAACTGACTGTCAAATCCGGTCAGATTCTTATTGGTAAGTTTGTCGGGGCTAGGGCCACTGCCCGCTTTGATGAGCATCCGTTTACGTTGAAGCATTGCATGAAATGAGCCGGGACCTGTCCGAAACGGGTTGGACTGGTAAGCCTCCGTTTCATACAAGCGGCGATAGATGCGCCGATGAAACTGCAGGATTGGTTTGCCGTCCTCAAAATAACCATAGGAATAAGGTACACCGCTGAACTCGTTGAATGAGGAGGCTGCCAGTGCATTTCCATACGCCGCAAAAATCGGTTGGAGGTCCGGAAAGCGGGTTGCGTTCTCATTTTTATGGGATACTTCCTGCTGCATGAATCCGCGGTAATCATACCCGGAGAAATGGACGAACACTAAAGGTTCAGCCGATTGATCGGCTTCCCGATTTGTCACGGAAAACGAATGATCATGGGCAATGATTTTCCGCTCGTGATAATTCCAGGGCGCCATGTTCCAACCTCGTTTCCTGCAGATGGTTAATTCTTGTTCGGTAAACAATGCGGGCAACAGGTTGGTCCATTTTTGATCCGTGGCCATACCGCGGTCGTTATCAAAAAAACAACCGGATGCCAACCGGTCATTCCACCAGTTTAAAAAAAGGGAACCGGCACGATCCTTTTTCACAGCAACGAAGCCAAGATTAAAGGTTCCGTTGAGCAGAAACAAATAATCAGGATAATCGCCCTTGAACGGTGTCTGACAATCCAGTATATGAGGCGTGAGCAGGATCGAAGTCCTAGCCAGTTCATCAAACAGAGCGGCAGGACTTCCAAAAAAATAGACATCGGGATCGACATAGACGATCTCGGTGTATCCTTTTTGTTGCATCAGGTATTGAAAGCACCCCGGTTTGATGGCGGTACAAAATTCGACCAGATTATATTGAAAGGCCATAGCCTGCCAACGGGCTTCGGGCCAGGCCAACGCCTGTCGAGCTGAAATGATATCCTGCGGAACCTTTTCCGATGGCAGATCATCCCAATCATCTGCAGTAAAAATAAAAAAAGGCCAATCACCCTGCCGAGCAACCGAATCCCGGAGCACGCGGGCTAATCCGACATAATTTCGGGCAACTATGGTAAACAGGGCTTTCATGTTATGGTCCGTTGATGAAGATCCAACGAAATGCTGATGCTGTAAATGTACTAAATCAATGACAATCAAGCGAACACAAGGGATATGGATAGCGATTTTCAGAGAAAAGT
>CAZZJF010000118.1:0-7653 GCA_964654325.1 uncultured Ferruginibacter sp.
TGATACGGCTTTCAAAACAGCCAGAGCGAAAAAAAAAGAAACCGGCAATGCCAAACGGGCTGCTCTCAATCTAAGCGCTGAACAAGAAGCATCATTCAAGTCGGCTAGCCGAACGCACCGTACAACCATTGAATCGATCGAGGCCGATTCTGCACTGACAACTCAACAAAAAAAACAAAAACGAAAGGACGCAAGACAAGCGTTTTTACAGGAGCTTAGCACATTCCTTACACCCGAGCAAATCGATATCGTAAAAGCCAATCGAAAAAAAGAAGACGAATAATTTCTACTACCTTTATATGGTGAAACGGACAATCTACACGACTTTATTCATATTGCTCTTCGGACAACTTAACGATTGTTGGGCACAGTCAAGCACCTATCAACGGGTAGACGACTATGTCCGATCACTGGGTTCGATGTCGTCATCCAATATGGCGATTATAACAGATTCAATAACGCTTCCGTTTTCATCAAAAGCTGAAAAAGCCCGGGCCATTTTTGTGTGGATTGCCACACAAATCGAGATCGACCCTAAAACAACCCGCAATCCGGACAATAAACTCAACAACGCTGAAACGGTGTTCCGGCTTCGAAAAGGAAATCCTACTGGCTTCTCTCTTTTGTTTCAGGAGATGTGCAGTCTTGCTTCCATTCGATGCATCTCGGTCGACGGGTATGTCAAGTACAGCACGGATGATATCAATGAACCGCTGGACGAGCCAAACCATGCGTGGAATGTCATACAGCTTAGTACAAGTCCAACCGAGTGGTATTATATTGATGCCTGTTCTGCATCTGGCACGTTGGACAAACGTGTTACGCTCTTTACCCGACAATTCAATGACGTCTACTTTTTTGCAGACCGCACCGCATTTAATCTTCACCATTACCCATCAAACAAAGCCTGGCAACTAGGTGACGGACCGGGTACATTAAAAGAATTTTATCAACTACCCTGTATCCTTCCGGGCGCTTACCGATATCGACTTTCACGTCCTATCCAACCAGGCGGTTATTTCATTTCTTCTACCGAGAAAAAAGCCACATTCTCTTTAGCTGCGTACAATTCAAGCAACATTGGCACCGTCGAAATTATTACCGGAGAGGGCGCCAAAGCAAGTAAGCCAATACGCATGAATTACATCATAGAAGGGAATCGAATTGAGTGGCAATACACCTTTGCGAAATCAGACAGCTACCCGGTGACTATACTGTTTGACGGATCAGAGGTTGTGCGATTTATGGCAGAGATCGAATGATTCCGTTACTGATAAAAAACCGCATTGAAGAGCCATCGTTTTCCATTTTCCCAAAATCCCCGAAAAACGGGACTGTCCACAAAATAAACAACAGACCCTTTTCCCATTTCTTGTACCCCGATCAATGTACCATCTTTGAGTTGATTTTTTACTTCTGATCCGACGAAACCGCTTACATGGGCGTTTGCATCCATCCAAGCGACATTCCAAATAGATGCATTAGTCTCGAGCAACTGACCATTTTGCTTCAGTACGAAATAGTGTTGGGATGTGTAACCAAAAGCCAGTGGATGCGATTCATCCACCGTTGATTTATATATCGCACCGGGTGTATTGGACGTGATTGATTTACGCTCCCGCTCCTCATAGCGTTCGGGATATGCATTTCCCTGGCTCATTGTTTCGGCCGCTTTCTTCCATTTGATGCCCCATTCGCCGGTTATCATAGACTCGATGGACTGCTCCAATGCGATGATACGACCGCCCTCTTTCACCCACGTTTTTAGGATTGATTCTTTATCTGCAAGTATTTTATGTTGACCATCCGGAAAAATTAATACATCCAGGCTTTTGAGATTGGAAACAGTTATTTCATTGGATGAAACCAGGTGAATAGGATATTGCAGTTCCTTGTCAAAATAATGCCAGATATCGCCTACTGCTGTCGGAGAACAGGCCTCACCCATCACAAGGGCTACCGTCTGTTTATGAAGCCGGTGTATCTTGTCTGATCCCATATCAACGCCACCCTCAACCAATCCGGAAGGTAAAACCATCCAGTCGGCATTATGCTGTTTGAATAATGCATGACATTCCGCCAATTGGTTTTTATTTTCAGCAGATAGAATGATAGGCGATCCTCTGGCGAATGTTGTACCGGATATCAGTAGTTCTTTTTCCGCATATCGTATATGCATACCCGCTTGTAAGGCTTTGGCTAAAAAAGTAGCATCCTGACCGTTACGAATGTGAACAATATACCCATAAGCAGTTTCTTGCTGGGTTCCCTGTTCGAAAGATGCCGAAGTGGCAGAGCTGTTAGCTGTTTTTATGCCGGTTGATTTCTCGAGTGCATAGGCATCCAATCCGAAAGCGAAGGGCAGCGACCAGGAGGTAATGTCATACGTTGCCGAATCGGACAATGCCGAACTAGGCTCAAACAAAACACGCACGAGATTACCTTGCGCTTGTTTAGTCGAAACGAAAATATCACCATGCTCCGTAGTCACACGTTTAGTTCCCTGCGATAGATAATGAAAACCGGAGACCGGCGAACCGGCCTCCAATAGCTGGTATTGGATCTGGTTTCGTGCGAGCAGATCTGTCAGTTTTTTCCAATGAAGGCTCGTTTGTTTACGAATTAGATAACCCGCATACTGTCCGGACCCTCCGGATCGGGCCTCTTCGAAATACGTTTGAAATGCCTTGTTTAATGCTGTTGTATTTTGAGATGCCACTTCGATGGTGCTGATCGCTGTTGTACAATGATGTTGCACGCGTTCTGTTAGCGATAAGGTATCCGATTCAACCAATATCGACAATCCGGCTCTTGCATGTCCTGCCTGTTCATACGTCACTCCAATCGATCCGTTAAAGATCGGGTACGTATCACCGTAAGAAGGGTAAAACAGGTCGAAGTATTCACGAGTGAAATAGAGCCAGCCATTTTTGTCGAAATAACTTGCATGATTTTTACCCATTTGTTGTTGAAAGCGACGTTGCCATGGTGTTATCACCTCGTGATACGGCTCGGCTGCGGGGGCAAAATAATAAGGACTATTCTCCATCTGCTCATGATAATCTGCATGAATGACCGGCATCCATTGATGATAGAGTGCCATCCGTTGCCGGCTTTCCTGCTGGATCTGCCATGCCCAATCGCGATTGAGATCATAGAGATAATGATTCCCTCGTCCTCCGGGCCATGGCTCGCGATGTTCCCGGGAGAATGGCAATGGATCCGGTTGCAAGCCTTTAGTTTGATTGTACCATTGAACATAACGGTCTCGTCCATCCGGATTCAAACAAGGATCAATCACGATAAGCGTATTCTTCAACCAGCTTTTAATTCGAGCATCCGAAGGTTCTACCAAAGCATGCAGTAATGCGATGGCTGCTTCACTCGAACTAGGTTCATTTCCGTGCACATTGAAACTGAGCCAAACAACGGCGGGCATATTTGGATCACCCGGTTTATCGGTCAGAAAACCACACAGGCGCATGTTATTCTGTTGAATGTCCTGCCATCGGCGTATGTTTTCCGGATTACCTACGATGGCAACTAAAAGATCTCTGCCTTCATTTGTTTTTCCGTATGAAATCAGCCGCATATTTGCAGGCATCACAGACTCGGCATACTGAAAATAGCCAATGAGTTTATGGTGCGGTGTAAATTGGCTTCCTATTGGATAACCCAGATAATCGGCCGGCGATTTTAGTGATTGAGCATGCAAGCCGAAAACGGGCATCAGTAACGCTGGTAAAAGTCGTAAAAACCATCTCATATCCTGTACATTTGATGATAAAATTAGTTGTTTGTGTTCAACCGCCAACATTATCGTATTTACGTATGATTAGATTCATCCGGCATGGTGCAGCCAATGCGCAAAAAATGGCGCTTCTTTTTGGGATACTCTCTATAACGCTGATTGGCGCCAGTCGAACAGGGCTCGCTCAATCACCGGTGTTTGGAAAACAGGTATCCTTTGACCGAGCGGCTGTTGTCACGGCTCATCCGCTGGCAACCAACGCGGCGCTTCAGATACTGCAGCAAGGCGGAAATGCATTTGATGCGGCTATCACCGCTCAGCTCGTATTGTCGGTTGTTTATCCGGAGGCTGGCAATCTGGGTGGAGGCGGCTTCTTAATCGGCTATACTAGACAGCAAAAAAAAATTTGCATCGATTATCGGGAAAAGGCACCGGGCCACTCAACTGAAAACATGTACTTGGACAGTAACGGCCAGGTCATACCAGGATTATCTGTAGAGGGCAGCCGGGCCTGTGGCGTTCCGGGCACGATCGACGGACTTCGGTTAACCCATCGTTATGCCCGTTTGCCCTTGTCCATTTTAATTCAACCGGCGATTGATCTGGCTGAACAGGGATTTGTGCTATCGCCAAGACAAGCCAATACACTTAACAATTACCGATCTTTTTTTATCCGAAACAATTCAGCACCCATTGCGTTTGTTAAAAATGATCCTTGGAAAGCTGGCGACACGTTGATCCAGAAAACCCTCGCGGAGACGCTTAGACGAATACAACAACATGGCTGGTCCGAATTTTATATAGGCCGAACAGCTGATCTGATCGTTGACCACATGCAAAAAACTGGAGGTTTCATCACGCACCACGATCTCAAAGATTATGAAGCAATCCACAGAAATGTGTACCAGTTCAAGTACAATCGATATACCATCTTAACAGCACCATTACCCAGCAGCGGCGGCATCTTGTTAAAACAAATGTTTCGCATGGCAGCATTGGCGGAAAAAAAACCGGATCGCACACCATCGACTCATATTATGGCAGAGGTTGCCCGTCGTGCCTATGAAGACAGAGCGTTGTTCCTGGGTGATGGCGATTTTGTCCATGTACCTGTTAAACGTATTACATCCTGGGACTACTTACGGAAGCGCATGACCAATTATGACGCCAATCAGGCTTCTCCCAGCATCACCCGACCTATATCCCCCCTGCCTGAATCTGAGGAAACGACTCACCTAAGTATTGTGGATGATTCTGGAAATGCCGTATCCGTGACCACCACCCTCAATAGTGTCTACGGCAGTAAGACTGTCGTAACCGGGGCCGGATTTTTGTTAAACAATGAAATGGATGACTTCAGCATCAAACCCGGTGTGCCCAACCAATTTGGCGCCACCGGTGGATGTGCCAATGCCATTCAACCGGGTAAGCGCATGTTAAGCTGTATGACACCGACAATCGTATTAAGAAAAAATAAACCTTGCCTAATCCTGGGCACTCCCGGAGGGACTACCATCCCAACCAATGTTTTTCAAACCATTCGCTTCATTTTAGATTTCAACATGCGACCTCAGGAAGCCGTAAACAAGCCCAAATTTCACCACCAATGGATTCCGGATTGTATCTATGTAGAATCATCTTTCCCTCCTGAAGAGGCCAGTGCCCTCACACAACGTGGACATCAGGTTGTTGTTCGTGAACCCATTGGGCGAATGGAGCTCATATACCTGCCGGCAGGCTCTACACAACGCATGGAAGCCGTTGCCGATGCGCGTGGCGATGACTGTGCCGGTGGATATTAAGCCAACCGAATCCTAAACTACTGACTTTCAAGGGTTCCTATTAAAAAAAGCACCTGTGGATTATCAGGCAGATCATTTGAAGAAGCGCCTGAATTAGAGTAATTTTACAAGTATCCGTTGTGCTGAAAAGGACCTTACATATCATTGGCCGAACATTGCTGGTTATCTGCTTACTGCTATTGGTGGCTTATGCCCTTTTGCACCACCCCCGCGTGCAAACTTGGCTTGTACACAAAGCCACCAGTTCCCTCTCAAAAAAACTGGGGGCCCGCGTACATATTGAATCGGTCGATATAGACCTGTTTCACTCGTTTGTACTCAAAAAAATCATCATCGAAGACAAACAGGGTGACACCCTTTTATGGGCCGGCCATGCCAATATCGACATAACCGACTGGTTCTTTTTCAAAAAAGACGCCATGCTGCACCGTGTTGCCATTGCCGATGGATTTGTTCATCTTCACCGAACTGATTCCATTTGGAACCATCAGTTCATCATTGACCACCTGTCGACCAGCGATAAAAAAACTACGTCCAAGCAGGGGACCCAGTTTGGTTTAAACAAAATCGAATGTAAAAATATTCGGTTTATCATGGATGATGAATGGATTGGGGAACGATGGTCCGTTCAGGCCGCCCGTTTTTATGCCGAAATCAACCAGGTAGACTTCACCCATAATAAGCTGGCAATACGATCCATCGAAGCTACAGACCCGATCATCACCCAACAGCTGTTCGCCGGGAAGAAAAAAGTCAATCAAACCGCCCATTCCCCATCAATCAATTCGAAACAACCGAGCTGGTCTGTTACCTTACAACAATGCACGATTACCAATGGCGGTTTTCAATACGACCTGCAAACTACAGCTGCACTGAACGGCAACCGATTTGACGGCAATCATTTTCAATTTTACAACATTTCCGCTACCTGCCACAATCTGCGGTTTGAAAACAATCAATTGTATGCTATCGTGAATGTTCAATCGGCTCACGAGAAACATGGATTGGATATCAAAAAAATACATGCCTTGTGCTCACTAACGGACACCAGTCTCGTATTTGACCAGCTTGATCTTAATTTCAATGATAGTCATATTGACGACCATTTCAGTATGCAATTCCGCGACTGGCAAGAAGATATGCGTTCGTTTGAAAGCCGCGTTTACCTCCACGCAAGGTTCAAAAAAGCTGATGTGTCATCAAAAGACTTAGCTTACTTTTTTCCGGGCATGGAAAAAAATAATGTACGCATCCAACTCCAATCAACGATCGAGGGAACGCTGGACAATCTTTCCTGTCAGAATCTGCGTCTGGCCTCAGGCCGCACATCGCTGCGCGGTAATTTGCGGATTCAACACCTCCCCGATTTCCAGCAAGCGATGATTAATCTTTCCGTTGAGGAAAGTCAGATCGCCTATTCCGATTTGTGTATACTGGCGCCATCCCTTAGATCCATCAAATCGGTCAATTTGGCTTCTATGGGTGTACTGGGTTATCGGGGACGATTCGACGGATTTCCACGTGATTTCATTGCGAAAGGAATTTTTACCAGCAACCTCGGTATCGTAGAGACGGATCTTCAATGCACATTGCCCGTCAATGGAAATCCTGTATACAAGGGTAATGTCTTGACAAACCGATTTCAACTCGGAACCTTTTTGAATGATCGCCGAATAGGTCATGTGGCCTTATCCGGAAACATTCAGGTTGAAAAAAATGAGTTAAGCGAACCTATAACCCAATTCAATGGTTCCATTCGGGAACTATCCTGGAACGATTACACTTATCAACAGATTGAAGTATCCGGTACGTTTGGCAAAAACCGATTTAGTGGCAAGGCTGACATCAGCGATCCGAACCTGATGGTTACGGAATTGTCGGGAAGTATCAATTTTGAAAACAATCAAAACGCCTATAATCTGTCTGCCAATATCGAACATGCAGACCTGGAGAAACTGGGCATTATGAATACACCCTTGCAGCTTTCAACCAGTCTTCAGTTCAACTTTATTGGAAATCACATCGATAATTTTCTTGGATCTGCCAAGTTAACCGATTTACGGTTGCAAAATAAGACACAACAGATATTCACCGACTCCC
>CAZZJF010000119.1:0-7592 GCA_964654325.1 uncultured Ferruginibacter sp.
ACACAATCCACAGAAAATACAACGCAACATATTGATTTCATATTTGGCCGCATACTTTTCTTCGCGGTACAAGTGCTCCTCACCGGGCATCCGCTCGGCCGCTTCCATCGTGATGGCCTCGGCCGGACAAGCGACAGCACATAACCCACAGGCCGTACAGTTCTCTCTGCCCTCTTCATCCCTGTTTAAAATCTGTAACCCACGAAACACCGGACTGAATGGCCTTGTCTTTTCCGGGTAATTAATGGTAGGCTTGCGTTTGAAAATATGACTGAACGTTATGCCCATTCCCTTGAGAATAGCCGGGAGGTAGAGTTTTTCGGTAAAACTCATCGGCTTACGGTCTACAGGCTTTGATTTAGTGGTTAGTGGTTGCATAATTTGATTCGATTCAATGTCAGAAATTCAAGCGTGACACAAGTTGTTTATTTTATCTCTTCTCTTTTTACTTAAAATACAGGGAGGCCGCTCCGGTAGCCAACATATTGAACAATGCCAGCGGGATCAAAACACGCCAACCCAAATGCATGAGCTGATCATAGCGGAAACGCGGAATCGTCCAGCGAACCCACATGAATAGGAAAATGAAGAAAAACGTTTTCAGCATCAAGGCCGCTATACCAACCAACGCCGCTACGTTCACAGACAACGTCGATTCATCTACAAACGGCATATCGTACCCTCCAAAATAAAGGGTTGACATGATCACACTGCTGATGAACATATTGATATACTCGGAGAAAAGATAAAAACCCAGTTTCATGGACGAATATTCGGTGTGGTATCCACCGATCAACTCGTTTTCTGCCTCCGGTAAATCAAACGGCGTCCGGTTACATTCGGCAAAAGCACAGATGAGGAAAATCAGAAACCCGAGTGGCTGGTATACGATGTTCCACATGCCTTGCATTTGTCCATCCACCATATCGCGCAAGCTTAATGAGCCGGTAACCATCAGCAAGGCAATCATGGAAATTCCCATAGCCAATTCATAACTGATAATTTGAGAAGCGGCGCGCAAGCCTCCCATCAAAGAGTATTTATTGTTGCTTGCCCAAGAGCCAATCATGATACCATAAACGCCCAAACTGACCACCGCAAATACATACAGGATGCCTACATTCACATCCGCTATCTGCAGGGTAATATCACGACCAAATAAATGAACTTTATCGCCCCATGGAATCACCGCGCTGGTCATCATGGCTGTGAGCATGGCCAGGGCCGGACCGAGAATAAAGAGAACTTTGCTGGAAAAATTGGGAATAATTTCCTCTTTGAAAAACAGTTTCAATCCATCGGCAAGGGGCTGCAATAATCCAAAGGGGCCGGCACGGTTAGGGCCGCGTCGGTCTTGCAAAATGGCCGCAACTTTACGTTCGGCAAACGTGGTGTACATGGCAATAACCAGCGAAGCGGATACAACAACCACAATCAACACTAATTTTTCCAGTATATATGCAAGATCCAAAGAAGGGAACATGTTGTCTTATTTAAAATCATTGGATGTAGCGGGACGATCAATCTCGCTCAGGTGAACAGATGGGTTATTGACTTCACTGACACTGTGGATATCCATGAGAAGGCGTGGTTTCGAGCCACTCATCACCTCCTCCACCGTTTCCTTAGGCATGGTCAGTGTTTTGTATTTATTGAGTGAAATAACGGAATGACGGGCAATGTCAGAAACCCCTTCCACTGTCCAATCTGTTGTTTTTTTGGTGTGGAAACGACAGGTATTACAGATCCAGCCGGGTTTACCATCCACATTTTGCACCTCACCCCATTGATCTTTTCGGGCAGTCACACGATAGACCTCATCGCCCCGCAGCCAAAGGGTTGCTTTTCCACAACATCCCGGCGTCGTACAAGCACGATGGGCATCCACCGGTTTAGTGAACCATACCCTGTTTTTAAATCGGAAGGTCTTATCGGTCAATGCTCCGACCGGACAAACATCAATCATGTTACCGCTGAAATCATTGTCGATCGCTTTGGCTATATAGGTAGAAATTTGTGCATGATCGCCGCGGTCTATCACACCGTGTACCCGTTGATTGGTAAGCTGGTCTGCCACATACGTACAACGATAGCAAAGAATGCATCGAGTCATGTGCAGCTGGATGTACGGACCGATATCTATTTTTTTGAACGTGCGACGGTTGAACTGGTAACGGGTGCCCTCCTTGCCGTGGTCATAGCCCAGATCCTGCAGGTGACATTCACCGGCCTGGTCACAGATCGGACAATCCAACGGATGATTTAAAAGCAGAAATTCAACAACACCGGCCCGGGCCTCCGTCACGCGTTCGCTGGTAATGTTTTTTACAATCATGCCATCCATCACTCCGGTTCGGCAACTGGCAACCAGCTTAGGCATGGGACGTGGATCCGCCGCTGATCCGGCCGCTACTTCCACCAGGCAGGTACGGCATTTACCCCCGCTCCCTTCCAACTTACTGTAGTAACACATAGCCGGTGGGGTTACGTCACCCCCAATCAACCGGGCAGCTTGTAAAATGGTTGTTCCCGGATTGACCTCCAGGGTGATATTATCGATGGTGACTTTGATTGTGTTCGTTGCGTCCATGGTATTTCAATTATGCGGGTACATGAATGGGGTCTGCATAATGGGCCAGACCATAGTGTTGGGTTAAACAAAGGTCCGGATTGTTCACGTGCCATTCAAATTCATCCCGAAAATGACGGATGGCCGCTGCCACAGGCCAGGCGGCCGCATCGCCCAATGGGCAAATTGTATTCCCTTCAATCTTTCGTTGAATATCCCACAGCAAGTCGATATCTCGCATCTCTCCTTTTCCGGAGTCAATTTTTTTAAGAATCTTTTCCATCCAACCGGTGCCTTCACGACAGGGACTGCACTGCCCACAACTTTCATGACGATAAAAACGAGCCAGTGTGTAGGTGTGCTTCACGATGCACTGATCTTCATCCAACACAATAAAGCCACCGGATCCCATCATGGTACCGGATGCAAATCCGCCATCACTGAGACTCTCATAATTCATCAGTCGCTTTTCACCTTTAGCCGTTGTGAGTAAAAGATTGGCCGGCAAGATGGGCACGGAAGAACCGCCGGGAATGCAGGCTTTAAGTCTTTTTCCATTTGGAATTCCTCCGCAGTATTCATCGCTGAAGATGAATTCCTCTACGGAGATTGTCATATCGATTTCGTACACACCGGGTTTGTTGATATTGCCACAAGCAGAAATCAGTTTTGTGCCCGTGGATTTTCCTACACCGATTTTGGCGTATTCATCACCTCCCTCATTGATAATCGGCACGACGGCCGCAATGGTTTCAACGTTATTGACTACGGTTGGACAACCCCACAATCCTTTCACAGCCGGAAACGGCGGCTTGATACGGGGGTTTCCGCGTTTGCCCTCCAGTGATTCCAACAAGGCGGTTTCTTCACCACAGATGTAGGCACCGGCGCCGCGTTGAACATAAATATGACAGTCAAATCCACTGCCTTTGATATTTTTCCCGAGCCATCCTTCTTTCTCTGCTTCGATAATAGCCTCTTCCAAAATATCCGTAATCCAGTCATATTCTCCCCGGATGTAGATGTAACTGTTGTTGCTTCCTAACGCAAACGAAGAGACGATAATTCCTTCAATGAGCAGATGCGGAATGAATTCCATCAGGTAACGGTCTTTGAATGTACCGGGCTCGCTTTCATCGGCATTGACAACCAGGTAACGGGGTACCCCTTCCGGCTTGGCCAAAAAACCCCATTTCATACCGGTAGGGAACCCGGCGCCGCCACGTCCGCGCAGGCCGCTTTTCTTCACTTCTTCGACAATATCATTCGGCGACATCTTCAATGCCTTTTCCACGCTACGATATCCTCCTTCGCGACGATACACATCGTAATGACGGATGCCATCTACGTGCGCTTTTTCTAACAGTAATTTCCTGGCCATATCAACTATTCTTTACACTTTGACGAGCAACTAATTTCCACCTACCATTTTGTTTATACCAAACAAACAACGCATCCATACCCAAGGTCATTTCTTTCCCATTGTATATCAATGAAACATTGGACTGTACATTGACCAGCGCGGTGTTTTCGTATAAACGTGTGCTCATAGACACAAAATCAATTTTTTTGTATGCCTGTTCACCCCGCATCACCGATCTAATGAATGCTTGTTTAGTTTGCATCAAGGCATTGGTGTGACCGTAGGTAACATCTTCTGACAACAAAGACTCCAGTGCAAAACTATCTTGGCTCAACAATGCCAGTCGCCAGGCTTGCATCCGTTGCTCGACTTCCAAAACCATTGGTTCGTTTACTAAACGTTGGGCGTAACCGCCGAACATGAGCAGCATGGTGCAACCAATTGCCAATAACCCATGATTGCGATATGTAAGCAATGATTTACGCATGTTTACATTCAGCTATAATGGTGTCTACTTTTTCTTTCGTTAGATGTTCCCGATAGGTTTTCCCGTATTGCATCATCGGAGCATACCCGCATGCACCCAGGCACTCAACGGTCTTTAGGGTAAACAAACCGTCCGTGGTTGTTTCGCCTACACCGATATTTAGTTTTTCTTTGATATAGTCGATGATATCGTCGCTGCCATTCAGCATGCAGGGACCTGTTTGACAAACCTCGAAAACATGTTTACCCACCGGTTTCAGGTTGAACATACTATAAAAGCTGGCCACCTCATACACTTCAATCGGTTCCAAGTGCAGCAGCGAGGCCACATAATCCATGACAGGTACATCCAGCCAGCCACCAAACTCTGTTTGAGCCAGATGCAAAACCGGTATCAAGGCACTTTTTTGTTTCCCTTCCGGATAGCGGGCAACGATTTCGTTTACCCGGGCCATTGTTTTATCGTTAAACTGAAGCATATGTTATGTTCAAAAAATTCAATCGGTTTAATAAGGTCAATTCGTTTGGCGGATTAGTATTTACGGAGAGCTGTGTGCCAATTACCAATCATCTATTTACTATTGTCTATGCATCCAACTCCCCGGCGATCAGGTTCAAGCTACTCATCGTAATAACTGCATCACTCAGCAATCCACCTTGAACGAGTTCCGGAAACGCCTGATAATAAATAAAGCAAGGCCGACGGAAATGCAGACGATACGGTGTACGCCCTCCATCACTGATCAGGTAATATCCTAATTCGCCATTGGCCCCTTCTACTGAATTGTAAACCTCCCCAACCGGCATTTGTGTTTCTCCCATGATAATTTTGAAATGATAAATCAATGCCTCCATTTTGGTGTAGACATCTTTTTTCTCCGGCAGATAATAGGCGGGTGCATCGGCGTGGAACACCTCGGCATCAGCTCCTTTGAATGCCTGCACTTTCTCGTATGCTTGGCGAATGATACTCAGGCTCTGCCACATTTCCTGATTACGAACGAGAAAACGGTCGTAGCAGTCGCCGGTCGTTCCTACCGGGATAGTGAATTCGAAATCTTCGTAGCTGCTGTATGGATTGTGAACCCGCACATCATAATCAACACCGGCAGCCCTCAGGTTTGGACCGGTGAAACCATAGTTTAAAGCACGTTCAGCGGCAATTGGCCCGCAGCCGTTAGTCCGCTCCATGAAGATGCGGTTTCGGGTGAACAAGTTCTCGAACTCCTTCAACTGAGCAGGGTAACCCGTTTTTTCATCCAGGAACTTTTCCAGTTTTTCAAAGGCGGCATTGGTAAAGTTTCGTTCAAACCCACCAATTCGTCCGATGTTGGTTGTCAGCCGGGATCCGCACACTTCCTCATAGATCTCATAAATCAGTTCACGGTACTGCATCACATACAGAAAGCCGGAGTAAGCACCGGTATCAACCCCAACAATCGAATTACAAATCAGGTGATCAGCAATTCGGGCCAACTCCATGATGATGACACGTAAATAGTCTACCCGTTTGGGTGTTTGAACTCCGAGTAGTTTTTCGCAGGTCAGATGCCAGCCCATATTATTGATCGGTGAGGAACAGTAGTTCAACCGGTCAGTTAATGGCGTGATTTGATACAGGTTTCTACGCTCCGCAATTTTTTCAAATGCCCGATGGATGTAGCCAACAGTCGAAGTCGCTTTCATGATCCGCTCACCATCGAGTTCCAGGATGTTTTGAAATACGCCATGCGTAGCCGGATGAGTTGGGCCGAGGTTCAGCGTGGTTGTCTGCTTTTCGATGCTGCCTTCCGGCAAAAGTATATGTTCACTCATACGCTGCGCTGTGTTCTTACCTTGTTTGTTGATTCAGCTGATTTGTTGGTAAATAAACCAGTTGAAAGATTGAATTATTTTTAATTGACTTTGGGAGCTAAGTTGATGAATTATGAAACATGTATCGTTTAGCAAACAACCTCTCTCCTTTTATTATTTTGTTTTTACCGTTTTGTTTTTTGTTATTCCAAGGATTATCCCCGTCCAAACATTTCATCATCTTTATCCACTCTAGTTTGGTCTTCCAGTGGATATTCTTTTCGTAATGGAAAATAATCCATCTCATCTACGTTCAGGATGCGGATCAGGTTTGGATGACCCACGAAGTTGACACCGTAGAAATCATACGTTTCTCTTTCCATGAAATTGGCCGACTGAAACAGGGCCGTTGCGCTGAATACATCCGGCGATTCAATTGGCGCATAGACTTTAAATCGAATGCGAATATTATCGCGCAGGTTGTGCAAATGATACACCACAGCTAATTCCTCGTTTGTCCGATCGGGATAGTGCACGGCTTGCAAGTCAGTCAAAAACGTAAACTGCAGTTCGGCTTCGTCGTACAGGAATTGCAGTATTTTCAAATTCATTGAACAGGGTGCAGAGAAGGTGAGCATTCCATAAGGCTCGGCCCATTCTACCAACTGGTCACCGAATTTTTCGGTTAGTTTTTGGCGTATGATTTCGTTTGTGAGCATAATTAGCAAGTATGAAAGGTTTACAAAGTTCAGCAAGGTTTAAATGTTGTGTAGCTACCCTTTTGAACCTTCCAAACCCCATAACCCTTTTAAACAATTTTACTGTATCCCATAACTGTTCATCAATTCTTTATACTGATCGCTATGCCTTCTGCGCAGGCTTTCCGCATGCACCAGTTCCTGTATTTTCATAAACCCATCCAAGATTGCTTCCGGCCGAGGCGGACAGCCGGGCACGTAAACGTCTACCGGTATCACCTGATCAATCCCCTGAAGTACCGAATAGGTATCAAAAATACCGCCACTGCTGGCACAAGCGCCCACCGCTATTACCCAGCGAGGCTCAGCCATCTGCAAATAGACCTGTTTGAGCACAGGCCCCATTTTTTTGGCAATAGTGCCCATGACCATGAGCAGGTCGCATTGCCGGGGTGAGAAACCTACCCGCTCTGAGCCAAATCGGGCCAAGTCGTAGTGACTGGCCATGGTAGCCATGAATTCAATACCACAACAGCTGGTGGCAAACGGCAGCGGCCATATAGAATTTTTTCGGGCAAGGCCAATGACTCGTTCGAAACTGGTCGCCATGAAACCCTCACCCATATAGCCTTCCGGAATGCCCTGGAATTTTACAGTGTTATTAAATTGAACCGGACGAGTC
>CAZZJF010000120.1:0-3512 GCA_964654325.1 uncultured Ferruginibacter sp.
CAAACTGTGTGTCGGTTATTGGGTTTGAGGTAAGGGTAATGTCGGGTGTAATTCTTCCGATAGATATGTCATCGAGCCCGAATGCGTTACCTGCTATGAAGTTGTTGGCTGATGGCTGATTTTGTATTGAAAAACGAGCTGTGGTATTGTTGGTTGAATTCCAGATGGCATAAAATCGTTGCCAGTTATCCGGTGCACTGGCTGACTGACCGTGGGCGGTCAGATTTAAATTGTTTCCAATCTGTGTGCCATTCACCAAGAATTTCAAAGAAGCGTAATCTCCGGAACTGTCTAATCCCATCGCCCAAGCAGAGAAATAATAAGTAGTATTCGGTTGTACCGACAAGGTCTCTTGCCATACGATAGACTCTTGAGAAGGTTGGGGTGGGCCGGGAAAAGGAAGAGCTGTATTGGGGTAACTGTGAACAATCATGAACTTTCCGTTGCGGGTGGTATGGTCGTGTCCCCAGTAAGTTGGATTGAAATTATTGGCATTGGTATCCACACTAAATAATCCTGGTGGAATTAATTCACCCTGAAAATTCGCAGAATCTGGTACAAATCGATAGGCAGGTAAATTGCCGGTTGCAACAGAAATAAATCCCGTATTGCCCGAACTAAAATCGCCATTTATCGAAATGTCAGTATTGACAACATAACTCGCGGTTGCCCTACATCCAACCGAGTTGGTAACTGTTACTGAGAAGTTGCCTGCAGTATTTACCTGCGTTGTATCGAACGTAGAGCCTGACGACCAGAGATAAGTGTATGCACCAGTCGGTGCCGGTGTGGCTGTCAGTCTAACTTTATTGTTAATGGCACAAAAATCAGCGGATATCGTTACGGTCGGATTTGCATTTACGATGATGGTTCCTGCCTTGACATAGGAGATCGGGAGGTCATTTCCGCAAAGGCTGCCCGTGTAATTAAGAGTGTAGTTGAACGTGCCCAACTGCGTCGGGCTTCCGGAAATGGTGATGATGCCAGCGCTGAAATTGGCTGTTATGCCCGCTGGTAATCCGGTAACATTGTACGAAATCAAGTTTCCTCCGGCTGTGTAGGAAATGGGTGTAATAGCGGTATTCAAACAAGCATTTTGATTTGAAGTGGAGGCCGGAGATGTTTGAATAAGACCAATACTGAGTGTGATGCTTCTGGTTGAACGGCATCCGAATGCATTGGTTACATTAACGGCGTATGTGCCGGATGTGCGGATTGAAATAGTATCAGTCGTGGCACCGGTGCTCCATAAATAAGTGTAAGCACCTGAAAGTTGAGCTGTGGCAGTCAACGACAAACTGCCCGGTGTCACGCAAGAGTCCACTAATATCGAAACAACAGGAAGTGCTATAACATTTATATTGCCTGTAACAGTGGAAGAGCCGGAGCATGTACCTCCAGTAGTGGTGATGGTATAGGTGTAATTGCCTGCTTGTAATGGTGTGCCGCTGATTGAGAGTACACCCGTATTCATTGAGTAATTTACTCCGGCAGGCAAACCGGTAACGGTAGGTAAGGACGAGCCACCAATAATATTGTATGAAATGCCAGCAATGGGATTGCCAATACAGATGGTCTGATTGTTTGTGCCGGCAGCAGATGTCAGAATCAAATTCTGGGATTGAGAAATGATTTGTCCGTTGAATGTTTTAACTGAGCAGCCACTGGTTGACACTGTGTAATTGAACGTACCGGAAACAGTCGGGCTTCCAGAAATCGTCAATTGGTATCCGTTAAATGAATAATTGATGCCGGTGGGCAAACCGGTTACAACCGGCAAACCTCCCGAACCCAGCACCAGCGTTACGGGCTGAATAGGTGTGTTGATGCAAACAGTTTGTGTATCTGTGGCTGTACTCGACGTCAGTGAAATGAATGGCGACAATGGGCCTATGGAGATATCATCCAGTCCGAAAGCATTTCCCCGAAATGTAGCCGTTGAATCATAAATTGAAAAGATGGCGCTGGTTGATGTTCCGGAATTCCAGGTCATGTAAAATCTCAGCCAGTTGTCCGGAGCATTTGCAGACAAACCATGAGGTGGTAATACAAGGGGTGTGCCTATAGGTACTCCATTGGCGGTGAATTTTAAAATGGGAGTGTTGACTGCTGACGTACTGTCGATACCCATGGCCCAACCTGAAAAATAATAGGTTGTATTGGGCGTGACGGGAACCGTATCTTGCCAAACCATAGGTTTTATAAAACTATAACCGCGAACAATCATGAATTTTCCGGTTCCAGTTGTGTGATCTTTACCTTGGTAACTTGCATTGTAGTTGTTGGCATTGAAGCCTACGCCATATCGTCCCGGAAACGATAATTCTCTTTGATAATTAATTGAGTCTGCAAAATATTGGTAGGCAGCACCAAATAAAGGGGGACATACAAATCCAACATTGCCAAGATTGAAATTTCCATTTGAAACAAGCTCCTGGGAGACAATTAAATTGGCTGCAGCGCTTCCGGAGCATCCTGTTGACGCTGTAGTAGCTGCGGTAGGAGTGATGGTTACAGCGTATGATCCGGCTGTATATACAAATGTAGTGTCTCTTGTACCCCCATTAGACCAACTGTATGTATAGGCATTGGTAGCGCCTGTATTTGGAATGACACTAGCCGTTAATTTTATGCGATTGGGTGCTGCACAGTAATCGGCAACAATACTCACCGAGACGGCGGAAACTATCCTCACTACACAATTTTGAGAATTTACTAAGCCGCATGAATTCGTCACGGTAACCGAGTAGGTGCCTGAATCAGCAGATGTTACGTTTGTTTTTGTATAAGTGCTCGTTGTGGCGCCTGCTATATTCACACCATTTTTCTTCCACTGGAAACTATTGGTTCCCGATGCAGTGACAGGGATTGAAAGTGTTCCCCCCGGACAAAGTGAGATGGAGGAAGGAGGCTGCAATGTTATGTTGTTTACAGATGTTACACTTATAGAACCTGTAGCAGTACTATTTCCGCAACCGCCACTTAACGTGACGACATAGTTGAAAGTACCAGTTACAGATGGTGAACCGCTGATGGTCACTGCATTGGCAGCCCAACTTCCTGTAATGCCCGAAGGTAATCCGGTAAAGGTGGCGCCTGTTGCGCCCGTTATTGCATAGGTGATATTGGTGATGGGGGTATTCAAGCATCTGGTCTGTGCATTGGTGCCCACCGCCGAGCTCAATGAGATGGTACTATTACCTGTGATGGTTAGGGTTCCTGTAGCGGTAATCAATCCACAGCCGCCTGTCAGGGTTATTGTGTAATTGAAAGTGCCCGCAACGGAAGGAGTTCCGCTGATCGTGATAACATTTGCGTTTGTTCTCGTTCCTGAAACACCGGTTGGCAAGCCGCTAAAGGTAGCGCCAGTTGCTCCAGTTGCGTTGTAGGTTATATTGTTGATGGGAGTATTCACGCATCTGGTCTGCGCATTGGTTCCAACGGCTGAGGTTAATGTGATAGTGTTGTTGGCTGTGACGGTCAACGATCCGGCTGCTGTTACCGTTCCGCAT
>CAZZJF010000120.1:3612-7478 GCA_964654325.1 uncultured Ferruginibacter sp.
CAGGCAGTCCGGTTACATTAGCCCCCGTTGCGCCCGTTGATGTGTAGGTGATGTTAGTGATAGTGTTATTCACGCATCTGGTCTGCGCATTGGTTCCCACGGCTGAGGTTAATGCGATGGTGTTATTGGGATTAACTAGTATAGAAGATATGGTTGTTGTATCAGATCCGCAAGTTCCGCTAGCGATTGCGAAGTAATAAAATAGCCCTGCTGTTGATAAGATACTCGATGGGGTAAACGATGCACTGTTGGCTCCAACGATGGCAGTGCTACCCGTGTAGGAGGCCGTCGAGTTGGAGTACCACTGATAGTTAATATTTCCCATGGCTACTGCGGATGTAGTCAATGTAGGGACTGAGCCATTAATACAAATGACTGAAGATGGTGTGGGTTGTGTTGTGATGCGCGGAATACATGAACGAAGAGCGACCAAAATGGATCCCCACCTTGATGAAACCGAGATAGAGTCAGAACCAATCCCGGTTGGGCCAATAGGTGTTTTAGGAGCCCAAGCAGCCGCTACGGAACTATTGTTTCCGATTTGATCGTATATCTCTGTAAGTGCAGGAGGGGTCGCTACACTCCAGCGAGTGTTGGTCCAAAAATTGAGACTTGTAGCTGTTCCGGCCGTCTGACCAAACATCACAAGAGCCGTTTTGGGCGTTAATGTACTGATACTTGCTGCAGAAACCAACCTGGAATTGCCAACACTAAGCGTTGTTCCTAGAGTGTCGATAGGACTTAAGGTGTCTACCCCGGAAAAGGTTACAAGTCCAATGGAGCCACCGGATGCACCAACCCCCAGAGAGAAGGTATAATTGGTGATGCTGTTATCTGAAGTGTTTACAATTTTGTATAATATCGCTCCGAATGTGCTAGCGCTTCCAAGTGAACGGCTTTTTAATAAGGTCCAACCGGATGACGAGGGGATGGTATTATTGCCGTTCGTAGCGATGTTGGCAATCATAACATCGCCAATTGTAGTACCGATCGGTTTATTTACAGTAATATTGGTGCCGGTTAACGTTCCAGATGAGCTCTGGGATCGGAGAGAAGCTTGGCCAAAAGAAACTGATGAGCCATAGTACAGCGTCAAACTTAAAATGATGAGTCTGAACGTCTTTCTAAAATCAGCAATCGTATAATTAGCCAAATATCTAATACTTAAGATATTAGAAATGAGTTTCAAAGTAGACGGGGGATGCTAAATTCGAGCAACTAACATCTACGGATAAGTTGATGGAAGTGGATTAAGGCGTTTTCTTAGGAAGAGAATAGGTAAAATCACTGCAATGTATAGATTATTTCTATTTTATCAAAGTAATGGAACATGTTTTTTGAGATTGATAGAACGAATTCAATAGTTGGTCGCATATTATTTTGATAGAGGGCTTTAATGGCCATTATTTAGCTCATATTGTTTTGAATAAAAACAGGAAACGACTATATTTGCACTTCTTAAAATGGCTGCGTAGCTCAACTGAATAGAGCATCTGACTACGGATCAGAAGGTTTTAGGTTTGAATCCTAACGCGGTCACCAGGGCCCTCACAAAACAGTGGGGGCTTTTTTCATTCTACCATGTTCGTTTTACTGCATTTTAGCAGTGAGCCTGTACCTTTGTGACTCATTCCAATGAAAAATATCAAAGAACAGTTTCTAGAACAAGGTTACCTTATTCTTGAAGAATTTGCATCATCTGAGCAGTGTGATCAACTCATGCAGCGTGCCATGTCCTTGGCGCATGACTATAGGCAAAGCGATCGATTCTCTATCTTTCAAACAAATAATCAATCATCCACTACCGATGATTACTTTCTGCAATCCGGTGATCAGATTTCCTTCTTTTTCGAAAAAGAGGCGTTCAACGAGCATGGTGATCTCAAAGCTGATCTGTTCCAATCGCTGAATAAAATCGGGCATGCGTTGCATGATCTCGACCCGGTATTCGAAGCATTTTCGCGAAATGAAAAAACAAAATCACTTGCCACCGATCTCGGTTTAGGCACCCATGTTCTGATTCAGAGTATGATCATTTTCAAACATGCCAAAATCGGTGGAGAAGTGGATGTGCATCAAGACAGCTCCTTTCTTTACACCGAACCGGAGAGTTGCGTTGGATTTTGGTTTGCGCTGGAAGATGCCACCATTGAAAACGGATGTTTGTGGGCCGAGCCGGGTGGACATCGAACTGCCTTGCGCAAGGTGTTCAAACGAAAAGAAGGCGGTGGAACAACGATGGAATTACTCGACCAAACACCTTATGACACTTCAAACATGATCCCATTAGAGGTAAAAAAAGGCACCTGCATTGTTTTGCACGGTCTACTGCCGCATTATAGCCAACCCAATACCAGTGGCTGTTCTCGTCAGGCCTATGCAATCCACGCCATCGATGGCCAAGCCGTTTATCCTGCGTGGAACTGGCTGCAGCGCGAGGTCGCGGACCTCCGGCCATTTTAAGTGACGATTGTATTGATCAATTGGTTAGCTACTTTTCGATTGTGCATTGTGTTGCTGGCGAATAGATTTTCTTAAAATGTCATAAACTTCTTCTGATACTTCATTAGCGTATCGTCGGTCGCGTTCCAAACGCTCAGTATCGTGTTCAATAAGCTCAAAGAACGATTCCAGATTGTCCATGAATTTGAGCTTAACCGCATTATTGTCCAACAAATGTGGAGTGATGTGGATGTTTTCCGGATTTAGGTTAAGCGACGCGGTAATTCCCCAGATGGTGATGAAATTTTTAGATTTCAGTTGGGGATGTAGTAGTGCACACATTTTGTTTCGCGAAACCTGGGCATTCTTCAGCTCCACTTTCAACTGGTTGATGGCAGCCACACTTAGATAAATCCAGTGGAAAAAAGGGTAAGGACATTTATCGCCTTTCCAAGTAAAAACAGTTGGTTGTTTCAAATCGCCGACACTACACTGCATGACCAATGAAAATTGCATGGTTTGCGTATCATAGTCAATTTGAAGTTGGGCTGGTATTAGATCGGGATGTATGCTTGTTTTGACCGGTTGCTCACCTGCTGTTTGATCGGTCCATTCCCCGTCATTCAATTGTTCACCGACATTCGATTGATCTGCTTTCACCACGGAAGGTTGGGATACAGTAGAAAAAGGGTGTGTTATGGCTAGTAATAAGGCATAGATGATTAGAATACAGATCAGATAGAGGCCAAGTAAAATGGCTAACACACTGACCGAAGGCCTTTGTTGGTTGATGGTATCCAACAGGAATGTGAATAGAGAGCTGACAATTAGCAAGGGCAAGATCATCTGCACAAACACGATCAGCGAACGAAAGATCGGAAAGCTGGGAGAGGGCTTAAGATAAGCATGAACCGATCTCGAAAAAGTAATGATGGCCAGTAACGAAATGGCGGTATCGGTCCCAATCAATATGTAACGACCCAACGGTATTTGGTTGTAGGCAACCGGCTCGATAGCGATGCCAGTCATGATAATCAATGAAAAAAGGATGATTTTTTTCCATCGGGCTGCAGTGCCTTCCTCACTTTCCTCTTTTTGTCGGATATGATTGGCAAACAGAATCAGCCACAGGTTGTTGAACAGGGATATGATTTTGAAGATGGTGCCTGATAAGCTTGTTCTCGAAAAAAGAGTAGGCGCTGTTATCATCATCAATCTAAACAGTGCCGGTATGCCAAATGATACGATGATCAGCAAAGCAAACAAGATTCCTAGCTGAGTGGAAACCGATTTTGATTGATTCTTTAACCAGATACGAATCACATAGGTGGCCGCCCAACATGAAGCAATTGAGACCATCACCAAATAGAACAATTCAACCCCCTGTATGATCCCTTTTTCATTCATAATTGGCCAATAAAGGT
>CAZZJF010000121.1:0-7385 GCA_964654325.1 uncultured Ferruginibacter sp.
GCGCTGCTTTAGCCAAGGGTGACATCAACCTAGATGGCATTGTAGAAGTGCGTTGTATCTGAACCGCCCGAAGCAGGTCATACGCCGCGGTCTTGCCGATCTGGGCGAATGCAAAATACCCCTGAAACAATTGATTGATATACAGCATGCTATGCCGTACGTCAACTAAGGTAGCAAATTTCAACGGCTTGCACGACCATTGCATTTTTGAAAAAACTAATTTGAGACAAATTCCTCATCATCTATTTTTCTGCTTCCTCGGTCAATTCAGTTAATTTTGGCTCGCAAAAATGTAAGACAGAAGCAAGCTTCATGTTGCTTGTATCCTCTGTTCCCAGTAAAGTATTTATTAAAACATCCAGCGAAATCAAACCATTATCATGAAATTAGTCTACGCGTTTCTGTTGTTATTATTGAGCAGTGTGGGGTACACACAGTCCACAACGGTTGTGATCAGTCAGGTTTACGGTGGCGGATCCAATACGGGCGCTACATTCAATGCCGATTTTGTGGAGTTACACAACGTAAGTAATACTCCACAAGATATCTCCGGATTCAAAATTCTTTATGGGTCTGCAACCGGAAATTTGGCAACTACAACTGGTAACTCATTTACATTTCCAGCAAGCGGTGTTATCATTCCGGCCGGAGGTTATCTGTTGATTGCGGCCTCGGCGGGTGCGGTGGGCAGTGCCTTGCCTACACCGGATTATAATTTTACGTTAACCATGGCAGGAGCAAGCGGAAAAATTGCTTTTGGTACCAGTGCCATGGTGAATAACACCAATTTGGCGGGCCAACCGGCTGGCTCAGTCATTGATTTTGTAGGTTATGGTTCGGCTAACGAATCAGAAACCAGTCCTACCGGTGTTTTGAGTTCTACGTTAGCAGCCATTCGAAATACCAATGGTTGTACGGAAACCAACAATAATCTTTCTGATTTTACGGTCACCACACCTAATCCGCGAAACAGTGCCTCTGCAGTTGCCATTTGCGGGGTGACGCCACTACCACCAACTATTGCTATAACAACACCGCTAACTGCTTTTGGCAATGTGTGTATTAACACAACAGCAGGTCCGAACAGTTTTGCTATTTCCGGAAGTAATTTAACGGCCGGTGATCTTACCGTTGGACCATTATCCGGTTATACATTTTCACTCCTTCCGGCCGGACCTTATGTGTCTACACTCACGCTGCCGCAAACAGGCGGAGCCTATGCCGCTTCAATCAGTGTCCAGTTTACACCTACAGTTGTGCAGTCATATTCGGGTAATATTCCGGTCTCCGGTGGTGGCGCCTCGGCTATTAACGTGGCAGCATCCGGCTTTGGCGTCGACGAAACGCTGGTAACAACCGGATCGGCCAGTTCGATTACAACAAGTTCGGCAAATATCAACGCAACCTTATTTACCGGATGCGATGCCTTAGTGTCATACGGTATCGAATACAGTACGAATCCAACGTTCACGCCCGGAAGTGGAACCTCGGTGGCTTCCACGAATTTGTCCGGGACCTCGTTCTCGGTCGCGCTCAGTGGGTTAACACAAAATACAACTTACTACTACATCGCTTATGCCAATACATCGGCCGGTCCGGTATACGGGGCTGTTTCGTCCTTTACTACCGGAATTATATCGACTGGTGGGGCCGGTGTGGTTATCAGTCAGGTATATGGTGGTGGCGGATCGGCGACCGGGACATTCAATGCAGACTATGTCGAACTACATAATAACACACTGGCTGCACAGAATATTTCCGGTTGTAAAATCATGTACGGTTCTTCTACTGGTAATTTAGGCACGAACTCGGGAGCTATTTTCACCTTCCCGTCGGGTAGTGTTATTCCATCGGGGGGCTATGTGCTTGTAGCCACTACTGCCGGTACAGGACTTGCACCCATTCCGGTAACCGCCGATTATACCTTTACCTTGACCTTATCCGGTACCAACGGTAAAGTTGTTTTTGGCAGTAGCAGTTTAGTGGCGAATACAACGCTAGCCAGTCAGCCAGCCGGTACGGTATTCGATTTTGTGGGTTATGGCTCTGCCAATGAATCAGAAACCGCAGCGGTTGGCACCCTCAGTTCTACCACAGCCGCCTTCCGTAATAATAATGGATGTGATGATACCGATAACAACCTGGCTGATTTTACCATATTGACACCCAATCCCAAAAACAGTGCATCTCCCGTCGTAGTATGCTCTGCGCTACCGGTAACATTTGTATCGGTCGAAGCTCAGCGGTTAGATCAAACCAAAGTCCTTGTTATCTGGAAAACGGACGTTGAAAGCGGGATCCGTCAATATGTGGTGGAGCGGTCTTCAGACGGTATTCGGTGGGCGTCTATCGGTACGACTCAGCCAATGAACGCAAGTGGTGTTCAAGCTGTCTATTCGTTTACTGATGCACGTCCGTTGTCGGCAGGGAACTATTACCGCATTCGTGCAGAAGAACTCAACGGCAGGAAGGCATACTCTGTCATTCGGTTTTTAAATTTGGGCAACACGCAGCTTGTCACCATCGCACCTAATCCTGTATCGGATCGTTTGTTGATTTTGTCGAATACACCAACGGAGATGACCGTGCTTCAATTGTTTGATGTCAGTGGAAAAATGATCAAACAGGCCCGTTTCATGAATAGCCGCTTTGAATTACCGGTGCAGGAACTGCAAGCCGGACTCTATACTGTTAAGATCATACAGGGCAGTCAAGTGTTCATACATCGGGTGCAGATCCAGCATTAATTTATTCCAATAGAATATTTAAAAAAAACCGCAAGAATGCTTGCGGTTTTTTTTATTGATGAAATACAGCGTTTATTACTCTACTGTTACACTCTTCGCCAGGTTCCGGGGTTTATCGACATCAATACCTTTAGCCGTTCCTACATAATAAGAAAGGAGCTGCAGCGGAACGACCGTGAGGATAGGGGCGATCAGTTCGTCGGCATGGGGGATGGGTATGATATCGTCGCAGAGATCTCGCGTAGTTTGATCGTCTTCGGTGATCACGGCAATGATTTTTCCTTTCCGCGCTTTGATTTCCTGCATGTTGCTTACCACTTTCTCATGATAGGGGTCTTTCGTGGCAATGAATACAACTGGCAGGGTTTCATCCACCAGGGCGATGGGACCGTGTTTCATTTCAGCGGCCGGATAGCCTTCTGCGTGTATGTATGAAATCTCTTTCAGTTTGAGCGCACCTTCCAGCGCTATCGGAAAATTGTAACCTCTTCCCAGAAACAGAAAGTCGGATGCGTTTTTGTACTTCTCAGCGATGGCTTTGATGGCATCGGTCTGTTGCAGGATGGTGGCTACTTTTTCCGGAACAGCTTCCAGCTCGGCCAGCAAATGCTGGTATTTTTCGGAATCGATGGTACCCTTATGTTTGGCGATATCAAGGGCCATCATCATCAAAACAGCTAATTGGCCCGTAAACGCTTTAGTAGAGGCTACACCAATTTCAGGTCCGGCATGGGTGTAGGCGCCTGCGTGCGATATTCGGGCGATGGATGATCCAACAGCATTGACTACGCCAAAAATGAACGCACCATTCTCTTTTGCTTTTTCGAGAGCAACCAGCGTATCTGCTGTTTCCCCGCTTTGTGAAATGGCGATGATAACATCTCCTTTATTGACAATCGGGTTTCGGTATCGGAACTCAGATGCATATTCCACTTCTACCGGTATCCGGCAAAGCTCTTCGATGATGTATTCGGCAACCAGTCCGGCATGCCAGCTGGTTCCGCAGGCCACGATCATGATCCGACTGGCATTTTTCAGTTGGTCGATGTGATTGTCTACGCCGCTCATACGGATAGTTCCTTCTTTTGCGTCTAATCGGCCCCGTAAGCAATCGAAAATGGTGTTCGGTTGTTCAAAAATCTCTTTGATCATGAAATGATCATAGCCGCCCTTCTCAATGGCGGCCAGCTCCATATCCAGTTTGGTGATAAACGGAGTGATCTTTTCGTTGCCCAGGTTTTTCAAAATAAGCTCATCCGGTTTCACGATGGCCAACTCGTAATCATTCACATAAACAACCTCTTTGGTATATTCAATGATGGGTGAGGCGTCGCTGGCCAGGAAATGTTCTCCTTTACCGATACCAATCACGAGTGGACTTCCTTTACGAGCAGCGATGATGGTATCCGGATTGCTTTCCTCAATGAGTAAGATACAGTAGGCGCCCGTGATGCGTTTCAGAGCGATACGAATCGCTTCTTCCAGCGAGCAGTTGTTGTTGACCTGAATATCTTCAATGAAATTCAGCAATACTTCCGTGTCGGTGTCGCTATGGAACTGATAGCCCTTTTTGGTCAATTCCTGTTTCAGCTGCGCGTAGTTTTCAATGATGCCGTTATGGATCATGGAGAGTCGTCCGCTGGCTGATTGATGCGGATGGGCATTGCGGTCACTGGGTTCCCCATGGGTAGCCCAGCGGGTATGACCGATGCCGATATGCGCATCCATGCTTACACCAATGAGGGATTCTTCCAGATCGGCTACTTTTCCTTTCTTTTTATGCACATGGATAGCGCCGTCGCGAAGCAGGGCGATACCGCTGCTGTCATAGCCCCGGTATTCCAGGCGTTTCAAACCTTTCAAGATAATCGGGTAGGCTTGCTTGGGTCCAGTATATCCAACGATTCCGCACATAATGGGTGATTAATATAAAAAAGATAGAATGGTAATAATAAATGGTGATCAGGGTCTTAATTTAACTAGATCAAGAGTACTCGGCATTCGGTAAAACCCCATTTTCGTATTAAAAAAAACGTAAATGATACATCAGTCGACACCTGCAAATTACTAAATTATAGCCTATTTTTTTAGTCGCAACGGGAGATGTCGTTCAAAAAGTTTAGAGTAAGATACCTTTTAAAAAAAGGTAGGCTACTGAAAAATACAGCACGATACCGGTAACATCCACCAGCGTGGCCACAAAGGGCGCCGAGGAGGCGGCCGGATCTAGTTTAAGCCGTTTGAGTATGATTGGGAGCATCGATCCCATCAGACTTCCCCACAGTACGATACCACAGAGAGAGAAAAAGACGGTCAGGGCCAGCAGGGGCCAATGTTCACCGTAATCAAATATGTGTAAGGTCTGCCATCCGTACACTCGTAAAAACCCAATAGTGCCAAGGATTAGTCCGAGCAGGGTTCCGGTAATCAATTCCCGCCGCATCACTTTCCACCAGTCATTGACGGTGAGTTCACCCAGCGCCATCGCCTGAATGATCAGGGTAGATGCCTGTGATCCGCTGTTGCCGCCACTGCTCATGATCAGGGGGATGAACAAAGCGAGCACAGTTGCCGCTTCGATTTCATGTTGGAAGTATTGCATGGCGGAGGCAGTCAGCATTTCGCCAAACAGCAACAGGATAAGCCAACCCGCTCTTTTTTTAAGCAGCTTGCCGATGTGGATATCGAGATAGGGTTCTTCCAACGCTTCGGTACCACCGATTTTCTGGATGTCTTCACCAAACTCTTCGTTGGCAATCCAGAGGACGTCGTCGATGGTGATGATGCCCAGCAGGATATTGTGATCATCAACAACGGGAAGGGCTACCCGATTATTCATTTTAAAGACATCATTGGCTACTTCCTGATCGTCATTCACATGCAAGGCGATAAAGCGGTCGTCCATGAGCTCACTCACCCGGATTTCGGGTGATGCCAGAATGATATCGCGAATCCGAAGGTCATCCAATAGTTCGCCTTTGTAATTAATGACATAAATCACATCGACGGTCTCACTGTTTGTTCCGAACCGGCGAATGGTTTCAATGACCTCTTTGACGGTATTGTATTCGTACACATACACATAATCGGGGTTCATCAAACGACCGACGCTGTTTTCCGGATATCCCAACATTTCAAGCGTTACTTTTCGTTCGTCGGGATCCAATGTTTTGATGAGTTCCCGAACCGCATTGTTCGGCAGCATTTCCAGGAAGGCCACGCGATCATCCGCCGGTAGTTCGTTCAACAGCTCGGCTGATTTGAACGGCGGTAATGATTCGATGATTCGTTTTTGCTCAGCTGATTCAAGAATCTTGAACACGCTGGCAGCGCGATGGATGGACAGATTGGCCAGGATCTGCGCTTCGTAGTCGGGATGTTCGTATACCAGATCCGCAACATCACTAATGTTCTGATTATTCAGAAAATCCTGAATAGCCAGCTTGTCCTCGGAGGCGATAACCTCTCGGAACTTTTCCTCCAACGGTATGTTTTCCATGTCGAGTGACATACCTTTCACATCGGTTTTTGGGATGATACATGTAGTTTCGCGGAACAGACCGCAAATTAACATTTATTCATGGTTTTATGATACATCATGCGCTATACATACAGGCCTCTCCACCACGAGGTAGGGGTGTGTTTACTAAAGAATCCATACCGTCGCATACCATACTCGAAGTGGCACCGGTGATTGTCATGTCGCAAGCTGATCGCCTTCATCTAGACCAGACACGCTTGCATGATTATATTTTCGAATGGGGGCCCGATCAATCGCAGTGTTGCATGGCCCTGGGTCAGATACCGATCTATAACCACAGCAGTGCCAGTAATGCCGAATATTTTATGGATTACGAACAGGAACTGATGTTTATCAAATCAGTCCGACCTATACAAGCCGGCGAAGAAATTACCATCAATTACAATGGCGATTGGAATGACACGAAACCGGTTTGGTTTGATCAACAGGATCCGGCCTAAAAAAAAGCGGGGCTAAAGCCCCGCGGAATAATTGAGAACAAATCGTTGCGGTTAATTTACCGACTGGCGGATGATATTGAGGGCCGCGCCGGCTTTGAACCAATCGATCTGTTGTTGATTGTATGAGTGATTAACAAGAACTTCATCGGTGCTGCCGTCTTGGTGGTGAAGCACCAGGGTGAGTTTGTTGCCGGGAGCAAAGGATGTGAGACCGATAATATCGATGCTGTCGTCTTCCTGAAACTTGTCGTAGTCGGCTTTGTTGTCGAACGTGAGCGCCAGCATGCCTTGTTTTTTTAGATTCGTTTCATGAATACGTGCGAATGATTTAACCAGCACTGCACGAACACCCAGGTGTCTGGGTTCCATGGCGGCATGTTCCCTGGATGAACCTTCGCCGTAGTTTTCATCACCAACCACGATGCTTCCGATGCCGGCGGCTTTGTAAGCGCGTTGCGTGGACGGTACCGGCCCGTATTCACCCGTCAACTGATTTTTTACGCAATCTGTTTTTTCGTTGAAGAAGTTTACTGCTCCGATTAGCAAGTTATTGCTGATATTGTCGAGATGACCACGGAACTTCAACCATGGACCAGCCATGGAAATATGGTCGGTGGTGCATTTGCCTTTTGCTTTGATGAGTAGTTTTAATCCTTT
>CAZZJF010000122.1:0-7201 GCA_964654325.1 uncultured Ferruginibacter sp.
ATCCAACAGGTTTTTTCTACGGTGATGAAGACGGGATTTCTATTTTTCCGGCTTTCCTGAATTCGTTTCCGGCGGCTGAGTGGACAACCGTCAAAAAACCGGAATGGGTCGAAATTAAATCCAAAAAAGGCAACATCTGGGTGTTTGCCAATTTGCCATTGGATTATAACAATAATCTCGATGATTCGGCCCAAGCGCACCTGATTGAATACCTCGACGGTGCAGGGTTGGCACCAACGGTGGTGGTCCATCGTGGACACAGTTACTGGTTGCCCGGAACCATCCGACGAATGGCTCCAAGTGCCCGGCTGGTGTTGCTGGGCTCTTGCGGTGGATACAAGAATCTGAACCAGATATTAAAAATCGCGCCTGAGGCACACATCATTTCAACAAAAGAAATCGGTGCCGGTGATATCAATCGTCCGATCATCAATTATATGAATGCTTCCTTTCTGAGTGGCAAGAACATTCGATGGAAAGAGATGTGGAAACGGCTCACCATCCAGTTTCAGGCCGAGAAAAACAGAACACTTCTCGAAAGTTGGGAGAGTTACGTGCCGCCTTACAAAAACCTTGGTGCCATCTTTTTAATGGCTTATAACAAACGAACCCAACTAGAGCAGCGATCGATGGTGGATTAAGGGGAAAGCATACCGGTCTTTTCCAGCAAACCCTTCCGTATTTTTGTACTATGTCATTGCCTGGAGAAACGAGCGGAGCGAAAGCCCCCCACACCTTACAACGTGTCTTCCGGTTTACCAGGCCTTACCGACGATTGTTTATTTATTCCGTTTTGCTTTCCTTGTTGATTGCTGTATGGGCTCCTATTCGTCCCTATTTAATCCAGCTATCCATCAAAAAGGGAATTGCTGAGGAGCGCACGGGATTTTTCGTTGAAGGCCCCGGGGCTTTTTTACTCGAGATTACCATCATCCAGTTGATTTTCCTCGGATTGGAAACCTGTATTCGGTTTGGCTTTACCTTTTCCTCTGCCAAACTCGGTCAGTTGGTGGTTCGGGATATGCGCACGTCCGTTTTTCAAAAAATCATTCGGTTGAATCTACGTCAGTACGACCGAACGCCCGTTGGAACCCTGACGACCCGCACCGTAAATGATTTGGAATCTGTGAATGAGATATTCAGTGATGGTCTTGTGCCGATTATTGCAGATGTACTCACGATTCTATCCATACTGGGTTACATGTTTTGGATGGACTGGGAAATCACTTTAATTTGTTTGTCGCCTTTTCCGGTGCTGTTGATTGCAACATACGTGTTTAAAGAATCTGTCAAGCGTTCGTTTAATCAGGTACGCAATGCGGTTTCGTCACTTCATGCGTTTGTACAGGAGCGGTTGTCGGGAATGACGGTCATTCAGGCCTTTGCCGCGGAACAGCATCAGCTCGAGCGGTTTTCGGCTATCAATGCCCGTCATCGTGAGGCCAATATCCGCGCCATTTTTGCGTACTCGGTTTTTTTCCCCTTGGTTGAGTTGGTGTCTGCCTTATCGATTGGCATGTTGGTATGGTGGGCGTCACGTGGTGTAGTTGAGGCTCCGGTGCAGGCCAAGATGGCAGGGTTGGTTGCTTCTTTTATTTTATGTCTGCAGCTGTTGTTTCGGCCGTTGCGTATTTTGGCGGATAAGTTCAATGTTTTGCAGATGGGTATGATTGCCGCAAAGCGGGTCTTTGAGGTGTTGGATAATAGCGATTCTATGCCGGATGAGGGGATGCATAAGCCGACACGTATCCGTGGCGACATCCGATTTGAGGATGTTCACTTTGCTTACCTATCCGGGCAGCCGGTTTTGCAGGGATTACAATTTTCGGTGTCGGCGGGACAAACCTTAGCTATTGTTGGACCTACCGGAAGCGGTAAAACATCCATCATTCAACTCATCAATCGGCTATATGCACCCCAAGCTGGACGAATAGTAATTGATGATGTACCGGTTGAACAGTTTGAACTAGCCTATTTGCGTTCCAACATAGCCCTTGTGTTACAGGATGTTTTTCTGTTTTCCGGTACTATTCTCGAAAACATCACCCTGCGGGATTCCTCTATTTCCAGAGAGGAAGCTATTGACGCAGCCCGACAGCTGGGTGCCCATCTTTTTATTGAACAATTACCCGGTGGTTACGACTTTCAGGTATTGGAACGGGGTGGGGCGCTTTCGGCCGGACAACGGCAATTATTGGCTTTCGTTCGGGCCATTTTGCATAAACCATCTATCCTGATTTTAGATGAGGCAACCGCCTCCATCGACCAGCAAACGGAGCGTATCATCCAAGATGCGATTCCTAAAATAACGGCTGGAAGAACCTCAATTATCATCGCACACCGTTTGAGCACGATCAGTCAGGCAGATCAGATCTTGGTCATCGACAAGGGACGCATGGTGGAAATGGGCAGTCATGCTTCGCTGATGGAAAAAAAGGGGATGTATTTCGACCTGCAACAGGCCTACACAGGCCGAAAATAGTTTCCCATGATAAAGGTTTGGGCCTTATCTTTGCGCCAAAATTCAGCATGGGTATGCGTTGGTATCGTTTTCTTATAATTACTTCTCTGATTATCAGCACGTTATCATTCAATGGTTGGGCACAGGAGCACCATGAAGCCACTGAATCGGCCCATACTGAAAAGCTGGATCCAGCCAAGATCATCCTTGACCATATCAAAGATGCGCACGAGTTTCATTTTTTCACTGTAGAGAATCATCAGGATCCCCATGCATCCTTTCATGCATCGATTCCACTTCCGATCATTTTATATTCTCCTACAACTGGGTTTCACGTATTCTCCTCATCTCGTTTCGGGCATGAGGGTACTGATGCCTACGCTGGTTTCAAGTTCAATGAGCATAAAGAGATAGTTTCGATTGATGGTTCGGTGGTCTATGATTTTTCGTTGACCAAGAATGTGGTGCAAATGATCCTGGCCTTACTGGTACTTGTTTTGTTGATGACCGGCATTGCCAAAAAATACAAACAGGGCATCGGTGTACAGTCTGCACCCAACGGTTGGCAAAATGCCATTGAGCCTGTGATTACGTTTGTTCGGGATGATGTGGCCAAGCCAAATCTTGGGCACAAGTGGGCTAAATACCTTCCGTATCTGTTGACGGTGTTCTTCTTCATCCTGATCAATAATATTTTCGGACTGATTCCCGGATCGGCCAACGTTACTGGAAATACCGCATTTACTGCGGTGATGGGTATCATTTCGGCGGTGGTTATTCTGGCCAGCACCAATGGTCATTTCTGGGGACATATCCTCTGGCCTCCCGGTGTGCCTTTTGCCGTAAAACTGATTTTGATTCCGGTCGAACTGGCTGGTGTGCTGATCATCAAACCGGCTGCGTTAATCATTCGTTTGTTTGCCAACATGGTGGCCGGGCATATTATTATTTTGAGTTTTATCTCACTCATCTTCATATTTGGCGAAATGAGCAATGTAGCCGGTTGGGGATTTTCTCCGGTGTCTATTTTGTTTACTGTCTTTATCTACTTCATTGAGATCCTGGTGGCCTTTATTCAGGCCTTTATTTTCACCAATCTCACGGCTGTATTTATCGGACAAGCTTTTGAGGGAGAGCATGAACATCATGAAGCCGAAGGGCATCATGCAAACGCGTAATTATTTTTCACACATAAACCAAGTATCATGACGTTGATGACTTTGTTGGCTGAAGTTGGTTTTTCCCACATGGGTGGTGCGATCGGTGCAGGTCTTGCTGCGATCGGTGCCGGTATCGGTATCGGACAAATCGGTAAGGGTGCTGTAGAAGCGATTGCCCGTCAACCGGAAGCAACCAATGACATTCGTGCAAACATGATCCTGACTGCTGCGTTCGTAGAGGGTGTTGCCCTGTTCGCGGTAATCGCCGGATTATTGGCTGTACTGAAGGAAGCCTAAAAAACAAACTGCATCTGACGCACAGGGCCGAGGATGCAGTTTTATCTCAGAAACACGTAAAATCTTCGATATGGATCTCTTATTACCGCATCTCGGGTTAATTGTTTGGACCACACTGGCCTTCCTGATTGTTTTTTTTATTTTGAAAAAATATGCTTGGAAGCCCATTTTAAAAGGATTGGCCGATCGTGAGAACAATATTGCTGATTCCATTGCCTCGGCTGAAAAGGTTAAGCAGGAAATGGCTCAGTTAAAAAGCGATAACGAAGCGTTGCTCTCGGCTGCCAGGGAGGAGCGGGCAACCATGCTTAAAGAAGCCAAGGAAACCCGTGATAAAATGATCAATGAGGCGAAGGAAGAGGCCAAAGCACAGGCGTCACGCATCATGGAGGATGCCAATGCCTCCATCCAACAACAAAAAATGGCTGCCTTGACTGACATAAAAAACCAAGTTGGTCAGATGGTTGTTGAAATCAGCGAAAAAGTGTTGCGGAAAGAACTGGCAAACAAAGCGGATCAGGAATCATTTATCCGCTCGCTCGCCGATGATATCAAACTGAACTAATCTTACAACATGGCTAATCCAAGACTCGCCGGACGTTACGCAAAAAGTTTGCTTGAGCTGTCTATTGAACAGAATCAGCTGGAAGCGGTATACAAAGACATGCAGTACCTGCATGCACTTTGTGTTTCCAATCGCGATTTTGTAGAGATGCTGAAAAGTCCAATCATTCCATCGGACAAGAAAGAAAAAATATTGGAAACGGTCACAGCATCCTCCACAGGAAACCTTACCCAACTTTTTTTAAAATTGTTGATTCGAAAAACACGGGAGTACAGTTTACCGGAAGTGGTGTCTGCTTTCAAAGATCAATACAACACCTTAAAAGGGATTCATCGATTAAAAATAACCACGGCTGTTTCAGTCAGTGATGGTATGCATCAGGCGATTGTCGACAAAGTCAAAGCCACTACCGGTATTCAGCAAGTGGAGCTGGAAACCGCTGTAAACGAAGAATTAGTAGGCGGATTTACTCTTCAACTGGGTGATACCTTTTTGGACGCCAGTATCAAACGGGATCTGTACGATATACAGAAACAATTCCGGAATAACGAATACATCCACAGTATTCGGTAATCGCGCTTTAACATACATTTTAAGTCATTTGGCATTTCTTTAAGAATGCCATTTTTATTTTGGGAAGGTCAACGATTCATGGATCGGTTAACCGTCCACTCGAATGTTTTTTTAACCCTTCAACTGATTCTTATGAAAAAGCTCCTTCTGTTCATGTTGGTAACCTCTCCGGTGTTACTATTCGCCCAAGCCTGGAACACTGATTCCTATTTAAAATGGAATGAAAAAAATTTTCGCAAGAATCCCGCTTTTAAAGCCAAGATAAAAGCGGGTAATCCGGACTATAGGCTTCTTAATGCGGCTGTCTTTTTTGTAAGTAATGAAACGCGGGTTAAAAATGGTAAGATGCCTAATACGTTTTCGCCTTTACTGGAAGCAAGTTCGTTTCATCACTCAAGATCCATGGTTGAGCAATCCTTCTTTAGTCATACAAACCCCAATGATGTCAATCGAAAAACAACCACCGACCGTGGAAAACTCGCTGGTATAGAAAATCCGTACATCGCCGAAAATATCGCCATGTTTGGTGTATACAATCTCAACAACCTAACATACCTCGATGTTGCACAGCGGTTAGTCGATATGTGGTATAATTCTCCGGGTCATCGAGACATTCTGTTATCAGACAATACGAAAAAGATGGGCTGTGGTGTCTACTTGGACCCAGGTGGAGCCGTTTACGGTACGCAAAATTTTCAGTGGTTTTATGATGTAGTGGAGGCGAGCAATATTGAAAAAGACCGTTTACCCTAATATTGGCCGTACCCATCTGTTGTAAAAGAGGGGCTCATAATGAGCCCCTCTTTACTATGCTTGATTGTTATACGGTTTATTGTAAAAGCACTTTGCCCGAAGCGAGTATTTCACCGCTTGCATCACTGAGAACGACCGTATACATGCCTTTGCTCAGGAACGGAACATCGACAGGCATCGGCTGATAGTTACCGGTAACGGTGTAGGCTTTTTGATAAACCCGGGCTCCTTTCTCATCGTACAGGGTGATCATCCGCGGATACCCGTTGTAAGGAACTCCTTCAAATCGAACATTGAAACTCCCTTTACTTGGATTTGGATAAATGAACGTGAAACTGATAACGGAGTCGCGTACCGTCACCGAGGCCGAGTTACCCGTACAACCATTGGCATCTGTTACGGAAGCGGTATAGTTGCCCAGTCCGGTATTGTCTACAGAAATCGAGCTGCCGGATTGTCCACTCAATATATTTCCGTTCAGGTACCAGCTAAAAATGGTGCCGGCTGTACTTGAAGCAGAAAGTGTAATCGTTTGTCCCAGTGAGAGCACATTGGATGGTGTAGCGGTGACAGTAACAACCGGAGTTGCATTAACGGTCAGGGTTGCTTGCGCAGAAGTAACGGTTCCGCAGGTGCTTTCGGTGATGACTACCCGGTAGCGATTGTTGTTCATGCTGATGCTTGCAGTCAGAGCCAGGGAGGCGGTATTGGCACCGGCAATGTTATTGAACGTGGTACCACCATCCGTACTGATTTGCCATTGGTAGCTCAGTGACGTTCCCGAGGCAGCAACCGTAAGCGTCGTACTTGCGTTTTCGCATACGGTTGCATTGGACGGTTGCGTCGTTATTGATGCCGGAGAGGATACCGTTAGGATGGCTGCGGCTGACGTTGCGTTACCGCAAGAGGCCGAAGTGATTACCACCCGATAGCGATTATTATTATTGGCGGACGTGATGGCATTTATTGTAAGGGAAGTACCAGTTGCACCGGCGATATTGGTATAGGTTGCTCCGCCATCTGTGCTGACCTGCCATTGGTAGCTAATATTACTGCCGCTGGCTGTTGAGGTAAAACTGGCGTTTGATCCTGCACATAAGGTTGCATTGACTGGGTCCTGTGTGACTTGCGGAGCCGAAAGAACCGTCAGTTCACCGGCGTCTGACACTACACCGGTTGCCGAGCAAGCGCTGTTGATCAGTACACGATAACGGGTTCCGTTTTGCGAACTGCTGACTGCAGACAGCGTATAGGTTGAAGCAGTTGCACCACTGACGTTGGTGTAACTGACACCACCATCGGTACTCACTTGCCATTGATAGGATAGTCCCGAACCTGTAGCGGTTACACTGAAAGAAGCTGTACCACCCGAACAAGCAGAAACAGCCTGCG
>CAZZJF010000123.1:0-7167 GCA_964654325.1 uncultured Ferruginibacter sp.
AGTTTTTCCAGGCTTCGTCTATTTCATTATTACCACACCAGACAGCAATACAATGGTATTTTTTTAGTCGTTGAATTTGTTGTTTGACTTCCATGTGTACATTATCCAGAAATGGGCCATTGGCCGGATACATGGCACAGGCAAACATAAAATCCTGCCACACATAGATACCCAGCGAATCACACAGCTCATAGAAGACATCATCTTCAAAGATGCCGCCTCCCCATACCCGGATCATGTTCATATTGGCTTCTTTGGCCAGGGTCAGCAGATGTCGGTATTTGTCACGGGTCATCGTACCGGCAAACGCTTCACCTGGAATCCAGTTGGCTCCACAGATGTACAGGGGCTTGCCTTCTTTTTCAAAATAAAACGAGGTGCCGATGCTATCTTTTTGCTGAATTAACCGAAGGGGTGATAATGTATTTTTTGGTTGGTAAGCTGAGGCATTTTCTTGTAATACTGATGTGACTGGTTGATCGCTTGCAATGATTCGAACCGGTTTCCAAATGCCAGCCCCCCGAAAAGTCGGTCCCCAATCCCAGCCAAACTGATATTGGGCCTTTCTTGTAAATACGCGGTTGTTGTCTGGATACACCAGTGGATGGGTCGAGGTGGCCAACCGGTCGCTTATTTTTTTGGCCGGCAAGAATCGCACAATGATCTCATTGGGACCTTCTTGCAGATAAGGCTTAATGGAACAAGACCACTGCCGGAACATGTTGTAGGTCGACAGTACCGGTTGACCATTAATGAATACTGTGGCATAGGTATCCAGGCCATCAAATACCAGATCGATCTGTTTTTTTTTCAGGATAGCATCGGGTAGGATCAAGGTGTTTTTATACTCCCAGGTGAGACTATCTACCCAGGCGGATATCAGGCGTTCATTATCGGCAAAAAAAGGATCCACAATGACGTTGTTTTTGTATAAGTCTGTATAGATATTACCGGGCACGCTGGCGGGTAACCAGGGTAAATGCCTGTAGGGATGGAACGAGTAGGCGTCATGATTGCGAAATGACCAACCGGTATTAAATGGGAATTCAATAGACTGACAACGGGTTGTCAGCGATAGGCTCAGGCAGATTGTCCATATGATGCATCGGTTGATCATGATGGACATACGCTGTTATTGGTTGAGCGGAATGACTGCAGGATGGTTGCCATCTGTTGTACTTCCTCTCCGTCCAGTTCGGCATGTTGCAAGGATTCCTGCATGGTGGTTGATATGTACGTCATGCTGCTTGATTGTGCAATTCGGGCAGAACTGTGGTATTCAGTGGCACCTGTTTGCTGATACAGCTCGTTTAATGTGGTTGATCGTACGCCGCTTCCGGGCATGATGATCAGTCGGTCGTTGGCTTGGTCAATCAATTGTCGTATCAGTTCGGCTCCTTCCATGGCGGTGTTTCGCTGTCCACTGGTGAGGATACGGGTGCACCCGCACCGAATAACCGCTTCGAGGGCTTCGCCTGCATCACGGGTTCGGTCAAAGGCCCGGTGAAAAGTCACCTCCATCGGGTAGGCTAGATCAACAAGCATACGGGTGCGTATTTCATCGATGGTGCCATCGGCTTGTAAGAGTCCGATTACCACCCCATCACATCCCAATTGCTTACATAGCAGGGTGTCTGTTTTCATGGCTTCGAACTCAGCGGTTGTATACAGAAAATCACCACCTCTTGGCCGAATGATGGGAAACAAGGCAATATTGGCAGCGGCGCGAGCGGCCTGAATAAAACCCGCCGACGGGGTAGTGCCGCCCTCAGCCGGACCGGCACAGAGTTCGATTCGGTCGGCACCGCATTGCGCAGCAACCAAACAGCTCTCAATCGTAAAGGCAATGACTTCTAGCATGATCGATTCATTATAAAAGGTACGGTGATGCGTACACGCGATTTTCCGTTTGGCTTCGCACGCTGTAGACAAATCCAGATTGGATAGCATAAGCGCCATATTCTCCGCGTTTATTCATAGCTAAAAAACCGACTTGCAGTGTTTTTGCTTTATCGCGATCGCGACGCACAATTCGTTCGCAGGCTTTTTTGCAGGCAACCTCCGGACTATAACCCTGACGCATGTATTCGACTACTACATGAGTGCCGCAGATTCGAATCACTTCTTCACCAACACCACTGCTGGTTGCGGCTCCGATCTCATTGTCAACAAATAAACCGGCACCTATAATGGGCGAGTCACCAACCCGTCCATGTACTTTAAAGGCCATGCCGCTGGTGGTTACGCCACCCGACAAATCCCCCTGGCTATCCATGGCAACAATACCCATGGTGTCGTGGTTTGGACGGCCATCTTCAAAAAAGGCAGGTGCAAAAGGACCATGTTTATCTTTTCGTTCAATATTGATGACTGGCTTATATTCTGATTTTTCGAGCCACTGGGTATAAGCTGCCTGAGCAGAATCCGATAGCTTGCCGGATTCGAGTGGAAATCCGTTTTCCAGGGCAAATTGCTGGGCGCCGGCACCGACCAAGATTATGTGTGGTGTTTTCTCCATGACTTTTCGGGCCACGGATATGGGATGCTTGATCCGTTCCAGTCCGGCAACCGACCCGCAGTTGGCATTTTCATCCATAATGCAGGCGTCTAATGTGACGATGCCATCCCGATCGGGATAACCACCAAGGCCCACACAGCAGTCGATGGTGCTTTCAATATAGTTGGCCCCTTTTTCGATGGCATCAATGGCTCGTCCGCCCTGCGAGAGTACACGCCAGGCCGCTTCATTTACGGGCATGCCGCTATCCCAGGTAGCCAACACAATCGGTTTGGTTACCGGCTTCTCCATCCGGGGCAGGGATGCGGCCAGCAGACCCATCGAACTCAGCTGTAAAAAAGCTTTTCGTTGCATACTCAAAATTTATCCATAAATGTATGAAAGCCGGCTAACATGACGCCGGTAATTATGCAGCCTATTCTTATCCCTGATGGCATTCGCGCTACAATCAGTACCTTGCATGTAAAATCGTATACGCGTACCCATTCTTTACAAACATGGCCAAGTCTTCAACCAGAAAAAATAATTCAAAAAAAACATCCCGTAAAACCACATACACCGGTACGCTCGATGTCAGCAAAAGCGGTGTGGGTTTTGTTATTGTCGATCAACTTAACAAGGATATCCTGGTTAAACCCAATCATTTTGGGATAGCATTCCACGGCGATAAAGTGCGGGTGCAGGTCAATACAAGCGGCCATACGGGAAAACGGATGGAAGGTGTGATTACGGATGTTGTAGAACGCAAGCATACCAGTTTCATGGGACGGCTTCAGGTCAACCGGAATATTGCTTTTTTTGAGTCCGGCGGAGATCGGTTTCTGCCCGATTTTTTTATAGCACCTGATAAATTGAATGGTGCGGTTGATGGCGATCGCGTGGTGGTGAAACTGCATCGTTGGGATAAAACCCAGCGAAAGCCTGAAGGTGAGGTAGTTTCGGTTATTTCCGGAAAAGATGAAGCCGATCTTGCGATGAAAGAGATTCTGCTGGAAGCCGGCTTTGATCTTGGATTTGAAGCCTCGCTGTTACACGAAGCCGAGCAGTTGTCTGGTCGCATAACCCGCGAAGAAGAACGAAAACGCCGTGATTTCCGGGATATTCTCACGTTTACGATTGATCCGGTGGATGCAAAGGATTTTGATGATGCCATCTCTATTCGAAACCTGGATAACGGAAACTATGAAATCGGGGTGCATATTGCCGATGTAAGCCATTTCGTTAAGCCCGGAACAGCCCTTGATCAGGAGGCGTTCAAGCGGGCGACCAGTGTGTATTTACCCGACCGGGTCAATCCGATGTTGCCCGAAAAAATTTCCAATGAGCTCTGTTCGCTTCGGCCACAGGAAGAGAAGTATACGTTTGCTGCGGTTTTCCAAATCACCAATCGGGCAGAAATCAAACATACCTGGATCGGGCGGACAATCATCTGCAGCGATCATCGCTATACGTACGAAGATGTACAGGAAATCATTGAAACCGGCGATGGTCTAAACCGAGGAGCGATCTTGTTGCTCAACAAGCTGGCGCAACAGTTTCGGAAAAACCGGTTCGACAACGGAGCCATCAATTTTTCATCAACCGAAGTGCGTTTCAAACTCGATGAACAAGGAAAGCCCTTGGGTATTGTCGTCAAAGAAAGTAAAGAGTCTCATCAGTTGATTGAAGAATTCATGTTGCTGGCCAACCGGGCTGTTGCTGAGTTTGTATCAAAATTCAAAATCGACAAACAACCGATTCCGTTTCCGTACCGGATACACGACACGCCCGATGAGGAGAAATTGAGACCCTTTGCCGCTTTTGCCGGGAAATTTGGGTATAAACTCAATATCAACGATGAGGCAGAAGTAGCGGCTTCGTTCAATCAATTACTGAAAGAAGTACAGGGTAAGCCCGAACAGCATGTGCTTGAACAGCTGGGTATTCGAACCATGGCCAAAGCGGTGTATACCTCTGAAAACATCGGTCATTACGGACTGGGCTTTGTCAACTATTGTCATTTCACTTCACCCATTCGTCGTTATCCGGATGTAATCGCGCATCGGATTTTACAAGACTGTCTGGATAAGCAGCTGAAGCCGGAGAAAAAAATGGAAGACTGGTGTAAGCACTGCAGTGAGCGCGAACGGGCGGCCACCGAGGCGGAACGAGCCGGCAATAAATACAAACAGGTGGAGTTTATGAAGGATTACCTGGGCGAGGTGTTTGATGGAGTCATCAGCGGTGTAGCGCCTTTCGGATTCTGGGTGGAAACCGTTGAGCACAAATGCGAGGGCTTGATTAGTATCCGCGATCTCAGTGACCTGGATGATTTCCGACATGATGACACCGACTATGCACTGGTGGGTAAACGTACCAAAAAACGCTTTCGGATGGGGGATGCGGTTAAAATCCGGGTGATTGCAGCCAATCTCACCAAGCGACAGCTGGATTATGAACTGGTGACCGGTAAATAAACGGGGCTATAAACGCGTGCGTTTTTCGGCTACGCGAATTAATCAACTTTGGAAATCTTGATGATATTGGTTGGTAAATGACTTTCAACCGGTGTGCTGCCGGTATTCACCACGACATCGCCTACTTTCAAAAACCCGCGATCTTTCAGGATATTGATCTGGTCTTCAATGATATCATCCAGGCTTTCCTCTTCGCCGTAGAAAAACGGCCGAACGCCCCAGCTCAGCGAGAGTTGATTGATCAGTGATTTCTCTTTACTAAAAATATAGAGTAAGGATTTTGGTCTGTAACTGCTCAGCATAAACGCTGTGTAGCCACTTTGGGTCATACCAATGATCGCATCGGCGTGCGCATCTTTGGCCAGGCTGCAAGCACTATAGCAAACGGCGTCACTCAGAAACGATGGCGAGTGGGGTTGCGGAGTCAGGATATCATCCCGGTTATAATCGTAGAGAGAGCTCTCAATACCCAAGATGATGCGGCTCATGGTTTCTACAACGAGGGTGGGGTAGTTGCCGGTGGCTGTTTCGCCGCTAAGCATAACGGCATCGGCTCCTTCCAGTACGGCATTGGCCACGTCTGTCACCTCACTGCGGTTGGGTTTGGTTCGGTCAATCATGCTTTCCATCATCTGCGTAGCGACGATGACCGGTTTGGCACGATGCATGCATTTGCGAATGATGTCTTTTTGCAGCACGGGAACCTGCTCGATGGGCACTTCGACACCCAGATCGCCGCGGGCGACCATGACGCCGTCGCTTTCCAAGATGATTTCACGCAGGTTGCGCAGGGCTTCCGGCATTTCGATTTTGGCAATCACTTTGGTTTTGCATCCGGCCTCGCGAATGATTTTTTTAAGCATCCGGATATCATCGGCTTTACGCACAAACGAAAGGGCGACCCAGTCCAGTTTTTCGGCAATGATGAATTGCAGGTCTTCCAGGTCTTTTTCGGTCATGGAGGGCATGGTCAGCGAGGAGTCCGGCAGGTTGACGCCTTTCTTGGGAAGCAGCATGCCCCCCAGGGTAACCTGTACCGTTAGTTCGGTGTCGCTGTCTATAGAAATTACGCGTACCTCCATCTTGCCATCATCCAGGAAAATACGTTCATCAACTTTTACGTCTTTGCAGAGGTTTGGGTACGAAACATAAATACGTTCGGGTGTGCCGATCACTTTCTCCGTGGTGAAGCAGATTGTTGAACCGCTTTTTAATTCAATTTTACCGTTTTCGAGTTCACCAACACGCAGTTTCGGGCCTTGTAGATCAGCCAGGATGGCGATGTTAAAGGGTTCGTTTTTGATAATGGCCCGGATGTGCTCGATTACCTCTTTTTTGTCGGCATGGGTGCCATGCGAGAAATTCAACCGGAAAACATTGGCGCCTGCTTTGACGAGTTCCAGCAATTGATCGTATGAACTGCAGGCGGGCCCTACGGTTGCTACAATTTTGGTGCGTTTCTGCGAATGCGCGATACCGGCTGCATTATCCATGTTCCGGTATAAGTATTTCTCGATATGATTAGTCATGTGTGCTGAGTGGGTTAAGGTGCAACCGATGTGTGTTGCCTGGGTGATGGCTATGGATTAGGTAGCCAGGATTTTTACAATTTTGATCCAGTCTTCGCTGATGCGTTGTTTTTTCTTTACCGCTTCATTGAGCGGCGTGTAATTCATTCGGTTGTTGACGATGCCAACAAACACATTATGTCGTCCTTCGATCAGGGATTCAACGGCATGGTAACCCATCCGGCTGGCAATCACACGATCCATGCAAGAGGGCGATCCGCCCCGTTGGATATGGCCTAAAATACAAACGCGTGTTTCAATGGTTGGGAGATGCTGATGAATGTAGGTAGAGAGTTCATTGGCGCCGCCGAATTCGTCTCCTTCGGCCACAATGATCATGTTCACCAGTTTTTTTCGTTTTTCTTTTTCGGCGAGGGATTGAACGATTTCATTCACATCGGTTTTCCGCTCCGGAATCAGGATGTTTTCGGCGCCGGTGGCAATGCCGCTATGCAGCGCAATATATCCGGCATCCCGACCCATCACTTCAATGATAAACAAACGATCGTGTGCTTCGGCCGTATCCCTGATTTTATCAATAGCTTCCACGGCCGTATTCACCGCCGTGTCAAAGCCGATGGTGAAATCAGTGCCGGCAATATCCTTGTCAATAGTACCCGGTAAT
>CAZZJF010000124.1:0-7085 GCA_964654325.1 uncultured Ferruginibacter sp.
GAAACGAGAAAGATCGTATTGGCCGGGAGCACCTGTTACATTGTAATATGTTTGTGCATTAGCTGTCGTAACGTCATATTTCTGATTGGTGAAACGTACGTTGAAGCTGGCGCGGAAGCGATTGTACTCTTTTTGAGCACTCAAATTAACCGTGCGGCGATCGTTTTTGTCACCCGGTACAGTGCCACGAATGGAAACATTTTGAGCACTGATATAAAAATCAGCAGTTGAGTACGACACATCCGTTTGATTGGTTGTACCAGTTTGCCAGAAATTCTTACGGCCGTTGGCGTTGTATGAATATGGCAGAATCAGTTTCTCGCCGTTCGGACCATCTTGGCCCATTTGACGAATTGATCCGTCGAACTCATCGCCCCAGCTCTGCTGCTCGATAGGCTCGAAAACACCTTGACCGGTGTTCGGATCTTGATTATACCCAGAACCAAAACGAGACTGGAATTTTGGCAGGTAGGCGATTTTCTCAAATTGAGTTGTTTGCGATACAGAGATCATCGGCTTTTGCTTTGATCCTTTTTTTGTGGTGACCATGATAGCACCGTTCACGCCGTCAGGACCATACATAACCGTTGCAGAGGCTGATTTCAGCAAGCTTACGTCAGCAATATCGTTTGGATTGATTGAGTTCAAAAAGCCCAGCGGCGTTGGAACACCATCTACAACCAGCATAGGTTGGTTGTTTCCGGTTAGTGAACGAATACCACGCAGCGTGATCCGGGTTGTACCCAGAACACCACTGTTCGTTGTGGCTACGTTCAAGCCAGACACTTTACCTACCAGACCATTTTGAAGATTCACCGGGTTGGCTTGTGTCAATTCCTTCGTTTTTACCGAAGCAGTCGAGTAACCCAGTGATGATTTTTGGCGAACCTGTCCCAGCGAAGTCACTACAACAGCCGAGAGCTCTTGCGTGTTGCGGACCATGTTGGCGATGGCTATGTTCCCATTCGGAGTAACCGTTTGAGGATCATACCCAGTTGCCGTGAATGTGAGTGTGGACGATGGACTCTTTACCCGAATGGAAAAGTTGCCATTGTCGTCCGCTTTCACGGAATTAGATGTTCCAGTCTCTGTGACTGTCGCGAACTTTACAGGATCTCCGGGGATATCCCTCACCTGTCCGGTGACGACCCTGGATTGTGCGGAGGCCAGCATTCCACTGAACATCAACACGGCGAATAATGTTAGAAATCTTCTCATGTGCGATAGATTGATTGGTTTTACAGGGCATAAAAGTAAGGATATTTTGGAAAATGCAAAAAAATGTTAAACATTCTTCGAAATCAGCCGCTTACGATCGGGTCTTTAGTCTCCTTCTTTCGAAAAATCAAGGGAATAGGACAATGATATGATGACGCGTATCATCTGTTGGTGTTGGCTGGCACCCGTCTGGTATTTATAGAACGTTTGAATTGAACCCTCGATCCCCTGAGGAAAGCGTTTTTGCAGACTTAGATAACACAGTAATCCACTGTTGTAGAGAGATTCAACTGTTTGACTTTTCGTGATGGTCTGAATGGGGACAATCAAACGCGATGCATACCCATCTGTCTGATAGAGATACAGGCCAGATTTTAGGTTATAATTTCGGAGAAGCAGCTGTAGACGACCGCTCAACGACAGCGCGGATGTTCGTTCCAAGAAATCGGGTTGCTGCCACTGCGTGATTACGCTAATGTCCCAGGGCACCCGAGCTGAAGATGGAGACAACAAACTGACTACCAGCCTATTATGAGAAACTTCCTCTGTTCGATCATCAATTGGATTTGTCGCTACACTCCGCTTGTGATGATTGACCCATGTCAACTGAAGGGTCGGGTTCAAGGTTTTGTGTTTTAGTTTGACATCTGTTATGAAGTCATGCCGGTCGGAACCGGGATAGAACTGCGACTGATCAACCCTTCTCGTACGAATTGTCAGGCGGCATTGGCTGGATGGCGAGTACCGAAGAACCGCATTAAAAAAACGACGAATGGAAGCCTGTTCTACCGGTTCATGTAATTGATTATTAACGGATTGGTATCCTATTCCCGTATGACTCAACTCGATTGACAAATCCAACCTTTTTTCCAATGCAAGGAGCAATCCACCCGAAAACGCCAGTCCATGCGAAGGACGAAGAGCCAACTCGGTTGTGATGAAATAATTGTGCCTGGAAATAGCGATCGAAAAGCCAATACCATGGGTGCGACGGACCTCACGTGGCTTGGAGAATCGATATTGTGTCTCATACACTAAAAAAGGATGGCGCCAATGGCTATGCAATCCATGTAAACTAAACAGAGAATTTTTTAACTGACAGGTCAGCTGCGCACCCCACTCCTGAACGCGCACACCATCTTGGGTCATCCGTTCACTGGCACTTCGGTGCAACCCGGTGCGATTCCAAGACAGAACAACCGGTTCGATGTCGGTTGAAAGTCGACCATCTACTTTTTTTCGAGAGGCATACAGACCCACTGCCCAAGCCTTTTTTTTCAGCTGGACACCGATGCCGCGCTCATACTGCCATTCATTGGACGAAACATGGGGCAGGATAAACGAATTCCGCGTTGCGGTAAAATCACGAAATAACGACAGTAGTCCGACCACTTGTTGGTTTTTCAATAACCCATTTCCAAGTTTCACCCGATAATCCCCAAGAATCCAAGATATGGACGACGTACGTCGCTCTAAAAAATAGCCAACATGATCGGGCAGCCCGCTCTTTGGATTCAGCCATTCCTCACCCCGGTCTTTTTCAAGTACCAGGCCTGCTTTGATGCCAACCGTGGATTGTATCACGTAACGTTGTCGAATAGACGCAAAATCGGCAAACCGGAATATGGTATCCGAATGTGATTTCTTGATATCGAAAACACTCTCCATACGTGCGCGAATTGAGTTAAGTAAATGCTTGCGACCAACTTGAAGAATCCCTGTTTGTTTCACCTCCACATACGGCAATAACAAGCGAACCAATGCAGCATCCCAGCCAGGAATAGCCTGCAACTCGTGCGGATGCAGAAACGGCCCGCATTGACTTCTGTAAACGAAAAATTGAACCACTTGAAATGGCGTAAGCAGCGGCATTTCAGAAAATCGGTCTGTAGCGTCCGGGCTATTCAGGTCGATTCGCTGACCGGCAGATATGTTTTTCCATTCCTGATCTTCCGCATCGCTGATTTCAGCATTGCTTAGATCCGTCATGAACCCTATTTGAATCAATGTATCCTGCTGATTACTACCGGTCATGGTTACTTGCGCATACAATCCATCGAACAAAAAACAAGCAGTGACAACTGTAATCAACGTACGCATATCAATCCTGTTGTAATTGTATAGTCGGACTTAGCCCTAAGACCGGATGATAGGCTGCACCGACACCCATTTTCCATAATGCACTTACCGGAAAAAATAGCATCATGGATGCGAGAAAAGGACGATGTTGAAATAGCATGCGACAGGACGCTTTTTTCGGAAGTTGATAATAAATACCCCAACGGTGCATGAGCGGCAATGCGCTTTCTTTACTAAGCAATCCAAAGAAAAAAACAGACTCATTCACATCCACACCAACGGAGGAAGCTAATACAAGTGTATTATTGAGCAATGCACCCTGAAACAGCGAACGAATACCGCTGGCCTCCAAGCCAATCACCATTTTATCGGCTGGCCTATATAGTAGTTTGACCGACGCATCCGGAACTATGCGCAATGAGCCAACGTGGTTTTTTTGCACCGTCCAGTCTGTTGTGAAAGAGAGCGCACAATCGTCGCTCAACCGCTGGCCGTATCCGGCGCGAATGGTCCACGAAGCCCTGGACTGATTACCCAACCGTTGCAGCGAGGCCGTCCATTGAACTTGCTTACGCAGAAAAGCCATTCCAAGTTCGGTAGTGGATAAATCAACCATCGAATAGGGCATCCCCGAACGAATGGCCCAAACCGTTCTGTACTGTTGTGGTTGCAACAAAAATCCTCCGGAAAAAAAATCAGGGTGATGCAACGATGGAACCGGTGCCGACTGCTGGGGTGAAAAAACAGCCGTTTGCGACTGGGCAGAAAACCGACAAAGACTCAACATGCCAACCCATATTATGATACGGCGCATGACACAAAACAACAAAATAACACTTCGCATTCCTTGACAATTACAACCCCGTCAATCGCTTTTTTAACGGTGTGCTATTGTGAAAAAAAACGAAACAGCCATGTCTGCCGGAATTAATATTTTTGCTTATGAAAATCCTTGACGGCAAGATAGCCTCCGCACATTACAAAGAAGAGATCAAACAGCGCGTATACAATCAACGAGCGCTGGGAAAGCGGCCACCGGGATTAGCAGCCATTTTAGTGGGTACCAATGGCGCGAGTGAAACATACGTGGCCAGCAAGGTTAAATCCTGCGAAGAAATTGGATTTCACAGTGTACTTATCCGAATGGAAAGCGAGGTCAGCGAAGAAACGCTCGTAAATGAAATCAACCGATTGAATGCCGATGATACCATTGATGGCATTTTGGTCCAGCTGCCACTACCCGAGCATATTCGGCCACAACGCATCATACAAGCCATCAGTCCACAAAAAGATGTTGATGGATTTCATCCGGAAAGCATGGGACAGCTCGCACTTGGAAGTCCTACATTTATTCCGGCCACCCCTTTCGGCATTATCCTCCTGCTGAACTATTTCAAGATTCCAACAGCCGGAAAACAGGTGGTCGTATTGGGCCGTAGTAATATCGTAGGCAGACCGATCAGCATCCTACTCAACCAGCCTGGCGACGTGGGCGACGCAACAGTAACGGTATGCCATAGCCGAAGCACGAATTTAACCGAGCTTTGCGCCTCAGCCGACATATTGATCGCTGCCATTGGCAAACCTGGCTTTGTAACGGCCAATATGGTAAAGATTGGTGCAACGGTTATTGATGTGGGTATCACTCGTATACCGGATGATTCTAAAAAATCAGGATTCCGCATTTGCGGCGATGTCGATTTTGCAGCGGTCGAACCCATTGCCGGACATATCACCCCCGTACCGGGCGGTGTTGGCCTGATGACCATTGCTGCCCTGCTGGAAAATACATTTCGTGCCTACATGAATCACCAACCATGAACACCATTACCCGAACTGACACCATCGAAGCCCTTCCGGTAATGGAGCATTTTCTCACCATCCAAGGTGAAGGCCATCATCAAGGGAAACCCGCCTATTTCATTCGGTTGGGCGGATGTGACGTGGGCTGCGTATGGTGTGATGTAAAAGAAAGCTGGGATGCCTCCAGTCATCCATTGATCAGTATCGACAAATTGATTGAATCTGTTCGACAGCATATGAAAGCAGGTATCGTCGTTATCACCGGCGGCGAACCACTCATGCATGATCTAACCCCATTGACAGCAGCATTGAAACAGGCCGGCTACCAAACGCACCTGGAAACATCCGGGGCACATCCGTTAACCGGACAGTGGGACTGGATTTGTCTATCACCCAAAAAATTCAAAGCCGCTAAGCCCGCTGTTTTTAAACAAGCACATGAATTGAAAGTGGTTGTCTTTAATAAACATGATTTTGCATGGGCGGAGGAGCTGGCTTCTCAGGTTTCCGAATCCTGTTTGAAATTCCTACAACCCGAATGGGAAAAGTCAGCCATCATCAATCCGCTGTTAATCGACTACATCCAACACCATTCATCGTGGTCACTCAGTATTCAAATTCATAAATACCTCCAGATACCTTAGTGATTTAACAAACAACGGCTATTTTCTTATACTGGTTTTACGTAGATTGCTGCATGTTTCGCGCGCATCCATTCCTGCTGTTTGTTTTCTCTCTGATATTAAGCATTTCCGCAACTGCCCAATGGTATAACCCGGATAATATCCGAAAAAAACTGCGTACAAAATACGAGTTGGCGGTGCAAAAAGCCTACGAGGGCTATTACCTGGAGTCTATGAAAATCGTGGATGAATGCATTGAAGCGGAGCCAAAATTCATCGAAGCCTATCTGACCAAATCAAATCTCCATGCCGAGCTCAGGAACTATGCCGCATCGGTCGCGGAGTTTGAAAAAGCATTTGCCATGGATAGCGTCTACGCATCGGAGTATATTTTCCCATACACCATTTCGCTGGCGGGCAATGGATCGTTCGAAAAGGCATACAACCTCGTTCACGAATACCTGCAACGAACAGACCTCAACCAGCAAACACTGCGTTCGGCCTCCGTTTTCAAGAAACAGATGCAATTTGCCGTAAATTACGCCAACAGTCATCCCCTTTCCGGTAAACCGGTACCCATGGAGGATGTAGGCGATGGTATCAACTCGACTCATCAGGAGTATTACCCCAGCTTTTCCATCGACGGACAAAAAATGATTTTTACCCGCCGGATTGGTATGAATGAAGACTTTTATGAAAGCAACTTTCATAACAATCAGTGGCAACCGGCAAAACCCGTAACCGGAAAAATAAACACAAATCTGAATGAGGGGGCGCAGTGTTTGTCTCAGGACGGCAACTGGCTTATTTTCACCGGCTGTAATTATCCCGAGGGTATGGGACGATGCGATCTCTATATTTCTTACCTGAAAAAAGACGGCTCGTGGACGGAAGCGGTTCCATTGGAAGACGTAAACAGCGTAGACTGGGATTCAGGGCCATCACTTACTGCCGACAAACGTGATCTATACTTTTCGAGTGACCGAATGGGTGGCTTTGGTGGCCGAGACATCTGGGTTTCACATCGTCAACCAAACGGAAAATGGTCTGTGCCTGAAAATGCCGGACCGACCATCAATACATCGGGTAACGAATCGTGTCCATTCATCCATGCAGACAATCAAACCCTGTATTTTATCAGTGATGGAAAACCCGGCTATGGCTCCACCGATTTGTTTCTAAGTCGCCGCGACAGTTTAGGGCGATGGCAGGAAGCGCTCAATCTGGGTTATCCTTACAACACAATCAATGAAGAAGGTTCATTGACCGTAGCGGCCGATGGGAAGACCGGCTATTTTGCCAGTGATCGGTTGCGCCAATCCAACGACCTGAATATCTACCGGTTTACGTTACGCGAAGAAA
>CAZZJF010000125.1:0-7064 GCA_964654325.1 uncultured Ferruginibacter sp.
GGTCAATGCAATCAGCAAGGTGATTTGTTTGGTCATGTCATTGTTGGTTTGTTCGTAGACCGGACAGTAGTCATTTGGTTTAAAAAAATCCCCCGAACTCGGGGGATTTGCTTCCGTAGGTTATCTCAAGAAGAGTAATTCGCGGTATTTAGGCAGTGGCCAGAGGGAATCATCAATCAGCAATTCCAGCTTATCCGCATGATAACGAATCGTATCAAAATAGGCGTCTTTAATGGAGTCGCAATAGGCAATGGCCCGGTCGCGGCTGTTTGAAAGTTCATTGGCCTTTTTTCGGGCTTCAATCATGGCCTCCACTTGTTCGGCAATTACATTCACATGGCGACTGATGGTTTCCAAAACTTTGAGCTGTCCGGCATAAGCGGTTTCCGGTAGACCGGATGCTTTTAGTCCCAACACGTTTTCTAAAAGGATATTTTGATATTTCAACGCGGCCGGTATGATTTGTGTCGTTGCGAGATCGCCCATCACCCTGGCCTCGATCTGTACTTTTTTAATGTAATCCTCGAGCATGATTTCATGGCGGGCTTCCAGTTCCAGGTGATTGTAGATGTGGTTGTTTTCGAAAAGCGTCTTGGCTTTTTCGCTGGTGTAGGCGTCCAATGAAAGGGGGGTCGTTTTTAAATTCGGCAAACCGCGTTTGGCTGCTTCTTTTTCCCATTCGATACTGTATCCGTCACCTTCGAACAATATTTTTTTACAATCCACAATGATGCGCTGGATGACGTGCATGATGGCTACTTCTTTCTTTTCGCCTTTTTCAATCAAGGCATCGACATCAGTCTTGAATGATTTCAGCGTGTCTGCCATGGCTGTATTCAGGACCGTCATTGGGCCGGCGCAGTTGGCCGATGAGCCAACGGCACGGAACTCAAATTTGTTACCGGTGAAAGCGAACGGAGAGGTGCGGTTGCGGTCGGTATTATCCAGCATCAGTTCCGGAATGCTTTTATGGATATCCAGTTTGAGCATAGCCTCGTCCGTTTCGTCAAACTTGTCACCTACGCGTGTTTCGATTTGCTCCAGGACCTTGGTCAGGTATTCACCGATGAAAATGGATATGATAGCAGGCGGTGCTTCATTGGCGCCTAAGCGATGGTCGTTGCTGGCGCTGGCGATGGATGCACGAATGAGCTCACTATAATCATGTACGGCTTTGATGGTATTGACAAAAAACGTCAGGAACATGAGGTTGGTCTTTGGCGTTTTGCCCGGTGCCAGAAGGTTTACGCCCGTATCCGTGCTCATACTCCAGTTATTGTGTTTACCACTGCCATTGATTCCGGCAAATGGTTTCTCATGCATCAGCACCATCAGGTTGTGACGTTTGGCTACGCGGGTCATAACGTCCATCAGTAACGTATTGTGATCTACGGCCAGGTTGATTTCTTCAAAAATCGGGGCGCATTCAAACTGAGCCGGGGCCACCTCGTTATGACGGGTGCGAAGTGGAATGCCTAATTTGTAGCACTCGCGTTCCAGGTCACGCATATAGGCATACATACGCTCCGGGATGGCACCAAAATAATGGTCTTCCAGCTGTTGTCCTTTGGCGGGAGCATGACCAAATACGGTACGGCCGGTTAATACCAGGTCCGGACGGGCCTTGGCCAGTTCCGCATCGATCAGAAAATATTCCTGTTCCCAACCCAAAGTGGCATTCACTTTGGTGATGTTTCGGTCGAAATACTGACAAACATCCACCGCTGCTTTATCTAACGCCACGATGGCTTTCAGTAACGGTGTTTTGGTGTCGAGTGATTCGCCGGTGTAGGAGATGAAGATGGTGGGGATGCACAGTGTTTTTCCTTCACCGATTTCCATGATAAACGCAGGGGAGGACGGATCCCAGGCGGTATATCCACGAGCTTCGAAGGTTGCGCGAAGGCCGCCATTCGGGAAAGAAGACGCATCCGGTTCTTGCTGTATCAACGCGGCGCCCTCAAATTCCTGGATCGGTGTTCCGTCACTTTTCAACGTGAAGAAAGAATCATGCTTCTCGGCAGACAGTCCGGTCAGTGGCTGAAACCAGTGTGTAAAATGCGTGACTCCTTTTTCCTCCGCCCAGGCTTTCAATCCGTTCGCGATGTTGTTACCCATCGACCGGTCGATTTTTTTGCCGCCTCTGACAGAGGCGACCAGGCTTTTATAAGCCTCATCGGTCAGGTAATGACGCGCTGTTTTCAGCGTAAATACATTCTCGTTGAATATCTGGGTGACTTTTTCGGAGGATTTTACCGTGTAGGAAACCTGGTTATTACCAACCGATTTTAATGCAGTAAAGCGTAAAGATTCCATTTTATTTAAAATTTGAGTGTAAAACAAAGCCAAATTCGATAAAAAAACAAATCATTTTAATAAAATGCGCTAAAAAAAGACATATGGCCTTACAAAACATTACATATTTATAAAACTAATTTGATTGCTTTCGGGCGATGGTCATCTGTAAAATGGGAATTGCCAGTAAAGGGAGCAGCACCGATTTATAACGAATGATAGAGTAATAATTGGGTACAATCCAGCCGCTGAGTAAGGCCAAAACAAGAAACAAACCAATGAGGAAGAGGGGAAAAGATGGTATGGATGCTCGCTTTTTGGATGTGATCTGTACCAACGATATGAACAGGAACAATAAATAAACAGTGTGTTCAATGGCAAAGAGCCAATCGGTCAGTCGAAACTGCATGTAAGCCGGCGGACTGCATAGGCCATAAACCAGCGCCTGCGGGGCTGTTTGCAGAAACTGAACAAGGGAAGGGTCAAGGGCTATTGTAGGCAATTGGGAATGAGCCCTTGGTAAGGCCGCAAATTCGGCGTGTCGTTGAGCTATCCAGTGCATTGGGCCGAAACCGAACCAATGATCCAGCAGGCAACCAACAACCACCAAACCAATCGCTAAGCAAATGGTCCAATAACGACTTTTTCGATGCCGATGAAACGTGTACAATCCAAACAAAACAACCAGTAAAATAGCCAGATAACTTCGAAAAATAAACAGGAGGAACAAACCTAATAAGAATAAGATGGCACGTCGCCATTGGATACGGTCGTGTATAATAAAATACCCCGCATAAATCACAAGTCCGACACCTATGAAAATGAGCTGGTCTTTATGAACCCCCGAAGTATAATACAGCGTGCTGGGTAATAAAAAACAAGCAACCTGATTGAGCTGAACGTTTTGTGGATAGAGGTGGGTGCTCACGCGGTAAAGTAAACAAGAAGCCCCAAAGCCTCCCATGTTCATCAAGACGGCGTTCACGAAGTATGAGTCATTGGAAATCAAATTGACCAGGGAGAGGCCCTTGACCAATAAGTTGTATTTAAGGTCATGCCAAAACGAACCGACGCCCTGCATAAACCCACCATACGTATTGTCATAGGGCGAATAAAACAAGTCGCGCCAGTACTCCGTTGGATTTTGCAATAAAGTCTGTTTGCCAGCTACTGATTCGTTATGCAGCACCACATAGTCGCTGCCCGGATGATACCGAAAACTATACCATCCTAAAAAGAAGGCAACGCCAATCCGAATAAGAAAGAATATACTCAATCTGTTTCGGGAAAGTGACTGCTTTTCAAAATAAACGGAACGCCGAATCCACCACAGAAACAACAGCAGGTAAAGGATCAGTAATGAAGCGGTGAGCATCTTGGCAATACGATGTGGGAAGATAGTTAAAAATATTGGCGAGCAGGAGAGTAGCCGTTTTTTTTCTATCTGTTACTTTTGCGAAAATCACCTCGGATATGGACATCACCGTAGATACAGCAAAACAACTCCGCCTTTCAGAAGAAGAATTCAACCAGATTGGTGCGATTCTGGGCCGAACACCCAATTTCACGGAGCTTTGTGCATTCAGCGGGATGTGGAGCGAACACTGCAGTTATAAAAATTCCATTCGATTATTAAAAACGTTACCTCGAGAAGGAGGGCGGATGCTGGTGAAAGCCGGTGAAGAAAATGCCGGACTGATGGATATGGGCGATGGCTATGGCGTGGTGTTCAAAATTGAATCACATAATCATCCTTCCGCTCTTGAGCCTTTTCAGGGTGCGGCTACCGGTGTAGGAGGCATTCACCGCGATATTTTTACCATGGGTGCACGGCCGATTGCTGCACTCAATTCGCTGCGATTCGGTGACCTGTCTGCTGCAAAAACAAAACATCTGCTGGCAGGTGTCGTGCATGGCATTGGCCATTATGGGAATTGTTTTGGTGTTCCTACGGTTGGCGGTGAACTGTATTTTGATCCTTGTTATCACACCAATCCCTTGGTGAATGCCATGAGTGTGGGGGTAGTCCATGTGGAGGAAACGGTATCAGCTACGGCGCATGGGGTCGGCAATCCTGTTTTCTTTGTAGGTTCAGCAACGGGAAAAGACGGCATTGGCGGCGCTTCGTTTGCCAGCGCAGAAATTACCAAAGACAGTGTGGAGGAACTGCCAGCCGTACAAGTCGGTGATCCATTTCAGGAGAAGAAATTACTCGAAGCTTGTTTGGAAGTCATACAAACCGGCGCGGTGGTGGGTATGCAGGATATGGGGGCCGCCGGTATCATTTGTTCAACAGCCGAAATGAGTGCCAAAGGGAAATCCGGTATGCGGATCGACCTGGATAAAGTGCCAACCCGGCAACGTGATATGAAAGCATGGGAACTATTGCTCAGTGAGAGTCAGGAACGGATGCTGGTAGTGGTTAAAAAAGGAATGGAACAAGCCGTAACCAAGGTCTTTGAAAAATGGGATCTGCCTTGTTGTGCAATCGGTGAGGTGACCGACGACGGGCTGCTCGAATTTCGTATGCATGGTCAGGTAGAGGCTGTCATTCCCGCTGAGTCGCTGGTATTGGGCGGCGGCGCTCCACAATACACACGTGAAACGCGGAAGCCGGCTTATTTAGACCAGCATCGTATGGTAGACCTCCAGTCCATCCCGGATGTCGATGATCTGAAAGAGATCACGAAGCAACTGCTGCAATTGCCGTCTATTGCCAGTAAACGATGGGTTTATGAACAATATGACAGTATGGTTGGCGCCGGTAATACAAGCACAAATACCCCGTCTGATGCCGCAGTCGTGCTGGCCAAGCCAACCTCAAAAGCATTGGCATTGACCACGGATTGCAATAGTCGCTACGTTTACCTGGATCCCTATCAGGGCGCCATGATAGCCGTAGCGGAGGCGGCCCGCAATATCGTATGCAGCGGTGGAAAACCATTGGGGGTAACCAATTGCCTCAATTTTGGTAACCCGTACGATCCTGAAGTTTATTATCAGTTTTCAGAAGCGATTCGAGGAATGGGCGATGCCTGTCGTGCGTTTGATACACCGGTAACCGGCGGTAATGTGAGTTTTTACAATCAATCGCCCGAAGGACCCGTATACCCAACACCAACAATTGGAATGGTTGGTTTGCTTGAGCACATCGACGATAAAATGACGATGGATTTCAAGCAAGCCGGCGATCTTATTTACCTGCTGGGTCCGGTTGTCAATGATATGGCCGGTTCATCCTATCTCTATTCTATTTTGGGGCACGTTCATTCGCCAGCACCATCTTTTGATCTTTCTGAAGAGTTACGTGTTCAAAAAGCTGTATTAACATTGATACAACAGCGTTGTATTCAATCGGCACACGATGTAAGTGACGGTGGCGTCATGATTACATTGATGGAATCCGGTTTCCCGCGCCAGAAAGGTATGGCACTGCATCCCGCTTTTTCGGTGCGCCGGGATTCATTCTGGTTTGGCGAAGGTCAAAGCAGGGTTGTGGTTTCTGTTTTGCCGGATCAGGAATCGCTTTTCATACAACAGCTGGCTCAGTCGGGTATCCCATCCCTGAAATTGGGTGTCGTTACGGATGCATCTGTCCGTGTCAACGGAGAATCCTGGGGAACCATCAGCGACTGGCAACACTTGTACGAATCAGCCATTCCCCAACTTATGAACAATTCGGTCAATTAATACCAAGCTTGTCTTCAGGTTACGTGAAATAAATCTATCTTTGCCCGACCTCCCGACAATTTTATCGCTGGTCACTTCCTTGAACGTTTGTTGAACGGTGTTTTCCAAAACAACAATTCATCAACGCGCAATGGATTTCATTGGGCGTAAGCCTATTTTATTGGAACCTATCCAGTCATGGCCAAATATATTTTTGTAACCGGTGGTGTTACCTCTTCGTTGGGGAAAGGCATCATTGCCGCATCGGTAGCCAAGCTTTTGCAAAGCCGCGGCTTCAAAGTAACCATCCAGAAATTCGACCCCTATATCAACGTTGATCCGGGAACACTCAATCCGTACGAACATGGTGAGTGTTACGTGACGGATGACGGAGCAGAAACCGACCTGGATCTCGGCCATTACGAACGGTTTCTGAATATTCCAACCTCGCAAGCCAATAATGTTACCACCGGGCGCATTTACCAGACCGTTATCAACAAGGAGCGAGAAGGTGCGTTTTTGGGTAAAACCGTGCAGGTCGTTCCGCATATCACGGATGAGATTAAACGACGAATGAAATGGTTAGGAGAAAATGGTGATTTTGATATCGTCATTACCGAGTTGGGCGGAACAGTGGGGGATATCGAAAGCCTGCCTTTTGTGGAAGCGGTTCGACAGATGCAGTGGGAGCTGCCCGAAGAGGATTGTGTGGTTGTTCATTTGACACTGATTCCTTATCTCCGTGCAGCCAAAGAATTGAAAACAAAGCCAACACAGCATAGTGTGCGTATGCTGAGTCAGGAAGGTGTTCACCCGAACGTGATTGTTTGTCGGACCGAACATCCGATCAGCCAGGAGATCAAGCGGAAAATCGCGCTGTTTTGTAACGTGAAACCAGAGGCGGTCATTGAGGCGCAGGATGCGTCTACTATATACGAAGTGCCTTTGAAGATGCTGGAACAAAACCTGGACCGATACATTTTGAAGAAACTGAACCTGGACCCACGGAAAGAGCCCGATCTGAATCGCTGGCAGGATTTTCTCCAGAAGCTGCGTAAGCCTAATAAAACGATAACGATTGGATTGATTGGCAAGTATGT
>CAZZJF010000126.1:0-6916 GCA_964654325.1 uncultured Ferruginibacter sp.
ATCGATTTTCAATTGCACTTTCTTCATTGACTACTTAAAATATCAGGCTAAGTGATACTTGATATTCAATGCCAAAATTGATAACATGAATGGTAAATTACTCATTTTCACTATTTTAGCTTCTGCAGCACTCTCCGCAAAATCACAAGCACCTGTTGCGTTAGCCGGTGCGGATCAATCCTTGATTTTGCCAATAACAACGACAACGTTAAATGGTAGTGGGTCAGTCGGGTCGATTGTGTCTTACCAATGGACTCAACTGTCGGGTCCCAATACAGCTGTAATTGCCGCACCAGCAACCGCTGTCACCACGCTGAGTGGACTCATTCAGGGACGTTACTTTTACGAATTACGCGTAACTGATAACTTGGATGCAGAGGATCGGGACACGGTACAGCTTGTTGTTAGCACGCGCATTCTCATCGATTTGGGTACAACTGCTAGTTCTTCGCCGGATGCTTTTGGTAAATACTGGAACAATGTATCCAGTGGTACCCAAGGTATAAAACTGACAAACGCTATCACGACAACCAATTTATCAACTAATCTAGATCTAGAGATTGTAAATCGGATTGACGGCTCGTTCAATCTTTCTGGCTTGGGTATGAACAATGGAAATACAACCGGCATTGTAGGTGATTATGGTTCACAAGCTACCGTGGACAATGCCTTTGCACACCCATCAGCGACTAACGGTCAATGGAAACTATCCGGTTTGGATCCCAACGTACAATATACCGTTAAGTTTTGGGGAACTCGTTCCGTGAGTGATGCCCGCTTCATTGAAATCAAACGAAACGATGAATCCGTCTGGCAAGAATATGATGCCCGTGGAAACACTGATTTCAACACCGCATGTACGTTTACTTTTGAAGGCGTTAGCGAAATGATTTTTGATATACGGGTAAAATCGGGCAGCGCCTTTGGGCATATCAGTGTTATCGATATACAACGCACTGCCAGTACAAGTCCGAATGCCAACCCTATTGCGTTAGCTGGTTCTAATCAGCTGATTCAGTTGCCAACAACGACCGCGTCGCTGGATGGGGCGGCTTCTTATGATCCCGATGGTGTGTTAAGTACGTATCAGTGGGTTAAAATAGCCGGTCCATCTGCCGGAAATCTTGGAACTCCCAATGCGGCAACAAGCAATGTGACCGGGTTGGAAACCGGCACCTATCAGTTTGAGTTAACAGTAACGGATGCAGGCGGAAACACAGACAAGGATACGGTTGTGCTGTATGTTGGAAATCGTCTATTGATTGATTTTGGTCCGGATCTGACTGCCGCGCCGGATGCATTCAACCACTATTGGAATACCGTAACCACCGGAACACCGGGCATTAAAATAGCAGATGCGGTCAATGTAGACAACATAGCTACCGGTATTTCCTTTGAAATTATTAACCGAATCGATGGAACATTTAATCCGGTAGGACCCGGAACAAACAACGGAAATACAACCGGACTGGTAGGCGATTATCCATCCACCGTAACAGCCGACTATGCCTTCACACATCCATCGGCCACTAATGGACAATGGAAACTGACCGGGTTGGACAGTTTAAAAGAATACCGCATCAAATTCTGGGGATCTAAAACAGCCGCCTTTCCCTGCATCACCGAAATAAAACGTTCTGATGAAGCCGTTTGGAAATCATATGATGCGTCGTTAAACACCGACTATGATCGTGCGGCGATTTTCAGTATTTACGGTAAGCGGGAAATCAGTTTTGATATTCGGGTTGATCCAAGCTTGTTTTTTGGATATGTGTGTTTGTTAGACATCATGGAATTACGCCCGTCCACTGTTTGCATACCTAAAAATGTTACCGATACTGTCATCGCTTGCGACAGTTATACCTGGAATGGCAATACATATACTAGTAGCGGAAATTATCCATTCACGACCACCAATTTCTTTGGATGCGACTCCACGACCACGCTTGTGCTGACAATCAATAACACCACAACCCTAAATGCCGGCCCCGACCAAACGATTGCTGCCGGCTCATCGGCTACCTTAGACGGAACCACCAGTTCCACAGGGGTTCCGGTTCAATGGACGGGAGGGACAGGTACATTCAATCCTGACAATACAACATTGGGTGCCGTTTACACACCTTCCGCTGCTGAGGAAGCAGCTGGCTCGGTAACTCTGACATTGACAGCCAACGCTGGTGCCTGTGGTATCGTCAGTGAAAATGTTACGATTACCATAACTGATGCGACACCGGTTCAGTGGTTGCGATTTAGCGGAACACAGGTTGGCAAACATAATCAGTTAGTCTGGGCTACGGCCAATGAAGCACGCAACCGAGGCTTCTTCATAGAACGGGCTACCGATGGTATGCGATTTGAATCAATAGGTTGGCAGGTTTCTGCCGCCGTTAATGGCAACTCTTCACAAGTGCTCGATTACGGGTTTACTGATTTTGATGCATCCGTCCAAACGTACTTTTACCGTCTTCGTCAGGTGGATATGGACAATCGATTTTCGTACAGTTCGATCATTCGTTTGGGAAAGCAACCGAAGGCTGATGTGCGCATTTATCCAAATCCCGCCACAGATCAGGTGATTATTGACTTGCCGGATCAATGGACGGTTAAGCCTTATCAAATAAGATTTATTGATCAGCAAGGTAAGCAGATTGCTCAATATCGAATTGCTGATCAGTTAGGCCAAGTTACTATACCAATCTCCGGCTGGTCCTCGGGCATTTATCTTATTCAAATTATTGGATACGATGGAGTAGAGCGCCATCGCGAAAGGATCAGCGTTCGTTAATGTACGAATGACCGTAAAGAAACAGGCCACCTTCGGGTGGCTTTTTTTTGTATTATTGTGTATCGAATAATCCTTTACCAATATGAAGAATACAATCCTCTTTATTGTATTGTCTGTTTTTTTTATCGCTTGTAAGACTTCCCAAAAATCATCACGATCGACGAGACCAACGGCGGTTCGAACTGGAACTGATTACGATTTAAAAAGTGTTGTCAAAATAAAAAAATCGGTTCCAGCTGTTACCATTCGAACTGGCAATACAAAACCGGATGAATTACTTCGCTACGCCGAGACTTTCCTAGGAGTGCCATATGTTTATGGTTCAACTGATCCAAGTAAAGGGTTTGACTGTTCGGGGTTTGTCTGGTATGTGTTTAAGCATTTTGGCATCCAGTCGCCCAGAGTGTCGACGGATTTTACCAATTGCGGCACTGAAGTCAGTTTGAAAGACTGTAAACCCGGCGACATCATTCTATTTACCGGTCGTGATGCATCCAGCGGAAAAGTGGGGCACCTGGGCTTCATTTGTGAGAATAAAAACGGCAAGATTACCTTTCTGCATGCGGCTACCAGTAAAGGCGTGTCGAAATCAGGGTTTAACTCATACTACATACCCCGATTTGTGAAAGTGAACCGTGTATTCTAGGTTTTGCATTCGCCTCAAAAAGCGCTAATTTCGTGCTCCCAAACAGAGGGCCCTACATGAAACATATCCGCAATTTTTGCATAATCGCACATATCGACCACGGGAAAAGCACGTTGGCTGACCGCTTGTTGCAAACAACCAATACTATCAGTGAGCGGGATATGCAGGCTCAGGTCCTCGATGATATGGATCTCGAACGGGAAAAGGGGATTACCATCAAAAGCCATGCGATTCAGATCAGCTATCCTTATCAGGGTGAACATCCGCCGGCCGGCATTACTCACGGAATCTATACATTGAATCTGATTGATACACCCGGGCATGTCGACTTCAGCTATGAAGTCAGCCGTGCACTAGCGGCCTGCGAGGGCGCCTTGTTGCTCGTGGATGCCACTCAGGGAATTCAGGCACAAACTATCAGTAATTTGTACCTCGCGCTGGAGAATGATCTTGAGATCATCCCGGTGATCAATAAAATTGACATGGATGGCGCCATGATTCCGGAAGTAAAAGATCAGATCATTGATTTGATTGGTTGCAAGGAAGAAGACATTCTACTTGCCAGTGGAAAAACCGGTATCGGTATCGACGCGATTTTACAGGCAATCGTTGAACGGATTCCGCCACCACAGGGTGATCCCAACGCGCCCTTACAAGCTCTGATCTTTGACAGTGTTTTCAATAGTTTCAGGGGTATCATCGTGTATTATCGCATATTCAATGGGTCTATCAAGAAAGGGGATAAGGTAAAATTTTTCAGCACCGATAAAGAATACGAGGCGGATGAGGTCGGCATTTTGAAGCTAGATATGGAGAAGAAGGACCAGGTGCATTGTGGTGATGTGGGATATATTATCACCGGTATCAAGAATGCCAAGGAGGTGCAAGTGGGTGATACGCTGACTACAACCGCCAATCCGACGGACAAACGCATAGATGGATTTGAGGAAGTGAAACCGATGGTGTTTGCCGGCATCTTTCCGGTGGATACCGATAAGTTTGAAGAATTGCGCGATTGCATGGAAAAGTTGCAGTTGAATGATGCTTCATTGACATTCGAACTGGAGACCTCTCAGGCATTGGGTTTCGGTTTTCGTTGTGGATTCCTGGGGTTACTGCATATGGAGATTATCCAGGAGCGACTGGAGCGCGAATTCAACCAGACTGTCATTACAACGGTACCGAACGTTAGCTTTATCGCGTACACAAATAAAGGAGAGAAGGTGGATGTGCATAATCCGGCCACCTTGCCAGATCCAACCCGAACTGACCGTATCGAAGAGCCTTTCATCAAAGCACAAATCATTACTAAGCCGGAATATATTGGCAATATCATGACGCTCTGTATTCAAAAACGGGGCATGCTGATCTCCCAGAGCTACCTGACGCAAACCCGGGTGGAATTGATTTTTGAGATGCCATTGACTGAAATCGTGTTTGATTTTTACGACAAACTCAAATCACAAACCAGAGGCTATGCTTCCTTCGATTATCATCCGGTTGGTTTCCGGGAGAGTGATATTGTGCGTATGGATATTCTCTTGAACGGCGACAAAGTCGATGCCTTAAGTGCCTTAATACACCGGAGTCGTGCACAGGAATTCGGTCGGAAATTATGTGAGAAGCTGAAAGATTTACTGACCCGGCAGCAATTCCAGATTGCCATACAGGCGGCTATCGGAGCAAAAGTGATCGCTCGCGAGAATATCAGTGCGATGCGCAAAGACGTAACCGCTAAATGTTATGGAGGGGATATCAGTCGTAAGCGCAAGCTTTTGGAAAAACAGAAAGAAGGTAAAAAACGTATGCGTCAAATCGGAAATGTGGAAGTGCCACAAGAAGCATTCCTGGCGGTGCTGAAACTGGATGACTGATCGGCAAGAATCAATGATATAAAAAATCCCGTTCAACCGAACGGGATTTTTTATGCAGTCAGTCGTGATTACTTGAGCGCTTCAATTTTTTTCACAAAATTGGCCTTAGGCTGGGCGCCGATCAACTTGTCTACGACTTGTCCATTCTTAAAGAAGAAAATGGCGGGAATGCTCGTCACGCCGTAGTTCATCGAAATTTGTGGATTATGGTCAACGTTTACTTTACCCACGTTCACCACACCATCATATTCTTTGTGTAATTCTTCGATAACGGGGCCAATCGCGCGACAAGGACCGCACCATTCTGCCCAAAAGTCGACTACGGAAAGTTTATTGGAGTCCAATACTTCCGCTTGAAAATTTAAATCGGTGAATTCTAATGCCATAATGATCTATTTAAGGGTGGTTAATGCGTAATGGATTGCAAATGTATGGCCAATTGCTTGTTTCCGGCAAACTGACATATCCACATGCAAATCCGGGTCAAAAAGCCGATTTTTTAGCTGTTCTGTCAGTTCAGCATCACCGATACCTGAATATGGGCGTTGTTATTGAGGAACTCAATCAGCTCGTCATTCATCGTGAACCCTTTATCCAGCGTGCTGAGACTAAGGGGTTTGTTCTGGTCCGGATCCAGGATATTGAATCGAAGTGTACTTTCACCGGGGTTACGTTGCAAATTGCTGTGCATAAATGTTACTAGATCTTGGTCTACAAACTGCGGTTCTATGTTTAATACCAGTTGGCGGGTCATGGTTTTTTTAATCGTATCCAGGAGGTGCAGTTTGGAGATCTTGAATTCGTAGCGTTCGCTGTTATATCGTGTCCGGAAGGCGCCTTCAATTAACACAATGGTACCACTTTCGAGGTAATTCAGGAAGCGCACATAGTCCTCGTTCCAGAAAGCGATTTCCGTTTTGCCGGTATAATCTTCCAGGTGTGTGATGCCAAACTTCTTACCCGTTTTGGTGAGTCGGTGCTGGGTTTGTACAACGAGCCCGGCGATACGCAACGGTCGGGTGTAGGGCTGTGTTTGGATATTGGTTTGAATTTGATTGAACTCATCCAGAGGGATGATGCCGTAGTTTTTAAGTTCGAACCGGTAGTTGTCGAGTGGGTGTCCGCTCATGTACATACCGGTAACGTCTTTCTCATAATCCAGTTGCTGAATCAGTGACCAGGGCTCGCAGGTCGGTAATTTGGGTGGTATGATCTCAGGCATCTGCATATCGCCAAAAAGCGTATTGCTGCTTGTTTTGGATTGCGTTTGATAGGTATTGCCAAACCGGATAATCTTTTCGATGCCCGAGAGATCGCCGGGAGGCTGATGGAAAAATTGAGCCCGGTGGATCTCTGTAAACGTATCAAAAGCACCGCTGTATACCAGACTTTCGAGTGATCGTTTACCTACATTTCGCAGGTTACAGCGTTTGGCCAGATCAAAAATGGATTGATAGGGGCCATGCTTCTTCCGTTCTTCGATGATATTTTCAATGGCGGCCTCGCCTAATCCTTTCAGGCCACTGAAGCCAAATCGGATCTCGCCTTTTTGGTTGACGGCAAACCAGCTTTGTGATTCGTTGATGTCAGGACCCAGCACCCGTACGC
>CAZZJF010000127.1:0-6910 GCA_964654325.1 uncultured Ferruginibacter sp.
GATTCATTGCTGAATGTGGCTACATGACCGGTAATGCTTGTTGTGAAATCAGCGATAGGTTGGTAAATAGCAAGATTCCATTCATCAATGTTTGAAAAAACCGTTTGATCAGATATCGTTTGAAAATACGCCGCAAGCGTTGCAGGCAGCCCGGCTGTGTAGGAGATCCCTGTTGTTTTTTGGTTAGATATACTACTAAAAAGAGTACAGGCAGCCAGGTAGCTGCCATTCAAGTTGGGATGACTATTATCGCCCTGGTGCAAGATCAGTGTGGTGTCGTTGATGACCTGTTGCCAGGAAACACCCACCGGTGCGCACTGCACGTTCATGCTGTCGCTTATTTGAATGTAAGCACTTCGTAAAGAATCCTGCATGTGGTTGAAGTCACGGAAATCAGGACTGCAATACGTACCTGAGCCATCGCATTGTTGTCCGCCAAACCGACGGCCCCAGGTCATGTAAGTAATAATCTTTGTACATGAATTATAAGCGAGTATGCTATCCTTGAGTCGAATCAGCGAGGGATACATGCTGTTATACCGGTAAAAATCTATGGTGGGTATCTTACTTTGTTCCTGAATCACCACATAGTCCCAGTTGCCTTTACGAATTTGGATCAGCGTATTCGTATTGCTCAGATGATTTTCAACGGTATGACCGCCGGGAGCGTTTTGCACGGCATTGATGGTGATGCCGGCGGATGCTGCCATATTCTTAACCATCATCGGCAGGTTATTGACCGCCGTGTAGCTGTTGCCTAAAAATAAAACATGTAGGGTTTCTTGTGCTTTAAGAGAGTAAGGACTAGCCACTGAAAAAATCAGAAACAGAATTATGTATTGAATTACACGTTTTTTCATCTCTTGATTTTACTATTCAGAACATTTGTCCAGATAAAAATAAAGCAGGAAGATGAAAAAGAGGTGAAAGATAATTATTAAGAACTCCTCAATCGCCAGCCCAAGCATCCATGACTCCTTTTTTGATATCCGGATAAGAGTAGAGTATATACAGGGCCAAAATGAATACCAGTATGGGTTTCCAATGTTTTTTGATGACGATTATCAAATCTGCAACAGCTGTATTTTTCATGTTTTTAAATTTTTAATAAATTCATAATTCACCCTTCATCACATCGACACCAATAGCATAACCATACGCTCTTCCGTTGGCGGTTTTATAGATTCTGATTTTATTACACGCTTTTCCGAGGTCGATAGGCGTCCATGTTTTTCCACCGTCTTTTGTTTCATAGCCACTATTCATTGTTCCTACAAATCCATGATTCTCATTCAGAAAACCAATCCCAAACTCCCGGGCTCCCGCATCCTCCACCAAATTGACTTCCTCCCAGGTGTCTCCCCCATCGGTTGTTTTGGCAATTCGTTGTTGCTTGACGGACGGATCTGGGTTATAGGATTGTATTGTCACATAGCCTGTTCGGGGAGTCGGAAAGGATGCTTTCCAGGTGGTTTCGTAAGGCCTGTTCGATTGATACACTTTTTTCCAAGTTTTGCCCCCGTCGTTGGTTTTCAGGATAAGCGCATTTGCCTTTTCAACATCTTCATCTGATGCCGCACAAACAATTCCATTGTCCTTGTCAAACATGTTGATGTCAAATAGCATTTTACAATCGTTGTTCATGCTACTAGATGTCCAGGTTATTCCGCCATCATGTGACACTATGAAATTGGCAGGACTACCTACTCGTCCAACACCGTAGATATGTATTTTATAATCTATTTTGCCGTGATTGATATATTGTTCTTTTACCACATCGAGTGCGCATAAACCCTTTACATAAGGACCTTTGTAAGAAACGGGATTCCATGTTTTTCCACCATCGGTGGTACCATAGAGTGGAATTGTATCCGTCACATTCGGAAAATAATCAGTACCAACGGTTCCCGCAAAACCACGTAAACTATCTGCAAACGCAATACAGCGGAAAAATGTCCCTTTTTGTTCCAGTTGTTTCTCCCACGTTTCACCTCCGTTTTTTGTATGATAAATACTGCCGTAGCCGTTCACATACCAACCTTCATTTTCATGAATGAACGTAATATCATCTTGTTTGCCCAGATAACGATCTGTTTTTAATTTACGCCAACCTTTAAACGATGTATTCGAGACCTCTTTCCCGGATAAAATATCGTTGCTCCATTTCACTGCAGATAAACCTACCTCATGATTGTATTCATCGAATAACTGTTGAATTTGTCCGTTTGAGAATTTGTTATAGGCTTCTTGCATCGTACCTGATTTCGCAAAAAAATGATCCGTGTTTGGAAAAGTGATTAAAGTAGCATTCCCCGGATGAAAATAGTTTACGGTATTTACTATCTGTTGATGATCCGCTTTTGAAAAAGCTTGAAAATCAGACTCCCCAAATTGTACCAACACTTTTGCTTTTGTGTTTTTCCAGTTCTCTAAGTGAGGATAATCCTGAATCTGTCTCCAATACTCAGCATTCCTGGAATATATTTTTCCTTTGCCGTCGTACTCCCAGCTACTACGTAATACACTATCTGCCTTAGCGTCTTTCGCAAGATCTTCTAACTTCTCTTTTTTTATAAAATAGCGATAGTTTAAATCGTATTGAGCAACAACCGATTGTTCTACTTCAATAGGGTTCATTCCTGCCAATGCATTTTGAATGCGGTACATTTCGATTTGATATTCAAACCAGGATTTAGCTGTTGTTCCAAATACCACCACGCCCGCAACATGATGCCTCGCACTGATAGCCGGTGCAATAATGCCTCCCATTGAATGCCCAACGATGATGATTTGATTCGTATCTACATATGGTAGCGACTTGAGTTTTTTCAACCCGACTTCAAAGTTTTCGATTTCATCGTACAGATCACAGGATTCGCAAGGTGGCGTATTCTGACTGTCGCCCAAGCCACTTTTTTCGATACGTAATGTGACATAGCCTCCGTCGACAAATGCGTCTATGATGCGCTTATACGGATGGTCATTGGGCAACTCGTCAATACTGCTGCAAGTATAGCCGGGAATGAAAAGCATGGCCGGCCTCTTTTTTTCGCTGAATGGCTTATTGATGATGACGCGTAATTGTCCGCCTTTATAATTGGCTTCATCGTAAATAACCGTAGCATTATCGTCTGTTTCATAGGGTCGAACAATCGCGTTGGCTTTTAATGTGATTTTGTTACCCGAACGAACCACCGTCAGTTTAACAGGATCATTTGGCGCGTACCGGAGAAACAATTGTACAAAATCATCCACCGAGGCAAACGAGGATGATCCGCCAATATGCGTAATGAGATCATCTTTTTGCAGCTTCAGCGCCAAACTGGTTCCTCTGACTACCCGAATCACTTTACATCCTGATTGTCCACCTTCCGTTACATATTCAATTTGAGCACCAAATTGAATCTTTCGTTTCAGTTGTGCAGAGGTCGTTAAGTAAGTACACAGAAGAGTAAAGAAGAGAAATGACCTTGTAAACATTGTTTTTTTCGACAAAGAAACAGTGTTGGTACATGTTATGCTGGTCAAAAATTGCTATTTTTTTATAAAACCGGGCGCATATCCGAATAGCTGCTTGAACGCCTTAGAAAAGGAAGATAGATCGGTATAACCCAGGGAGACGGCAACGTCAATGGCTGTTTTGCCGCTCAGCAACTCTTCTCTCGCATGATTCATACGGATTCTTTTCTGATATTGGTAGGGTGAAAGTCCAAAGCTTTGTTTAAATAAACGGATAAAATGATATTTAGAGATGCCTATTTGAGCGATGATTTCATCCAATGAAAGATTATCTAACAGATTTTCATCAATCAAGGATTTCGCATCAATCAATTTACGGCAAAGATCTTCGTTGGTGTCTGATTTCTTGAAATTCAGCTTCCGCAAATGATCAAAAACAAAGCGCTGATCGGTAATGATGGACTCGGCCAGACTGTAGAAAAGTTCGTTTTGAAGAAAATCATTATGAATACTTCCGTTCAAGATCTTCCTGTTTAACTCGTCTAAAGTGTATCCAAGACTAGTATTTTTGGCATTATATCGGTTGACCAGAAACTGATCGGAGAGCAAAAAAGATTTAAGGTCCTCTGGTGAATAATCATGGTAATCGGCTACCTCAGATACAATATGTGTAGATAAATCAATACAAAGACCCTGTACAGTAGATGGATGATTGATTTGTACAATCGAAGTGGTGAAATCATTGCCGATGATATACTCCCCTTCTTTGACTATGTATTTTTTTCCATTAGCATAATAAGATTCCTCACCCGAAACCACATATTTAATTCCCAGTCCGGTAAAAGGGATGTCTCCTTCATAACGATTGATCAATGAAGATCGAATGGCATTTTTATGGTCGTCTTTGTAAATGGTACGGTTCATTGAAATAGGATCATGTATAAAATTACAGGATAATTTGGTTAAATGGTTTAAACCGTTTAAGTGGTTTAAACGGTGGTCAGATGAGAACACCCTTTTTTGTTATTACATCGATCTGTTGCTGGTCAAGCAGTAACTTTATTCATCATTGATGATGTATTTTGAAAAAATGAGCTGAAATAAATTCAAAAATCATGATTCACTGGCATACGAATATCCCACCCCGACCTCCCTTTATCGCTTCTGTGTTTCATTATTACCTGTCCGATCAACTCGAAGGGTATCACGAATATGATGCGCTGACCTTGGAACTGGTGAAACAAATACCGGGATACCTGGGATACGAGAGCTTCAAACACGACGGGCGGGGATCGTTCATCAGCTACTGGAAAGACATGGAGTCTGTTCGCGTCTGGGCGGCACACCCCGTACACATCGAAGCTAAACAAAAAGGCAAACAATGGTACAAGTACTACCATAGCATGCTATCGCAGGTGACATCCATGCAAGTACATGAGAGGGACTTTGGATAAGCAAGATAGGCTATGATATATCGACTTAGAATTACACAGATTGTCATAACTGGAATTAAGACAGATTTTATTTGGGCAGATGTAATTTGACTTTTTTAAGTAGAATATAAAATCATAAAAACGATTTACTGCTTTATTCTTGTAAATCTGAATAATACTGCTCAACCTTTGAATTAGAAGTATCAACACGCTCCAATTGATCTTTTATGTCTTTTATTATACTCAGGGCTCTTTGGCGTGTCATATAACCAGTCAATGCGTTAGGATTTTTATAATGACGCATAACGTCATCTGCAATCAGCTCCATAAAAGGAATGGCCCTTTCAATCTGATTCGTACGTTCTAATACATAAACCAAACCCTGCAACTCATACCAGGGCATATTGTCGTTCGGTACAAGTTGAGCTATCCATTCATTTATAAGTGTCTTCGCTCCATCCATATTATTATTTTGAATTTCAAACGATATCAATTTAAAGAAAAGCATGTTGGCCGTATTGTCCCCATCTGCACATCTGTATTGATCGATAGAGCTTCGATCACTTCGAACAGGAATAAACACATTTTCTTTGAACTGTTTATTTGCTTTGAAAACATGCTTATCATATTCTTTAAAACGACTGGAGTCAGTTGTTTCGAGCTGGTAGACAATCCCTTTCGGAAAAAGGTATTCTTTAAAAATTGGGTCATAATTGGACGTATAGCAAATGGGTCTTTTTCGATAATTAGTTTGAATGATATCCAATTGCATAATATCATTCAGATAAAGTGTATTGCTATTCCCTTTTAGTGTTAGTTGTTTTGTTACAGGCAGCACGAATGATGAAGAAGGATAGACTTTGTAGCCGCTATACTGATTGTCAACCACTTTTTTATAAAATATAGTTTGCAGGGTTTTTTGAAGCGTTACCGCATTTTTTGAATCTTCGTTTCTTTTCTTGGCCATTGCAACAAGAGACAAGGTATCTTCAAGGAATTTGGCAGGAGCCGAAAATTCAACAATATGCTTGCTCCTTAGCCGGTTTATGTAGGCAGGAAGGGCCAGTAAACTGTTATTAATAACCGCAACATCTTTTCTATAGGATAGCATTTCTTGTACGTACCATAGTTGATACGTGTCATTGTCGCCAAACGTAAATAATATTGCATTTTTTGGACAGGAATTCAAATAGTTTTTTGCCTGTTGAATGCTCCTTGGATCTAGTTTTATTTTATCAAGATAGTCCGGAGTATACTGTTCAAATCCGTAAACAAACAAATGATTATAGGCATGCATATGCTCATTAAACAGCCTTAATGACACATTCCCAATTAGCGTTTGAAAGGCGGGGTTCTGTGTAGCTAGTTTTTGATATTGATCAATGGATTTGTCTATATAACTCAGCGCAATCTTCATACGCTGTTCGGATGGCCTTTGATTCATTTTCAAGGGCGATTGAAGTGAATCCGTTCCATCTGAATAACCACCTTGTGGGTAGCCTAGATAGGTGGTAGCTTTATGACTATACGCTCTTGCCAGCGATTCTCGTTCTTCGTCAGAGAGGTCATTTTTATTGGCAAAATCACGAATAATGTCTTCTGAAAACCCATTGTAACCATAGTAAGCATGATGATCGTAGTTATACCAATTGTCAGCTAACATTGCACCAATGTTTTCATCAATAGTTGCCTCGTCATCTGTAGTAACATCATCACGAAGCTGCATATAGGTCTCCGCGGAACGATCCCAAAATAGTTGGGTAGAAAGCACTTGATCACTGTTAAATCGATCTATTTGTGCCACATACCAACCGTCCTTTTTCTTGTGAAAAGTTGTATAATCATTAAAATCATCGCTACGTTCGTATTTTTTTAAAAATTGAGCAACCACCTCAGCATAAGCCGGCATTTTTTGTTGCGCGACTATCATTTGAGTTGCGAAAACGAAAATTAATACGAGCATTGATTTTGTCATAGTTCTGTTATTAGTAGCGTAAAGGTATTTATTGTATCGCCTT
>CAZZJF010000128.1:0-6886 GCA_964654325.1 uncultured Ferruginibacter sp.
ATAGAACCATTTCAAAGGTAGAGGATTGATTCCTCATGACAATAAACTACCCGGCCTTGATAATCCACAAAAATTCACCAGTCTTAAACCATCACCGATTCCTTATTTTTGGCAAAAATCCGGTTTGCGTTTCCTCCTTTTTTTCCTCCTGATTCCATGCATTGCCTGGTCGCAAAAACCAAGGTGGCAACAACGATTGCATTACCAACTGGATGTATCGCTGGATCACGAACGCAAGATCCTCGACGGACAAGCCCGGATTAAATATATCAATAACAGTCCGGACACCCTGCCCTATCTCTGGTTTCATCTCTGGCCCAATGCGTATAAAAACGACCGCACCGCTTTTTGTGAACAACAGATCCAGCAAGGAAATACCGACTTCTATTTCTCCGATGAGTCGCAACGAGGATATATCCACCGCCTACGGTTTTCAACCGGTAATTCGCTGCTGCAAACAGAACCACATCCAGAACATATCGATATCCTGAAAGTCATTTTACCCAACCCGCTGGCACCGGGCGATTCAATTCAGCTGGAAACACCATTCCAAGTCAAACTGCCGTACGCATTTTCACGCAGCGGATACAAAAACAATATTTTTTCCATCACTCAGTGGTATCCAAAACCCGCTGTCTATGACCAAAACGGCTGGCACCCGATGCCTTACCTCGATCAGGGTGAGTTTTACAGCGAATTTGGTAAATATGAGGTGACAATTACCACCACCGATTCGCTAGTTGTGGCTGCAACCGGTTTACCAAGCCATGAAACCACGCAGGGCAACCGGAGGGTTGTAACATATGTACAAGACAGCATCCACGATTTCGCCTGGTTTGCCGGTAAACAGCTGACTCGGCATCAAGATACCCTCCAGCTTCCAACTAAAACGATTCTCATACAACTGTTTGAAGAAAACCGAAAACTTCATACGGCGGATAAAACAATGGCCCTGATCAAGCGGGCCGTATTAGATAAATCAAGCCTGATTGGCGAATACCCCTACCCAGTCGTAACGGTCGTGGAAATGGAAACAGGATCCTCAGGTGGTATGGAATATCCAACCATCACATTGGTCGATCCGCAGAGTAATCTGAAAGCATTTGATATCCTTGCCAATCACGAAATTGGCCATAACTGGTTTTACGGCATTCTGGCATCCAATGAACGTCGTCATCCCTGGATGGACGAAGGCCTGAACACATACTATGACCAACGCTACCTGAAAACCTATTATCAGGAAACAACCGATAAATCAAGATCCAAAAAAAATAAATCAGTACTGCCCGATGAACAGGATATTGTCAATCGATTGCTGGAACAACTCTATGTCGTTAAACGGGATATACCCATCGAATCACCGGCCACTGATTTTACCGAATTTCAATACGGTGCGATCGCTTACCAAAAAGCTGGCTTGTGGATTGCGCAGATTGAAAAAAAGCTAGGCACTGAACGGTTCGATGCGATGATGAAGTCGTATTATGAAACCTGGCAATTCAAACACCCTTACCCCGATGATTTCGTAGCACATGTCTTGGCCACGGACTCAAGCCTGCAACCCATCTTGGCCAAACGACTGGAAACGGGTCCACTCGAGAAACGGATTCAACCGAAAAAATGGTGTATTTGTATTGGCGGCAACTTATCGGATGCGACTCACAACCATTATCTCTCTTTTTTCCCGGCCATCGCCTTTAACGACCACGATCGAAGCATGGCAGGCCTATTGGTACACAACGCGTCTATACCTTACAGTAAGATCCGATTTTGGGCCAGTGGGTTGTATAGTCCAAGCCGCAAACAATGGCAAGGCATGGGTAAAATCACAGCCGATCTGTTTCGGGATTACCGCGGCAACCTCCTTCAGGCTTCACTACAGGGCGCTCGTTTCAGCCGAAACAGTTACAGCGATTCATCCAATAAAATCACCCCATTATCCGTAAGTAAATGGGTGCCGGCTTTACGCTGGGAACACCGCACCGGCCCTACCCGCTGGTGGAGTTTTCAATGGAAATCCTTTTTCTTTCGCGAACAGAACCTTTCCTTTTCGATTGACACCGTAAGCAGCGCTCTTAAGGTGGCGTTCCCCACTGTTTCCCGTTCACTCGATCAATGGCAGATTGGATTTGAAGACCATCGAATTTTGTATCCCTACCGAGTCACACTCAATACAGAACGACACACATCATTCATCCGGGCCGGCCTGACCGGTGAGGCTTTTTTCAATTATCCTAAAAAAGGCGGACTCACGCTGCGGGCGTTTGCCGGCGCACTTTTTTACACCGTACAGGACGTGGACCGTGTACGATACGCAAACGAACGGTATCACCTCACACTCAGTGGCGCCAATGGCGATGAAGACTACACCTACAGCGATTATTTCATCGGGCGCAATCGATTTGATGGTTGGAAAAGTCAGCAAATGCAAATCCGCGATGGTGGCTTCAAGGTTCAAACCGCATTACGAAGTCCGAAAGTAGGCAAAACCGATCGCTGGCTCGCTGCCATCAACCTGCATACAACCATTCCAGATAAAATCAATCCATTATCGATCCTTCCGGTTAAAATACCGCTGGGTGTGTTCTTCGATTTGGGCACCTTTGCGGAAGCCTGGAACGTGAATGCCGAAACGGATAAATTTCTCTACGATGCGGGTATCCAGGTTTCGTTGCTCCAAAACGCGGTGAACATTTATTTGCCCTTGCTGCAGAGCCGGGTCTTTACCGACTATTACCGAAGCACCTTTCCTGAAAAACGATTCTGGCGTAAGGTTTCATTTAGTATTGATCTGAACGCCCTGCGCCTCAAAAATCTCATGCCCTCGCTGACATCTATTTTATGACCATCACCCATTTACCCCAAGACCAGATAGACAAAGCCCGCTGGGATCATTGCGTGCAACAGGCGTCTAATGCACGAATATATGGGGAGACTACTTTCCTGGATCATCTGTGTGACCATTGGGACGGGCTGATCATCAACGATTATGAAACAGTGATGCCACTGCCTTGGAAACAAAAATGGGGCATCCGCTATGTGGTACAGCCGGCTTTTTATCAGCAGGGCGGTTTGTTTGGAAAACATGCGAAAGATGCTATTGTATTGGAACAATGTATTCAACAACTGCGAAGCAGGTTTCGATTTGCAGAAACCACACTGAACAGCGAAAACCCGACAGAGACAAACAGCCGCTTGTATAACATGGGATATCGACAAAATTTTGTACTGGATATACGAACCGCTTTTGAGCAGATTGAGCCAATGTACTCATCTTACCTCGCATACCGCATTCGGAGATCTCAAAAAAATGAACTGACTATCCGACAGGATCTATCGGCGGCCACCATCATACAGGAATATCAAAACCGCTATGCCCGAAAGATAAAGGATTTCAGTGCAGCTGATTTTGCCCGTTTCACCCGATACTGCAACTATTTGAAGTCGATGAACCGACTGCATGTCCTGTCGGTACATAGAAAAGACGGTGAATGGATTGCCGGCGTGATTTTGTTGCAAGATCAACACCGCCTCTATAATGCCGTCTCCTGTTTGAAGCCGGATGGAAAAAGACAAGGCGCTAATTATTTTCTCTACGATCAGGTTATCCGAACGTTTTCCGGTAAAAACCTGCTGCTTGATTTTGAAGGGTCAGACATCCCAGGTATCGCTTATTTCTATGAAAAGTTTGGCGGCGACAAAGAATGGTATCCATTTATCCGATACAATCAATTACCTCGAATCATTCGCTACCTGAAAAAAGGATAGCCCTATGCGACGGGCTTTTGGATTTTAAAAAAGACCTCCCCCGGCTGTATGGCATTGGATTGTAGTGAAGCTAATTGCTCATCAGCATATACTGTTACGATGAATCCTGTTTCACGAAGTCGTTGGCAATAGTCCTCTAGCTGATAAATACGTACATGATCTCGCTGTCCGAATAGGTTGGATCGATCGGCGGTATTAATCACCATCGAATCCTCCAAAGTTGCAGGCAGCGAAGTTGAATATGGCACCTGCAATATGGCGCGTCCACCGGGCACGAGTACTCGAAACACTTCCCGCATGGCGGCGCGATCATCTATAATGTGTTCTAATACATGATTGGCTATCACAAGAGCAAACGATTGGCTATCAAACGAAAGCGCACACAAATCTTCCTGTTTTACCGTTGGATCAGTGTATTGATAAAAACCGGGTTCCGCATCAGCCGTTGTTACTACAGCCTCTTGAATCAGCCGCCGGTAAACTCGTTTTTCGGGCGCTATGTGTAACACCGGCTTTCCCGACCAGTGCTTGTCTCGCTCCAACACGCCGAGCACCAGTCGCTCTCTCGATGTAGACAAACAAGCCGGACAAATACAGTGATCGCCATATCCGGCTACAACCTGATGTTTTAGCAATGCAGGCGCATCGGCTTTTGACGGATGCCAGGAGGCGAACGCAGCATACCGGGCACCACAATGATTGCAACTAAAGCCAGCCCCTTTTTGCTTACGGTATTGATATTGTAGTCGTAGCCGCAAAATCAGTTGGCGTATCTGATGTACCTGGTGTTGCAGGAAATAATAACAACCAATGCGAATCAGCCTTTTTTTGAGGGAATCAGGAATCATACGCGAGCCAGCCATTCTTCGGCAATGTTGAGATCGGACGGGTGGGTTATTTTGATATTGCGCTCTTCGCCTTCGACCAAATGAACCGTTTTTCCGGAGGCTTCCCAAACGGTTGCTTCATCGGTGAATGACGACTGGTATGGTGAAGCAAATACGGCTTTGAGGGCTTTACTTTCAAAAACCTGGGGGGTTTGCACCATCCGTACCAGCCGGCGATCGATCATGTGGTTATTTCCTTCCGCATCGCAAATGCGTATACTGTCTTTGGCTGCAATGGCCGGCACGGCCGACCCGTAGTTGACAGCAGCTTCCGCACAGCGTATAATCAGTTCCGGCGAAACCAAACACCGAACGGCATCGTGTACAAACACCAGGCTACCATCAGGCACATGCTGTAAGCCGTTTTTCACCGACTCAAACCGGGTAGCACCACCGGTTGCAAAGATCACCGGTAACATGGGAAAAGAGGTTCGAATGATATCCTCTCCTTTTTCTCGATGTTCTTGTGGAAGTACAATCACAAAATGGATTGCCGAATAGGCTTTGATAAACGCATCCATTGTATGAAGCAAGAGTGGCTTTCGACCAAGATGCATAAATTGTTTTGGTACGGCGCTGTTCATACGGGTACCGGAACCACCGGCAACCAGTAATGCAACTAAGGGTAACGTGTTGGGTACAGTATCAGGCATTTTTATAGATTCCGATGGTTTCTTCGCCACGACTATTTTTCATGGCACGATACATGCCAGCGCTGTTGAATACCATGGCTGTATTGCCATGCGCATCGACACCAATCATACCGCCTTCCCCTTTCAGGGACATAAGCTTTTGATGCACGACCTCATCCATCGCCTGCTGCAGCGAATATCCTTTATAAGCCATCAGGGCGTTTACGTCATGGGCGGCACAGGCCCGGATGAACAGTTCACCATGTCCGGTACAACTGATGGCACAGGTTTGGTTGTTGGCATAGGTACCGGCTCCGATGATCGGACTATCACCGATGCGGCCATATTTCTTATTCGTCATGCCACCCGTGCTGGTTGCCGCAGCCAGGTTGCCCTGGTTGTCGCAAGCTACGGCACCTACCGTACCGAATTTCTTATCTTTCATCAGTTCATCGAGGGCTTGATTCGTATGATCCAGGGAGTAATTATCGCTGTCTCGAATTTCTTTCCATTGGTCGTAGCGGAACTGGGAAAAGAAATAGTCGTCTGGTTCCAGTTTCAACCCTTGTTTAATGGCAAAATCATTGGCGCCTTTTCCACTCAGAAAAACATGATTACTGTTGGCCATTACTTCATAGGCCAACTCAATCGGATTCCGCACATTGCGGACACCGGCAATTGATCCGGCCGCCAGAGTTTCACCGTCCATAATGGCGGCATCCATTTCCTGTACGCCTTTTTTGGTAAACACAGCGCCTTTACCGGCATTGAACAACACGTTGTCTTCGAGGATTCGGATGGCTGCCCGCACCGCTTCTACGGCACTGCCGCCGTTTTCAAGTACGGAATAACCAATATCCAAGGCCTGTTGCAAGCCCGTCTTGTACGCCTGTTCGAGCGCCGGCGTCATATCTTCTTTAACGATGGTTCCGGCTCCTCCGTGAATAACAAGCGAAAATGCATTACTGGAATTCGAATCTTGAATCTCAGATTCCTGCTTTTCGATATTGGATGCTGGATACATGCTTGACATTTGAATTCAAAATTATTGATAAAAAATCAATCTGATTTGAATGCTGTTTTTTACTCTTAATAGGTTAATCCTCTGTTTTTTTTCGGAAACCATATGAAAAAAATAAGGGAATAAATAGTAATATTATGATTAGTCCTAGCCAGGTATTTTGACTTTCAATTAATTTCAAAATAAACAAAATGGAAACACCCGTCATGGCATACATAGATTTAGTATAAAAATAAATTGGTATGCCGGAGAGTGTGATGATTAGTCCGGGCCAGGTATATTGTGGTTTGTATATCATCAACAAACTGCAAAAGGTCAATCCCATCAAGATGTACAATATCGGTAACACCGGATAGCCAAAGGCTTTGTACGGACGTTCCATCTCCGGCCTTTTCTTCCGTAGAATGAAAATCCCGATAATGGTTAGCACATAAAAGATGACTACCACAAACGAAACCATATCTAACAGATCCCCGTATTTGCCGCTCAGGCACAAGACCGAAGCCATGATGGCTTGGACCCAAAGCGCCCAGGAAGGCACGGCATTTTTATTCAGTGTAGCGGCCTTTTTGAAAAAG
>CAZZJF010000129.1:0-6824 GCA_964654325.1 uncultured Ferruginibacter sp.
AAAGTGGCGGATATCAACCGCTTTTTTGAATATAACCATGGGTTTGTCCGTTTCGCCAAAGACCAAAGAAACCTAAAAATTGGTAAATTATCAGTAATTTCGCAACTCGGCCCCATCCATTAAACGGGTTTCAGATGTCTACAAAAAAACGTATTCTGTTCATTGCCAACGAGATTTCTCCATACTTGGAAATCACCGAATTTGCTGAAATCGTGAACAAACTGGCTATCCTGTCCAATGACAATCAGTTCGAAGTGCGGTGTATCATGCCACGTTTTGGAGTGATCAATGAGCGCAGGCATCGCCTACATGAGGTGGTTCGGCTATCCGGGATCAATGTAACGGTCGGAAACGACGATTACCCATTGGTCATCAAAGTGGCCTCTCTGCCGAATGCCCGTCTTCAGGTTTATTTTCTTGATAACGAAGATTTTTTTAAGCGCAAGCAGATCTTCCATGACGAAAACGACAAATGGTTTGACGACAATGCCCTGCGTACGGTCCTGTTCTGTAAAGGCGCTCTCGAAACGGTCAAAAAATTTGGCTGGCCGCCCGACCTCATTCATTGCAGCGGTTGGATGACCGGACTCATTCCCATGTTCATCCGCACCATGTACAAGAAAGAGCCCATCTTTCACAACAGCAAGGTCGTATTTACGATCGGACAGAATACCTTCAAAGAAAAATTGGGTGCATCGTTTTCGAAACTCATACAGATCCACGATAACATTACAACAAAGGAAATCGAGCCATACAAAGACGGAACCAATGCATCGATGTTCCGCGGTGGTGCTACGTTCGCCGATGCGATCACCTTTGGAGCCCCGAACGTTGATAAAAAATTACTCGACGAATTTTCAAAAGTAAAAGGGAAAAAAGTCCTGCACTACTCGGAAGAGTCCGACCTGACCGATTACCTGCAACTTTTTAAAGACCTCGCATCCTAATCCATACCGGCATGAATCAAAACGTCAACCGACTTTTTTTTGCGTTGCTGTTAGTTTTTTCCTTGGCATATACTGCTTGCACAAAGCTGGATACGTCCTCCATCGGTGGGGATGTTGTACCCGAGGTAGATAATATCAATACGTTTGCTGATACGCTGGATATCCTGACCACACAAGGCGCTTTTGAAGGTCCTTACCGAGACTCGACCAAGCTGGGCTACACGGAAGAATACGTGATCGGCAAGGTGAACGATCCCCTGATGGGCACTACAGAAGGTAAACTCTTTTTACAGTTCAAACCACCGTTCTACCCATATTATATCGGTAAGATTCCGAAGGACACCATCGTGCAGGCCGACTCCGTGGTTCTTTGTTTGAGCTATAAGTCTTTTTGGGGTGACAGTACCCAGCCGCTGATCATGCAGGTCTATGAAGTGTCGGAAGATGCCCACGGCGAATGGGATTCCGTATTCACATACCGGACCATCAATTATGAACCTATCCTCAACGGACCAATCAGTGATCCCAAAACCATTGATTTGCGGCAGATGGGGGCCTTTACCAAAATAGGCAAATCCGATTCTGCCAATTTTCAGATCCGAATCAAATTGTCGAATACATTCCGCGATGCATTATTCCGTTGTGATACCAATACCAACCGGTCTTTTAAAGCGGATTCGCTGTTCCGATTATTCAACAACGGATTGGCTGTACTCACGCAAAGTGGTAACGCGTTGGTCTATGTCAATTTGCTTGAATCCAAAACACGCTTGGAACTGCATTACAAAAAGAAAAACGGAGGCGCCGTTGATACCGTCTATTCCAGTTTTTATTTTAACTCCGGATTGCTCGGCGAAACCATCCGTCGCTCGTCGGTGGCCAACAAGGTTACCCGCAACCGACTGCCACTCCCGGGGGGCAGCCAGGAACTTTTTTTGCAAACAACACCGGGCACCTTTGCCACACTCGAAATCCCTGAACTGTCGACGCTTAGCAACCGGGTGATACACCGGGCCGAACTGCAAATCCAGCAAATTCCGGATCCGATTTTAGATCCGGTCTATTCGGAAAGTCCCTATCTATACCTCGACCTCGTAGACTCCGGAACGAATAAATGGAAGCCACTGTATTACGACTTAAATCCGGTAGTATCGTATGACCCTGATTTTAAAACAGCCGGCTTGCCTTATTTTCCATTGAACGGAGAAGTCGATTTGAATTACTTTGGTGGATTTCTGCGGAAGCGGATTACGAACGGCTCATCTCAGGCCTATTATACAATGAATGTCACGCGGTATGTACAGAAAGTGGTGAACCGCCAATTGCAGCCCTATAAAATGCGGCTCTTCCCGGCCCATAGCTTCACGTACCCGCAGTACAGTCCCACACTGATTCCATACCGAAACCCCATCGCCTTTGGCAGGGTACGGGTAGGGGGAGGTGCCAATCCAAATCCCAACTATCGGATGCGTCTCCGGATCGTGTATTCCAACATTAAATAAGCCGTTACCTGCGTTGCTTATTTTTCGCTTTTTTCAATACATCAACATCGTATCTTTGCCCGCACAAAAACGAATGTTGTATGCCATATCTTTTTACATCTGAGTCCGTCAGTGAAGGACATCCCGACAAAGTGGCCGACCAAATCAGTGATGCACTGATTGATCATTTTCTGGCCTTCGATCCAACCAGTAAAGTAGCCTGCGAAACCCTGGTAACCACCGGACAAGTGGTACTGGCCGGTGAAGTGAAAAGCAAGGCTTATTTGGACGTGCAGGAAATTGCCCGTTCTGTCATCCGTAAAATCGGATATACCAAAAGCGAATACATGTTTGAAGCGAACTCCTGTGGTATCCTGTCGGCTATCCATGAGCAGTCCAGCGACATCAATCAGGGGGTCGTTCGTAAAAAGAAGGAAGATCAAGGTGCCGGTGATCAGGGTATGATGTTTGGTTATGCCACTAATGAGACCGACGACTACATGCCACTCGCACTCAACCTGGCCCATAAACTGCTCGAAGAATTGGCCGTTATTCGCCGCGAGAATAAGCAAATGAAATACCTGCGTCCGGACGCCAAAAGTCAAGTTACGCTCGAGTATGACGATCATAACAAACCGGTACGCATAGACGCGATTGTTATCTCAACGCAACATGATGATTTCGCGAAGGATGATGTCATGCTGGCCCGCATCAAGAAAGATATGATCAACATCCTGATCCCGCGCGTAAAAGCCAAGTATCCAAAGTATGCGCATCTGTTCAACAACAAAATCAAATACCACATCAATCCAACCGGTAAATTCGTTATCGGTGGTCCGCACGGCGATACGGGCCTTACAGGCCGTAAAATCATTGTCGATACCTATGGTGGAAAAGGCGCTCATGGCGGTGGTGCATTCAGCGGGAAAGACCCCAGTAAAGTAGATCGCTCAGCAGCCTATGCGACCCGGCATATCGCCAAAAACCTGGTTGCGGCCGGTTTATGTGACGAAGTCCTTGTACAGGTATCCTATGCCATCGGGGTTGCTCAGCCAACGAGTATCAACGTAACTACCTATGGTACGGCCAAAGTCAACCTCACCGATGGTCAGATTGCGGATGTGATCATGGGTATGAAATGTTTTGACATGCGCCCGTATTTCATCGAGCAGCGGCTGAAGCTGCGTAATCCGATGTACAGCGAAACAGCTTCTTATGGACATATGGGTCGCCCGCATCAGATCGTCGATAAAGTATTCATTGCTCCCGATGGTAAAAAGGTCACTAAAAAAGTAGAACTGTTTACCTGGGAAAAACTCGATGCCGTTAAAGAGGTTAAAAAAGCCTTCAAGCTTAAATAAGCTCCTGGCAACAATCTATCAAACCACAGGAATCCACCTGTGGTTTTTTTATTGTGCCATAAGCCGTTTCAATCGGTTATTTTTGCGGGGTGAAATCATTTCGTTACCGGCAGAATCGCCCCAAAAAAAATACGTTGATCTGCGGCAGGGAAGCCGTTATCCAGGCCTTGCAGGAAGGTCCGGTACTGGATCGCATTTATGTACAGCAAAACAGTACGGGTCCCTTGCTCGACGATATCCGTCGACTGGCACAGGAGCGCCTCGTGCCCATTTTCAAAGTGCCGGTGGAAAAGCTGAACAGCTTCAATGTTTTCAACCATGAAGGGTGCATCGCTCAGAAATCGACTATACTCTACCAGGATTTACAGCAGATTATTTCATTGACCATGGAAAACGGCGAAACGCCGTTAATGCTGGTATTGGATGGAATTACGGATATTCGAAACATCGGCGCCATGGCCCGCTCAGCCTATAGTTTTGGCGCGCACGCCATCATCATACCCGAAAAAGGAGTGGGCGCATTGAATGAAGATGCCATGCTGACATCTGCCGGCGCGCTGGAGAAACTGGCGATATGTCGGGTGTCGAGCTTGCATCAGGCTATTGATACTCTCCGGCTGAATGGCATTCGCGTATACGCGGCCGATATGCAGGCGGCAACCACCGTTCAAAAAGCCGATTTAACCATTCCAGTTGCCTTCGTTTTGGGTGGCGAGGAAAAAGGAGTGCAGGAGTCGGTTCGGAAATGTTGTGATGCATCCATCTGTATTCCCATGCCCGGCTATTTTGAATCGCTGAATGTGTCGGTGGCAACCGGTATACTTTTATACGAAACAAGCCGGCAACGGATTGGCTGAAAGATCATGAACAAACAGGTTATCTGACATCCATATGCATACGCCAATTAAAATCATCGAATGTCCGCGGGATGCCATGCAAGGCTGGCCTTCGATGATTTCCACTGACCATAAAGTCGATTACATCAATCAATTGCTGACCATCGGTTTTGATACCATCGATGTGGGCAGTTTTGTTTCGCCGAAGGCTATTCCGCAAATGGCCGACACACCGGAGGTGCTGCGTCGGATCAACTGGCAAACATCAGCATCTTCTTTGTTAACCATTGTGGCCAACGTGCGGGGCGCTGAAGAGGCGTCAGCATTTGAGCAGGTTCAGTATCTTGGATATCCGTTTTCAGTATCGGAAACGTTTCAGCAACGAAATACAAATGCGGGTATCGAGGATTCTTTTGAACGGCTGCGCGCCATTCACGCTATCAGTGAATCGGCCAAAAAAACGATGGTAGTCTATCTCTCCATGGGTTTCGGCAATCCTTATGGCGATCCTTATGACGAGTCTGTCGTGCTTGCGTGGGCGGATCGGATAGCCGCTTTGGGCATTCGCATCATTTCGGTGGCCGATACGGTTGGACTGGCAACGCCATCTCAGGTTGGTCGGATCACCGCTCACCTGATTACATCATTACCCGGGATCGAGATTGGTGTACACCTGCATTCATCGCCGGCTAACCGCTCCGAAAAAATCAATGCGGCACTGGACGCAGGATGTCAACGCTTCGATGGCGCCATTCGCGGAATCGGAGGATGCCCGATGGCAGGCGATGCCCTGGTTGGCAATATGGACACTGGTTGGATAGTACAAACTTTTCGGCAAAAAGCCATCGAGCTTGGTTTGAATCAGGATAAGCTGAACGAAGCCGAGCGCTTGGCAGCCACTGTTTTTTCTGATCATTGATAAACCCAGCTTGCACTCCTATGCAGTTTCACCTCGCACTTGATCCAAAGGCTTTTCCCGAAAAAATCGCACACGAGCACAGCCTATTTCTGATCGGTTCTTGTTTTACCGAACAGATCGGTGCCAAATTGCGCTCCAATAAGTTTGACGTGACCGATAATCCCAACGGCATCTTATTCAATCCGATTAGTATCGCCCATGCCCTGGCCGGGTATCTGAAACCAAAACACTACACAACGGCGGATTTATTCGAGCGCGACGGCCTATGGGGGAGCTGGGATCACCATACACGGTTTTCTCGAACCAATCCGAATGAATCAGTGGAACTGATTAATCAGTCGCAGCAGCTGGCACATACATCCCTGCGAAAAGCCAACTGGTTGTTGATCACACTGGGGTCAGCCTTCGGGTATGAGCGCACAGGAGCCGGTGTAGTAGCCAATTGCCACAAAGTACCGGCCGATCAGTTTCATAAGCGCTTATTCACTAGTGCTGAGATTGTGCCGGTATTGAAAGAACAACTTGCCGAATTACGTCGATTCAATCCGGGTATACGAATCATTTTTACCATTAGTCCGGTGCGCCACTTGCGGGATGGTTTTGTTGAAAACAACCGCAGCAAAGCCCAGTTGATTACAGCCGTACACGCGCTGTGTGAGGAGCTTCCCGGCTGCTACTACTTTCCGGCCTATGAGTTGATTATTGATGATTTGCGTGATTATCGCTTTTACGCAGAAGACCTGGTTCATCCCAATTATGCGGCCACGAATTATGTGTGGGAAAAGTTCAGGAAAGCGACCTTATCAGTTGATGCTGAATTGATTCTGGAAGAGCTGCATAGTTTGTTGCTGGCTTATAAGCACCGACCCGCCAATCCTGATTCGGAACAGCACCGCCTGTTTATGCGAAAACAGGCCGATCGTTGCATGGACCTGATGGCCCGGTATCCGCATATCGATCTGCATGCCGAATACCGCCATTTTACTGGAAACATAGACTGAATAAACCTGATTTCCGTATCTTCATTAACCTAATATTTTCCTATGCGTTTTTTGTGTGTCTTCATCATTTTTGTTTGTGCTGGTATAACAGTACAGAGTCAGCGATTAAACCGGATCATCATAACCGGACAAGGGCAACAAGTGGTTTTCAGTTATTTACTGGATGAAAGTGTGGTCGTAAATATTTCCCAGGATGGCAGCTTGGTAGATTGGGGTGTTGATTTATATGCCGATCGTCAGAATGATTTTGTGGTCCGTCCGCTTCAGAAATACAATGGC
>CAZZJF010000130.1:0-6820 GCA_964654325.1 uncultured Ferruginibacter sp.
TAGCCCGGTTGACCTGAATCGGTAAATGAATGGGAGATCCGGGTCGGTTTCCGTCTTTATCCACACTCACAAAGGTGTATACGCCTGATTCGCTAAGTGGCAAGCTGACCTCACTGGAATCTGAGAGGATAGGAGTGCTATTTGGTTTTTTCCATTCGATGCGATGGGTGCTGTCTGGTGAAGTCACGACTAACTGAATCAATGGAGGTTGGCCGGATTGTGTGAATCGGTATTGGAGATCGTAATAGGCTTTGCAATACCGGATCTTCCACCATTGATAACGGTTGAAAAGCGCGGGTATATTTTTTTCAAAGGCCGGCCAGTTTTTAGTTGCCGGCAGAGACCAAACTACTTCCGACAACGCCGCAATGCGGGGAAACAGCATGTATTCCAGTTTAGCCGTGTTGGTGATGTATTCGGTCCAGAGATTTGCTTGTGCGCCTTTGATGAATTTTTTTTCGTGATCGTTCAGCGCTGATGGGACGGGATCGTAGTTGTATACATCTTTCAGCGAATTATATCCGCCCTGTGTGACCGAGTCTTCATGTTGACGTTGTGTATGATCGAAGTATAGGGGCTTTCCGGGCGTCATGATCACGTCATGTCCCTGGCGCGCAGCTTCGATACCACCGGCTTCACCTCGCCAGCTCATAACGGTGGCATCGGGTGTGAGGCCGCCTTCAAGAATTTCATCCCAGCCGATGATGCGGCGGCCGTGTTGATTCAGGAACCGCTCGATGCGTCCAATGAAATAGCGTTGTAGGGCATATTCATCGTTTAGTTTTTCTTCGTGTATGCGTCGCTGGCAGTTTGAGCAGTGTTTCCATCGTTCTTTGGGACATTCGTCGCCGCCAATATGAATATAGGTTGATGGAAATAATTCCATGACTTCAGTCAATACGGATTCGAGAAAGGTGAAGGTGCTTTCTTTTCCGGCGCACAACACATCGTCCGATACGCCCCAGGTTTGCATGACCTGATAAGGGCCACCGGTGCATCCCAGTGATGGATAGGCGCTCAAGGCTGCCATGCTGTGACCGGGCATTTCAATTTCAGGAATGATCGTGATGTGCCGATCAGCGGCATAGGATACAATGGATCGTATTTGTGCTTTGGTGTAGAAGCCGCCGTACTTTTTCCCGTCGTAAATCCCCGAGCCATAAGCGCCAACCAATGTTTGATTACGATAGCCGCCAACCGATGTGAGGCGGGGATAGGCATCAATCTGGATGCGCCATCCCTGGTCTTCGGTTAAATGCCAGTGCAGGATGTTTAATTTATGCCAGGCCAGAAAATCGAGATAACGTTTCACATCATCCACTGAGAAAAAATGTCGGCCAACATCCAGGTGCATGCCCCGATAAGCAAAGCGCGGCCGATCGGAAATTTGTACATAAGGCATGGTTGCCGTGGTTGTGGTTGGGTTTTTTGGAACAGGCAATAACTGAATGATCGTCTGCACCGCATAAAAACTGCCGGCAGGCGATGCGGTAACCTGAATGCCATTGGCTGTAACCGTTAGCGAGTATGCTTCAGGGGCAGCAGCCGGATCATCATTTAGTTGAATAGAACCGGGGTAAGTGGATGGTATGGTTGAAACGTTGCCCGAGTCAATCGGAATACGTAATTGATAAAAAGTATACAGGTAATCCTGCAGGTATCTGGCGGCGCGGGTATTTGTTTCCGCACATCGAATCCGGTGCTGTGGGGTAATTGTGAAATGTCCGTCCTGATACTTTACCGAAGCCGGAGCCGGAATGATGCGAGATTGATCTTGTGCTATGGATGAGTTAAAAACACCAACAATCCCAATGAGGATGAAAATACCGATGAAATAAGGTCGGCTCAGCATGGGTAAATTTTCACCAAATATATTTGCTTTATCTTGCCCGTTATCCATGAATGCTATTTCACCCCCTGATTGTCCGGCAATCATACTCGATGCGCTCTCCGGAAAAAATACAGACCTGCTGGACCAAGTTCTCCAGCCGGATATCGTTTATTATGATCCCCTGCATGGTTATTTTCAGCAAACCCATGTATGGCAACTGCCGGCACTATTTGCCATATCAATGCCACATTTTCGGTGGGAATCAGTTTCGGAGACACGGGATGAGGGCGATGGGTATTTTACGTGGATGATTTCGGTGACATTTGCATCGCAGAGGAGACCCGGATCAATACCGGTGACATTACATTGGAAAATGGTAGACGGTAAGGTCGCCGAAATGAGTTTGGCCTTTCGGGTTCATAAATATCTAAGTCAACGAGATGGACTGGTGGGACAGTGGTTTGGTTGGAATCGATTCTATCAGCGATCGGCTTCAACTAAAATTAAAAAACGATGGCTAAAACTACAAGCAAAATCGGGTTAGATCATTTTTTTTGTTCAAGGGCAGCCAGCATAACGGCGTGTACTTTTTCATTCAGTGTTTTGACATCCATTGTGTCCGGTGCAATCGGTTCCAGAAATTCAATCGTCAGGTTGGTTGGTAGCAGATAGAATGGTTTGTTCATCGGCATGGCGTTGGACGTGCCGCATAACAGCGCCGGAATGATTGGGGTATTGGTGTCTTTTGCTAACCGAAAGGCACCGTCATAAAAAGGTTTGAGTAGTGCACTGGTTCGATTTCTGGTGCCCTCCGGGTAAATGCACATATGAATGCCATCCGCCAGTACGCCTTTCATTTTCTCATAGCTTTGGCGGCGGCTTCGGTCACTTTTCCGATTGACCAGAACGGCCCCTTTTTTATAAAATAATCCAAATAAAGGGATCTTTGCGAATGAGTCTTTGGCTATGGTTCTGTTGGCACCGGGAACAAACGGACAAGACAATGGAATATCCATGGTTGACCGATGATTAAAAGCAATTATAAAGGGTTTTGAATCGGTGAAGTGATGCGTGCCTTTTACCGATAATCGGCAGCCGATCAACCATAGCCAGCAACGTATCCAGTAATAACTCACACGAATAAAGAAGGATTGGCTTTTATATGGATTGCGAATGAAATGGGAGCACATGGCTATTGGAAAAATGGTCATGAAACTTACGATAAAACTAACCAGCCCCCAGAAAGCCCAACAACGGGCGAATACATCTCGAAACATGCATGAACTTTGTGCAAAGGTATCTTTTTGATGGCAAAGAGTTGGCGTTTGGGCCGAGGCTTCACTTCCGAAACCGCCAGCAAATAATCTGTACTTTTGATTTTTCTATAAAGACTGAATTTAGAACATGCAAAAAAGAATAAACTATATCAGTTGGGATGAATATTTCATGGGTGTCGCTTTGTTGTCGGCACGACGCAGTAAAGATCCACATACCCAGGTCGGGGCTTGTATTGTCAATGCAAAAAACAAAATTGTGGGAACCGGTTACAACGGGTTGCCCGCCGGTTGTGATGACAATGATTTCCCCTGGGGAAAACAGGGGGATTTTCTCAATACCAAATACCCTTACGTTTGTCATGCCGAGTTGAATGCCATTCTGAATAATATCGGCATGGATCTGGCCGGTTGCCGAATCTACACGGCTTTGTTTCCCTGTAATGAATGCAGCAAAGCAATCATTCAAAGCGGTATTACAGAAGTAGTGTTTCTGTCAAACAAGTATGAAACAACGGATTCGGCTCAAGCATCCCGCAAAATGCTGGAAACGGCGGGTATTCATTGCCGTAAAGTGGTCTTGAGCATAGAATCGCTCGAGCTTTCGTTCAAAGAAGAAGCGGTTTAAAAAAAGAAGACTCCTGTAGTTCGTATACGCACGACGTTGTGTTTGCTTCCAAACCTTGTCGCCTTGCGACCAATCTCAGGTTCCAAAAAAAAAGTGGAGCTGCAGGGAATCGAACCCTGGTCCAAACATATTCGCCATACGCTTTCTACATGCTTATTTACTCATTGATTGTCGGGTTATGGCAGGGGAGCAACTAACCAACCAGAACCGTAGAAGCGAGCGCTTAGGCAACGAATGCTTCAATCCGTTGCTGCAGCCTGTATTTTTTTTGAGTCGGCGGCGGGGCGTGGTAACAGACAAACCTGCCCGGCGGCCCGAATGACTGTCAATCTATCGATTAGGCAGCCATGGCATACGTAGTGTTGCCATTTAAAGGTTGAATATTCAGATTAACGTGCTAATTATCCAACGCACGACATGCTTACACGTACAAAGAACTATGCTGTCAAAACCGGTCAGCCCCATTGTAACAATGGCAAAATTAACTCAAAAAAGGCGAAGCGTCTGTTAAAGATTACATGTGGGGATTTGCAGCGCTATGATTCATAGTTTCCAGTCACTACTTTGGTCGATGTAAGATTAACGCATTGCCGGGTATTGTATCCACTGTAACATAATGCATTCAACATGCTTTTACGTTGTTTAACCTACCTTTGCGGCGCTTTATGAAGTATATTAACGAGATCAGCCGACGCAAGACATTTGCCATTATTTCGCATCCGGATGCCGGTAAAACAACGCTTACAGAAAAGTTTCTGTTGTTTGGCGGTGCCATTCAAACAGCTGGTGCCGTTAAGAGTAATAAGATCAAGAAGCATGCTACCTCCGATTTTATGGAAATAGAGCGCCAGCGGGGAATCAGTGTGGCCACCAGTGTGATGACGTTTGAGTACAAGGGATTTCTGATTAACCTGCTGGATACTCCGGGTCACAAGGATTTTGCGGAGGATACGTACCGGACATTGACGGCCGTAGACAGTGTGGTGCTGGTCGTAGACAGTGTAAACGGGGTGGAAGAACAAACCCGTCGATTGATGGAAGTGATTTCTATGCGTAATACGCCCGTTATTGTCTTTATTAATAAAATGGATCGTGATGGGAAAAATCGCTTTGATCTTCTCGAAGAAATTGAAAAAGAACTGCATATCCAGTTGCATCCCATGACCGTGCCCATCAATAGCGGAAAAGACTTCAAAGGGGTGTACGATTTGCATGAAAAAGGATTGGTTCTTTTTACGGCCGGAACCAAGGCCAATGATGAAGATGTGCTGCATTTCGATGATCTCTCTACGCCCGAACTGGAGAAAGCCATAGGGGAACGTGATGCCCAAATCTTGCGCGAAGATGTTGAACTCATCGACGGCGTATATGGCTCCCTGAACGAGGCCGATTATCTCTCCGGCAAAACGGCGCCCGTCTTTTTTGGATCGGCGGTTAATAATTTCGGGGTACGGGAAATGCTCGATACGTTTATTCGGATCGCCCCAACGCCTCGTCCACGAGCAACCACCGTGCGGGAGGTCAAACCCGAGGAAGATACATTCAGCGGATTCATTTTTAAAATCCATGCGAACCTCGATCCAAAGCACCGCGACCGAATCGCTTTTTTACGGGTTTGCAGCGGCAAATTCAGTCGGAATACGTACTATAAACATGTGCGACTCGAGAAAGAGGTTCGATTCAGTAACCCGTACAGCTTTTTGGCCAGGCAGAAAGATGTGATTGAGGAAGCTTTTCCGGGCGATGTGGTAGGATTATTCGATACCGGCAACTTTAAAATAGGCGACACGCTTACTGACAAAGAATTATTTTTTTATACGGGAATACCCAGTTTTTCACCTGAAATATTCAAAGAGGTTGTCAATAAAGACCCAATGAAAACCAAGCAGTTGGAAAAGGGTTTATCGCAGCTGACAGACGAAGGCGTGGCCCAATTGTTTACCCAGTTCGGTGGTAATAAGAAGATTATCGGGTGTGTCGGTGAGCTCCAATTTGAAGTGATTCAGTATCGGCTGCTTCAAGAGTACGGGGCTTCGGTACAGATGAACACATTGCCGTTTTACAAAGCCTGCTGGATCGACAGCGATGATGCGCACAAGCTGGATGCCTTTGTCAAATACAAACAGGCTAATATTGCCGAAGATAAAGACGGCCATTTAGTGTATCTGGCGCAAAGTGAGTGGTTTCTCAATACTGAACGTACCAACAATCCAGACATCCGGTTTCATTTTACCAGTGAAATTCATAAATAAGTAATCACCATCAGTCAACAATCTTGTTCTCCGAGGGTTATCTTTATCCAGTAAACAGCTCCTGCCACCATGCACGCTTTCAACGATTTGTCTGCTCTGTTTGAAACCCATTTTCAGCAACGTCATTTTCCGGCGGCGCCCGCTTCGTTGTATGATGCATCGCAGTACATCCTTCAAATTGGCGGTAAACGGGTGCGGCCTGTCAGTGTGCTGATGTGTAATGAGTTATTTGGTGCAATTACAGTCGATGCTTATCATGCCGCAACAGCGGTGGAACTCTTCCACAATTTTACCCTTATTCACGACGACATCATGGACAAAGCGCCTATTCGCCGGGGCGTGAAAACCGTACATACGGCATTTGGTGATTCAACCGCCTTGCTGGCAGGTGATGTTATGCTGGTGGTCGCCTATGAATACCTGAACCGAGTTGATCCGTCCCGACTGCATAGCATGTTAACCTTGTTCAGTCTAACGGCTCGGGAAGTATGCGAAGGTCAGCAACTGGATATGGATTTTGAGAAAGAAGCGGTTGTCAAATTGGATGATTACATCCATATGATCACGCTCAAAACCTCTGTTTTACTGGCAGCCTCCATGCAACTGGGGGCCATAGCCGGAGGTGCCGGTAAAGAGAATCAGCGCCATTTGTATGCATTCGGTAAACAATTAGGTATTGCCTTTCAAATTCAGGATGATTACCTCGATGCGTTCGGAGATCCCGAGAAATTTGGTAAGCAGGTTGGGGGCGATATCCTTGCCAATAAAAAAACCTTTCTCTGGCTTCATGCCATTGAAGCCGCCAATGATGAACAACGTGCCATACTCTTGGATA
>CAZZJF010000131.1:0-3618 GCA_964654325.1 uncultured Ferruginibacter sp.
TGCCGACCTCAGGGTTATGAATCCTGTGCTCTAACCAGCTGAGCTACCCCGGCATTTATTTATTCGTCGCCAATCCAAAGGATGACAACTTAACTACTTTTTAGTTTGCTGAGTGCAGACAAGAACTATTAGTGTTTTCGTCCTAACCGCTACATCAGATCGAGTAGAGATTACCCAACACAAACGCGGGGGCAAAATTAATACTTTTTAGGGGATTTCAATGCGTTATTGATTGATTCTCGGACGCCAGGGAATTTCAGAGGCATCCAATTCCACAGCCATAAATCGGGATAATACAAACAGGTAATCACTCAACCGATTCAGGTATTTGATAACAAGCGGATCAACAAAAATACCCTCCTGATGCAGGAAAACACAAATACGCTCTGTGCGACGGCAAACACATCGTGCTATATGTAAAGATGAGACGACCGGGTGGCCTCCCGGCAAAATGAAGGACTTCATCGGAGGTAACGAATCATTCATCGCATCCATCTGCGCCTCAAGCAAAATAACATCTGACTCAGACAGATCCGGTATGACCATTTTGGCTTCTTTGTCCGGATCACAGGCTAGTGATGACCCAATGGTAAAGAGTCTGTCTTGGATCTCACGCAACATGTGATTGGATTTCTCATGCTGTATCTGGTCGTTGCAGAAACCAATGTGCGAATTCAACTCATCCACGGTTCCGTAACTTTCAATGCGAAGATGACTCTTAGGCACCTTGGTACCTCCAATCAAACTAGTCATGCCTCCGTCGCCTACCTTAGTGTATATTTTTATTGCCATTATTTGTGGTTGCGCTTGATGAACAATCAATCTTTCAAATAGTTCAAAAAAGATGAGCTATCCATTTTCTGTGTTACGTTTGTCTGATTCTATGAGCCCATCCTTCAACCGAATGATCCGGCGGGCAAAAGATGAAATATCTTCTTCATGTGTTACCAGCACTACCGTATTCCCCTCTTCGTGGATTTGGGAGAGCATCTGCATGATCTCATGCGAGGTTTTGGAATCCAGGTTTCCGGTGGGTTCATCTGCTAAAATGATAGACGGGTTATTGATCAGGGCCCGGGCAATCGCCACCCGCTGGCACTGTCCGCCACTGAGCTCATTCGGACGATGACTCATGCGGTCTTTTAATCCCACTTTTTCCAATACGGCCTCGGCGCGCTGGATTCGCTCTTTTCTGGAAACGCCACTGTACACTAAAGGCAATGCCACATTCTCGGCAGCCGATAGCCTTGGTAACAGGTTGAATTGCTGAAAGACAAACCCAATCTCCTGATTTCGGATCGTGGCCAGCTCGTCATCATGCATCCGACTCACCTCGTTGCCATTGAGAATATAAGTACCGGATGTTGGCGTATCTAAACAACCCAAAATATTCATGAGAGTTGATTTACCCGAACCGCTCGGACCCATCAGGGCTACATATTCATTCTTCAAAATCTGGGTGGTCACCCCTTTCAAAACGACTAATTCATGATTACCCATGAAATAGCTTTTACGGATGTCGGCCAGTTGAATAACAGGTTCCATGTTTACGGGGTCATTAGTAATGCCATCCATTGGCAGTGACGCAAATTTAACCGAATTGCCGCATCCAGCTCCTGATTTTCATAGGCCTGCATGAAAAATGACCTGGTGTCCCTTTCAATCGCCTTTGATATTTGCTATCTTCGCGGCACATGGAAATTATGGACCATCCTGTATCGACCAATACCCCTAAAGCGGTTGTGATGAGCGGCATCCGACCAACCGGCATGATTCATCTGGGCAACTATTTCGGAGCCATCCAAAATTATGTGCGGATGCAGGATGCGTATACCTGTTATTTCATGGTGGCCGACTTGCATGCGTTGACTACCCACCCGGATACGTCCACACTCCGGCAAAGTGTACGGCGTGTATTGGCCGAAAACATCGCCTGCGGACTCGATCCCGAAAAGGTGGCACTCTACTGCCAGAGCCATGTATATGAAACATCCGAACTCTATCTCTACCTGAACATGCTGGCTTATAAAGGCGAGCTCGAAAAAACAGTAACGTTTAAAGAAAAAGCCCGTCAGCATCCCGATAACGTGAATGCCGGTCTCCTCACCTATCCGGTGCTTCAAACCGCTGATATCATCCTGCACCGAGCCACCCTGGTTCCGGTAGGAAAAGATCAGGAGCAACACCTGGAAATGGCCCGCAATTTTGTGGTCCGTTTCAACCACCGATACGGACCAGTGTTCCCCGAGCCCCATGCGTTTAATTTCAACAACCAACTGGTAAAAGTACCCGGTCTCGATGGCAGTGGGAAAATGAGCAAGAGTGAAAACCTGAACGCCACCCTGTATTTCGCCGATGATGACGACACCATACGCAAAAAGGTGATGAAGGCCAAAACTGACAGCGGACCAACCAGCGAAAACAGTCCAAAGCCGGATTACATCGAAAACATCTTTCAGTTGATGCGACTGGTTTCGGCCCCCGATACGATTCAACATTTCGAAGAAGCCTATAATCAATGCACCATTCGCTACGGCGACATGAAAAAACAGCTGGGCGAAGACATGATTCGGTTCATGGCACCCATCCGGACGCGAACCGATGAGATCCTTGCCAACGACCAGTACCTGGCACAAGTCATGCAAACCGGTGCGGAGAAAGCCCGCCAGAGTGCCCGAAAAACCATGGAGACCGTTCGCGAAGCCATTGGTCTGAACTATTATTGATCGGATGCGGAGGCAATGCGGAAATTCAATACATTCGTGCACACTTAGAAGCCGCACAGATGCCAAAGAACAAAAAACCCAAACATATCGCCGTTGCCGGAAATATCGGAGCCGGCAAAACCACCCTCACCGAACTGCTCAGCAAGCATTATAAATGGATTCCGCAGTTTGAGGATGTAGACCACAATCCCTACCTGAACGATTTTTACGAAGACATGCCCCGCTGGAGCTTCAATCTGCAGATTTACTTTCTGAACAGCCGCTTAAACCAATTACTCGATATCCAACGTGGTACGGAAACGGTTATCCAGGACCGAACCATTTATGAAGACGCCAATATTTTTGCGCCCAATCTCCATGATATGGGCCTGATGGGCAAACGCGATTTTGAGAATTACTATCAATTTTATGAAACCCTCAAATCGATGGTGCAGCCGCCCGATCTGCTGATCTACCTGAAAGCCTCTGTACCAACCCTGGTTGGACAGATTCAGAAACGCGGCCGCGAGTATGAAGAAAACATTCGCTTGGATTACCTGAAAAAACTCAACGATCTGTACAACAACTGGATCGACAACTACAAGGATGGCGCCTTGCTGATTATCGATGCCGACACGAATAAGTTTGCCGAAAACGACGAACATTTCGGTGAGGTCATCTCCAAAGTTGATTCCACGTTGTTTGGCTTGTTCTGATTCTGACGTGCTTATTCAATCAGGTTGTTTTTCATAGCATAGAAAACCAGTCCCACTGAATTCTTGACACCAAAACGCTCCATGAGACGGTCTTTGATCGACTCGACGGTTCGGGCGCTGATACCCATTTTGGATGCTATTTCACCAGCGGTATGTTCCATGCACACCAGCGTGAGCACCTCTTTTTCGCGATCGCT
>CAZZJF010000131.1:3718-6806 GCA_964654325.1 uncultured Ferruginibacter sp.
TGTTCCGGAATTTTCTGCAACAATTCCTCGCCATTGGAGGCCTCAAATACAAATTTGATGTTGACATATGAGCGCATCGACAACACCACTCCTTTGCGGAATAACTGGTGGTCGTCGGCAATGGCCACATTGATGATACCCGGATTGCTCATTCGTTGCTAAAATTAAGCATAGATTCTGAATGAGGAACAGCCGTGATCAGGCCACCGTCGTTGTCAGTGAGCGAGGAACTTCCACCGTCACCTTGAAATAGGTTTGACTGGGATCGATCTCGAAAAAAATACGACCACCCAACACATTGATCCGGCTCGCGATGTTTTTTAAACCCAGTCCCTGCGACTGATGATTCAACCGTTCGAAATCGGCTTGGGTGATGCCTTTCCCATCATGATGGATCCGGAAATACAAATTATTGCCGGACGCATTTTGGGTTAAGTGAATAAACCCGGCATGGCTGTGTTTGAGTACATTGTTGACCAGCTCCTGGATGATCCGGAACACCAGCAGCTCCTGTTCCACAGCCAGTCGTTCGCGGTAATCATGAAAGCGGGCGCTGGCATTGATGGCGCCACTGCCACTGATTTTTTGAAACAGGTCGGTCGTCGCACTTTCCAATCCAAAGTTTTTAAGCGTGGGCGGCATCAGGCTGTGGCTGATATTTCGGATAAGCATGATGGCATCATCGATGATCTGTTTGGCACTAATAATGCTCTGCAGTTGCTGCGCCTTCTCCTGGTTGACGAGGTTTTCGTTCAGGTATAAACGCGCGGTAGCCAGCAAGGGACCGGCATCATCATGCAAATCGGCGGCAATCCGCTGGCGCTCTTCTTCCTGAAAACGAATAGATGCGTTTAACAGAACCTGTTGTTTCTCGGCCTCCAGCTTTTTCATGTCCATCTGATAGCGAATTACCTTCCGCTGGTGAAAGATCACAAATACAATGATCGCCACCGCCAAGGTCAACATCCCCAGCGTACCAATAAACATCAGCCTCGATATACCTGCTGAATCTATCTCCAAAAAAATCATAGGTTTTAACGTTGGTTAGGTGATATATTATCTATTTGAAAATCCAAATTCGGCAATGGATCACTAAAAGCAGCTTTTACTTTTGAGTTATTCCTTAGTTTAATTATCGAAATTGAGAATAAAAAATTCTTTATAATCGAAACAACACTATATGATACCATTAAGTATAGTTGTACTTGTACCTCTGCCTCCTTTGAGTTATTTACAAGTAAGATGTAAAAAAAATTACCTGCGAAATAAAATAATAGGCTTGTAGTTATAAAAAAGTAAGGGTTCCTCGTCAATGGTATTAATTCTAAATTATCTAAATAATCAAACATGTAGAATAGAGAAAACAAAATGAGAAAAATGAATTGAATTAACGTAGTAGTGCTATTAAAAATTTGATTACTGTTGAATGAACTAGTTAAAACTAAATAAAGTAGAAAAAATAAAGCTATTGAGCCTAAAATCCACTTAAATAGTGGTTTTTTATACGCCAAGATGAAGAAAATAGCAATTATGTAAAATTCTAGAACGAGATGTATGTCTAAAATCAAAAAGTAGAGAGAATAAGAATTGAGAAAGTAAATCGATAATACAATACTGAGTGAGGTAAGAAATTGTAATATCGTATAAATAAAAAAAACCTTTAGCGGCTTTGTGTTTAAATTTTTTAGGTTCGAAACACAAAACAGAAAAGGTAATAATTCCGTAAGTAATGTTATGATTTTGAGAGTATTCAGCTGAATTTTTCCCAAAAATAGCCTTAAATTCTAATCAATGAATTTAAGAGAACAACATGTTGAGCAAATGGATGATGAACAGATGCATAAAAAAAGGTTTGTGGTTTTAGGTAAGTTTCTATGTAAACTTGCCTTTAATGGCCGGCAACCACAAGGGCCGAAATAAGACAACGTAATTCTACGAATGCATAAAAACAGTGTAAATCAATCGCTTTCGATGGGTTCACCTGTTTTTTTCTTCCGGAAAAAGGGGTAATTTCCCAATTCGAATTGCGTAATTTTACGGCGTAAATTTAGGGGAAATACCTCGTATAAATACGATGTTTTTCTCCTGAATGTGGATAACCCTGTGGGAAAAATTAAGGTCGATTCGGCCATTTTCCTTGATTAGCCACAAAAAAACAGGAATTTTACACCGTCGAATACGCAAATTCAACCCATTGATTACCAATAAATAAACGTATGAATAGCTCCGAACAATCCCCCGATCCGGTTATCAAAACCGCCATTGCCGACGACCATAAAATTTTTAGAGATGGTATCAAGATGGCGCTATCGGGCAAAACGGAACTCAAAATGATCTGGGAAGCCGAGGATGGCAAAGACCTGATGCATAAAATCGCCATCAAAAAACCGGATGTGTTGCTGATGGATATCCGCATGCCTGAGATAGACGGTATCAATGCAATTCAGATTATCCGGAAAGAATATGAGGATATTAAAATCATCGTGCTGACCATGTATGACGATCAGCAGATGATTAGTAAAATGATGGAAATGGGTGCGAATGCCTACCTCACCAAAACCAGTGATCCGGAGGAGATCTACGAGGCTATTCTGACCTGTATGAACGATGATTTTTACTTCAACGACCTGGTCAACCGCGCCGTAATGGGCAAGCTGATGCAGCGGAAACAGGTCCGTCAACAATATGGCACCGATACACCGGTTCAGTTCAATGAAAAAGAGCTGAAAATATTACAACTGCTGGCCGACGACAAAACCACCGATGAGATTTCCAAAACCATTTTTTTAAGTCCCCGAACCATTGAAACCATCCGGCAGAACATGAAGGCGAAGGTCAATGCCAAAACCATCGGCGGGTTGATCATGTATGGCGTTCGGAACCGATTGGTGGAGTAGTCCCCTCAGAAGGTCACAATACCGTTCTTGACGGCATAAATTGCCAAACCCACCCGGCTTTTTACATCCAGTTTTTCAAACAAGGTATCGCGGTAACCATCTATGGCCCGGGGGGTGATATCCATTTGAGCGGCGATTTCTTTGTAGGTCAGATCCGTGCTGGCCAACCGCAGGAAATAAAGTTCTTTTTC
>CAZZJF010000132.1:0-6793 GCA_964654325.1 uncultured Ferruginibacter sp.
ATTGAGCATTTACAAAGCCATTGAAAAACATTTTCTGGCCAAGTTACCGGGCGAGGATGAGTCGATTATTACCGATACGAAAAAAGTAGTGCATACTCTGAATGCTCTTTGTATCGAAATGGACAACCGATACGACTTGCTGAAAGAAGCCGGCGTTCGAAACATTCGGGAGTATAATGAGAAGTTTGCCAAACGAACACTGAATCCTGAACAGGGGCATCAGTTTTTACCGTTTATCGTACTGGTCGTGGATGAGTTTGCCGATCTGATCATGACGGCGGGCAAAGAGGTGGAAATGCCTATTGCCCGGTTGGCACAGCTGGCCCGTGCGGTTGGCATACATCTGATTATCGCCACCCAGCGACCTTCCGTGAACATCATTACCGGAACCATCAAAGCCAACTTCCCGGCACGGATTGCCTTCAAAGTGAGTAGTAAGATCGATAGCCGGACAATTCTCGATGCCGGTGGGGCCGATCAGCTTATTGGGAAAGGAGATATGCTGATTAGTTACGGAGGAGATATTGTACGACTCCAATGTGCGTTTGTCGATACACCCGAGGTTGATAAAATTGTCGACTTTATCGGCGATCAGCGAGGCTATCCACACGCGTTTCTCCTACCGGAATATATTGATGAAAAAGATGCCGAGGGCAGGGAGTTCGATGTGAACGATAAAGATCCACTGTTTGAAGATGCAGCCAGATTGATTGTAGCCAGTCAGCAAGGCAGTACCTCGCTTCTTCAGCGTAAGATGAAATTGGGATATAACCGGGCCGGCCGATTGATGGACCAGCTGGAGTCAGCCGGTGTGGTAGGTCCAAGTCAGGGTAGCAAAGTAAGGGACGTGCTGATCAAAACAGATGCTGATCTTCAGGAGTTACTAAGCCGTTTTTAATATCATTTCGACGTGGGGGATACCGTCTTCCAGATAGGGAGCGCCCACGGCCTCAAAGCCCAGATTACTGTAAAAAGCCAGTAAATATTCTTGCGCGCTGATACGGATAAAAACACCACTGTATCGTTGCCGGCATAAATGGATGGCTTCCCGCATCAGTGCTTTTCCAAAACCATGCTTACGGGCCTGCGGACTGGTAACAACCCGTCCGATGCTAGCCTCCTCGTAACTGAGTCCGGGTGGCAGGATCCGCGCATAGGCGACCAGGTTTTCCGCGTGATATCCCAGTACATGCAACGATTGCTGGTCTTTATTATCCAGATCCTGATATACACATTGTTGCTCAACAATAAAAACGGTTGCGCGTAGACGAAGTAGTGCGTACAGCTGTTCGGCTGAAAGTTCATCAAAACGGTATGTAAGAAAAGTGGGTGTCATAGGCATTAATATCCATAGCGTTCATTCCAGCGTACTTTTAGAAATTTTCGGATCTCTTCTTCGCGACTGTTTTTTGCGGGGCTATAAAAACGGGTTCCTGTGATCGCTTCAGGCAAATAGTCGAGTGTCACAAAATGGTTTGCATAGTTGTGAGCGTATTTGTAATCTTTTCCATAATCCTGGTCTTTCATCAAGGAAGTAGGGGCATTGCGCAAATGCAGGGGAACGGGTAGGTCGCCTGTTTTTCGAACCTTGTCGAGTGCTTCTTCGATCGCCATGTAGGAGGCATTGCTCTTCACCGAGGTAGCCAGGTATATCGCACATTGTGAGAGAATGATACGGCTTTCCGGGTATCCAATGACGTTGACCGCATCGAAGGTGGCATTGGCCATCAATAGCGCATTGGGGTTGGCCAGTCCGATATCTTCGCTCGCAAAAATGATCATGCGTCGCGCGATGAATCGTAATTCTTCGCCCCCTTCAATCATGCGGGCCAGCCAGTAAACGGCAGCATTGGGATCGGAGCCGCGCATACTTTTGATGAATGCGGAAATGATATCATAGTGCTGCTCTCCTTTTTTGTCGTAGAGGGCAATACGCTGCTGTGCAATTTGTATGGTTCGTTCGTTAGTGATGCTGCCGCCCATGGGTGTATGGGTGCAAACCAGTTCAAGCAGGTTGAGTAATTTACGCGCATCACCGCCCGAAAGCCGGATCAGGGCCTCGGTTTCAGTAAGTGTAACCTGTTGAGCCGCCAGGATGGCATCTTTCTCCAGTGCCCGGTGCATCAAGGTGACCATATTCGTTGGCTCCAATGGTTTGAGTATAAAAACCTGACAACGGCTGAGCAACGCGCTGTTGACTTCAAACGATGGATTCTCAGTGGTGGCACCAATCAGGGTGATGATGCCTTTCTCGACCGCACCGAGTAATGCGTCCTGTTGCGATTTATTAAATCGGTGAATTTCATCAATGAATAAAATCGATCCGGATTGGTGTGTAGCCTGTTCAATGACTTCGCGGATATCCTTCACGCCGGACGAAATAGCCGATAACTGAAAAAAAGGAAGATGCAATTCATTGGCCAGGATGCCGGCCAGGGTGGTTTTTCCAACACCTGGCGGTCCCCATAAAATCATGGAGGGTAGTTTGCCGGAGCCAAGGGCGGTACGAATGATACTATCCGAACCGGTCAGGTGTGCCTGTCCCTGCACATCATCCAGCTTGATTGGACGCATTCGTTCGGCAAGGGGTGGCACGTGCATGATCAGGGTGTATCAGGTTTGAGTTGCAGTTCCTTGTATTGTTTTCCATCGATGGCGGATGGAGCATCAATCATTACATCCCGACCGCTGTTGTTTTTTGGAAAAGCGATGAAATCTCGGATGCTTTCACTGCCGCCGAGTAAAGCGCAGAGTCGGTCGAATCCAAATGCGATACCACCATGGGGCGGTGCGCCGTATTCAAAAGCACCCAGCAGGAAACCGAATTTATGTTGTTGTTCGGCATCATCCATGCCCAGGGCTTCAAACATTTTTTGCTGAAGTTCTTTCTGATAGATCCGAATACTGCCACCCCCAATTTCGTTTCCGTTCAGTACCATATCATAGGCATTGGCCTTGATGCCGGCATACGGATGTTTCAGGTAAGCGGCCGCATCGTTAATCTTCGGATTGTTTGCGATCATCGTGTCGATATCGGATGGCTTGGGTGCGGTGAATGGATGGTGTCTGGCCACCCAGCGATTATCTTCCTCCGCATATTCAAACAAGGGGAAGTCAACCACCCACAATAGTTTAAATGTTTCCGGATTACGTAGGCCGAGTTGCGTAGCCAGATGCAGGCGCAGCTCACTGGCTGCTTTTCGGGTGCGATCTTCGGTGCCGGCTACGATCAAGATTAAATCGCCTGCTTGCGCATGAGCTGTTTCGGCGATGGCACGGAGTTTTTCCTGATCAAAAAATTTATCGACACTGCTCTTGCATGTTCCGTCGGCATTGTAACGAATGGTGACCAGTCCGTTCATGCCGATTTGCGGTCGTTTAACCCATTCCGTTAGTTCATCTGTTTGTTTGCGGGAGTATTCGGCACAGCCCGGTGCGGTTACCGCTATCACGGTCTCAGCATCGTCAAATACCTTAAAGCCGGCATCTGCGATCAACGAAATTTGATTGGGCTTGCCAATAAAACAGTGAGTTGGGAATTTGAGGTTGCAAAGCCGCATATCGAAACGAATGTCGGGCTTGTCATTGCCGTACGTCCACATCGCGTCTTCCCAGGTCATGCGTTCGATAGGCTCGGTATAGGCCATTTGTTTCACATCCTGAAAGATCCGGCGGATCATACCTTCAAACATACGCAGGATGTCTTCTTGTTCCACAAAAGCCATCTCGCAGTCGATTTGAGTGAATTCGGGCTGCCGGTCGGCTCGCAGGTCTTCATCACGGAAGCATTTGACAATCTGATAATAGCGGTCGTACCCGCTTACCATGAGTAATTGTTTGAATGTTTGCGGTGACTGCGGTAATGCATAGAACTGTCCGGGATTCATCCGGCTGGGCACGACAAAGTCGCGGGCACCTTCCGGCGTAGACTTGATCAGAAAAGGCGTTTCAATATCCATGAAGCCTTGTTCATGCAGGTAGTTGCGTGCACTACGACCAACGGCATAACGCAACTCGAGATTTTTTCGAACAATCCCCCGACGCAGATCCAGGTACCGGTAACGCATGCGTAGGTCTTCACCGCCATCCGTATCATCCTGAATAGTGAATGGGGGCGTGGAAGCGCTATTGAGAATTTGATACGTAGATACCAGGATTTCAATATCACCGGTTGGCAGTTGCGGGTTCTTGTTGGTTCGTTCCCGAACGGTGCCCGTGGCCTGCACGACAAACTCCCGACCGATCGGATGGGCGTCTAGTTGCGCATTCAGCGATTCGGCAAAAATCAGTTGCGTGATGCCATACCGGTCGCGTAAATCCATAAAAGTGATACCACCGAATTTACGGACGGTTTGCACCCATCCGGCCAGGGTAACCGACCGGCCAACATGGTCCATTCTCAATTCACCGCAAGTTTGTGTTCTGTACATGCCAATTAGTTAAGGGCTCAAAATTAAAACATCAGCACCCAACCCCGAAATATAGAATGTAATTGCCGTCAAAAAAACAAGGAAGATCAGTGTTGAATCCATTTGGTAACCCATTGTGCCACCCGTTCGCCATCCATGGCGGCACTCATAATGCCACCGGCATAACCGGCACCCTCTCCGCAGGGAAACAGATTGGGTGTATCGGGGTGATGGCCATGTTCCGGATCACGCGGAATGCGCACGGGACTGGATGTACGGCTCTCAGTTGCCACTAAAACCGCTTCCTGCGTGTAATAACCTTTGAGTTTTTTACCCAATCGTTGCAATCCGATCGCCAGGTTGTTGATTATGAACGGGGGGAGAACGTCACGCAGGTCAGCGGGCTGTATGCCCCGCACATAGGACGTGGTCGGCAGGGTCGTGCTCGCTCGTTTTTCACAGAAATCGGTAAGTCGTTGGGCCGGTGCCTGAAACTGACCTCCGCCCGCTGCATACGCCTGTTGTTCAATGGCATGCTGGAAAGCTAAAAATACAAAGGGGTCGGTGTCGTTGGGGTCTTTATTCAGGTATTGACAGGCATCAGTGAGTTCAACAGGAACCACCATGCCGCTGTTGGCGTAGGGGTTGTTTCGTTTAGAAGGGCTCCATCCGTTTATCACCAGCGATTTCGGATCTGTTGACGCGGTGGCGATGATACCCCCCGGACACATACAAAACGAGAACAGCGATCGATCGACGGCATGTTGAACAACACCATAGGAAGCAGGGGGTAGGTGGGGATTATCGCACTGGCCATGGTACTGAATGCGATTAATGAGTGCCTGCGGATGTTCAATGCGCACGCCAAGGGCAAATGGTTTGGCTTCGACGCGGATACCATGTGTGTGCAAGAGCGCAAATACATCGCGGGCCGAATGGCCGGTGGCCAGGATGATGGCCGCAGCTTCATACGTTGAGCCGTCATGTGTAATAACCGACTCAATATGGTTATTTTTTTGGATAAAGCCGGTTACTTTCTTACTGAAGTGAACTTCACCGCCACAAGCCAGAATATAGTCGCGGATGGCTGTGATGATGCTGGGTAGTTTGTTCGTGCCGATATGCGGGTGGGCTTCGAACAGGATGGATGGACTCGCCCCGAAAGAAACCAGTTTCTCCAGGATTCGTTGCACATTGCCGCGCTTGGTACTGCGGGTGTAGAGTTTACCATCGCTGTAAGTGCCGGCGCCACCTTCGCCAAAGCAGTAATTGCTGTCTGGGTGCAGGAGCCCTTCCCGGTTTAACAGTGCCAGGTCGCGTCGACGGCTTCTAACATCTTTCCCTCTTTCCAGGATGATGGGCCGGATGCCGTTTTCGAGTAGTTGAAGTGCGGCAAAAAGTCCGGCCGGACCCGCTCCGATGATGATGGTTTTGGGCGAATGTTGCTGCAGGGTGACCGGTTTCGGCGCTGGCGGAATGGGGGATGGAGGGATTTCGTCAATAAACAGGCGGACAGTTAGCACGTAATGCAACCGCTTACCCCGGGCATCCAGTGATTTTTTTTGAATCTGGAATCCGGTAAGGGCCTCTTGTTTGAGGCCGGTATGCTGTAAGATTCGTTCTATCAACCGAACCTCATCGGCTGCTTCCTCCGGTGTGGCTTGTATGGACGTAATTTGTTGCATGCCTGGTCACACCGTGTTTGTGGAAGAAATCACGCGTTAAAAGGGAAGGTCTTCGCCATCAGAAGCGGTTGACGTAAAGGTGTCAAGCGGTTCGGTGAACTCTGAGTCGATGGGACCTTGCTGTGTACTGGGTTGCAGTATTTGTTCGATACGCCAGGCATCCAAATTCGTGATATAATTCACACGACCGTCGCGTTCCCAACGGGAACCTCTGATATTGAAATAGACTTTGACCATATCGCCGGTGTTTACCCGGTCAATCAGTGCTGTTTTATCCTGAACGCTTTGAAATTTCACATAATTCACAATGGTTTTCCCATTGATTTCGTCGGATTTCTCAATCACGAACTCCCGTGTTTTGAAGTTTTCGGTGCGTTGGACCGTATCAAATTTGGCAACCAGTTTTCCTGTCAGCTCGTAACTCATGTGTACATTTGTTTTGAAGCATAAAGATACACGGCTTTTCGCTGTTTTTGGGCCTTATTTTCGACCGTAGCCTTGAAACAGAGAGAGTTGTGGATAAGCGGGAAAAGGGGCCTGAAAAAAAAGATCAAATTCAAAAAAAAGAGCATAAATTTTTCTGCTGAAAGCATTGTCTTTATTCGCTTATCAAAAGAATTGGAATAAAAAATTTTTTTTTTCACCATTATTGGTGATATTCGCTCCCCGACCATATTTTGGGCTTTTTGACATCAAAAT
>CAZZJF010000133.1:0-6784 GCA_964654325.1 uncultured Ferruginibacter sp.
TCCTTCTTTTTTATTTTATCCCGGACAGTCGGAGCAACGGCCAGATTATATCTGGTGATCAGTATTTTACAGACATTCATTTTTGACGACATGGGCATTCCCTTTGTGGTAACCGCCTTGGTCATTTTACTGATGATCTTGCTCTACACCGTGGAGGGTGGTGTCAAAACTATTATCTACACAGACACGTTGCAAACTACCGGCATGCTCACCGGGTTGGTGGTTTGTATTATTGTAATCATCAATGCGCTCGGAACCGATTTAGGCGGAGCCTTATCGATGATGCATGACAAAGGGTACACGCAAATTTTTAATGGCGATGTAATGGCCGGTTCATTTGCCTTAAAACACATTATTGGTGGGATGTTTATCGCTATCGCGATGACCGGACTGGATCAGGAGATGATGCAAAAAAATATCAGTGTAAAAAACCTCCGCGACTCGCAGAAAAACATGCTCACCTTTACCGGCGTCCTGATGGTCGTCAATTTGTTATTTCTGGTACTGGGCGGCGTGTTGTACCTCTATGCCGAACAAAATAGTATCACACAGGCGCCTGACGATTTGTTTCCCTTTATTGCGTTAAGTGATGCCTTTGGCGGAACACTGGGCATTATTTTCATTATTGCGTTGATTTCTGCGTTGTTTCCCAGTGTGGATGGGGCCATCACATCACTCACCTCATCGTATTGTATTGATATGCTGAACTTGCAGGAATCCGTCAGCGACGAGGCTGCGAAAAAAAGAACCAGGCTTTTGGTCCATCTTAGCTTTGCCCTCATTTTTTTCCTGATGGTGCTGCTGTTCAAGTGGATTAATGATAAACTGATCATCGATTTCATTCTGAAATTTGCAGGGTTAACCTACGGGCCATTACTTGGGTTATTTGCATTTGGTATTTTGACTAAGCGAAAACTAGTTGAATCATTTATATGGCCGGTTTGTATCATTGCCCCGGTATTGACGGCTATTCTGGATATATTGAGTAGTCCGGAGTGGTACGAAAAGAAACTGCACATCACCCTTGGACTACAAAAGTGGTCATTATGCATGTACGGAGGGTATAAAATCGGTAATGAGCTGATCCTGATCAATGGGGTCATTACCTTTTTGGGTTTACTACTCATCTCAAAATCATCTGCAGAAACAACCAGCAAGACATGAACTGGCTTTCACCGGACGTAGATTCTTATGTGCAACAGTATTCGTCGGAGACGGATCCCTTATTGGCGGAGTTGCAAGCGCATACACTGGCGAACCATCCGCATGCCCACATGCTCAGCGGATCATATCAAGGACAATTACTTCGCCTCTTGTCGGCCATGATACAACCCAGTCGCGTTTTGGAGATAGGGACTTTTACTGGTTATAGCGCACTTTGTCTGGCCGCCGGTCTGATCGAGAACGGTCAACTCCATACCATCGAACTTCGTGAGGCTGATGCCGAGCTGGCCCGTAGCTTTTTCAATCGATCGCCTTACAAACAACAAATCCAGCTTCATATAGGCGATGCCCAAACCATTATTCCCTTACTAGATGAAACATGGGATCTGGTTTTTATCGATGCGGACAAGGTTGGGTATATTACCTATTACGAACTAACTTTGTCCCGGTTGCGGCCGGGAGGCTGGATCTTGGCAGACAATGTGTTGTTTCACGGACAAGTACTGGCGCATCCACCGGAAGGAAAGAATTCGAAAGCCATCCAGGCATTTAATGAGCATGTTGCCCAGGATGATCGTGTTGAGCAAATCATGCTTCCTGTTCGAGATGGCATAACCCTGATTCGTAAAAAACCATGAACAATCGCTTGCTATTTTTCGCTTTGTTATTCTGCTGCCAAACATTGTTTGCGCAGAAGATGACACAACCGCAATATGTGGAGGCCTACGCCTCTTTTGCCATGACCGAAATGGAACGGTCGGGTGTGCCGGCAGCCATCACACTTGCTCAGGGTATTTTGGAATCAGAGAGCGGAAACAGTATCCTGGCCAGGGAGGCCAACAATCATTTTGGCATCAAATGCAAGCACGAATGGAAAGGAGGGCGCATTTATCATGATGACGACCAAGATGGTGAATGCTTTCGTCGATATCCTTCCGTGGAAGAGAGTTATCGTGACCACAGTGATTTTTTACGCTATCGCCCTTTTTACACACATTTATTTTCATTAGATCCAACTGATTACAAAGCCTGGGCCTACGGCTTGAAGAAAGCCGGATATGCTACCGGATCCCAATATCCCATTAAATTGATCAGTCTGATCGAACGATACAATCTCAATCAGTACACCTTGCAGGTTATTGAACGACAGCATTCGGCACAACGCAATACTTCCAACTGAATCATACATATATGGCACGCATACAGGTACACGACCGAACCTTTCAGACGTACTTGTCTGAAAAAGAAATTAACAAACAGATAGTCCGGGTTGCCGAGGCGATACGGGCCGATCTGCAGGGTAAGCGTCCGTTGTTCATTGCCATACTCAATGGTTCCTTCATGTTTGCTTCTGATTTATTCAAAGAATTGGATATGGAGGCTGAAATCTGTTTCATCAAACTGGCCTCTTACAAGGGGATCAAAAGTTCCGGACAAGTGACGACCTCCATTGGACTGGATGTGCCAATTTCGGGCCGTCACGTGGTTGTGCTGGAAGATATTGTAGATACCGGAAAAACATTATTTGAGTTCCTTCCGCAATTGCATGCCCAACAGCCGGCCTCTTTGCGCATTGCTTCTTTACTAATGAAACCTGATGCACTGCAACACCCTATTACAGTAGATTATTGTGGGTTTAGCGTGCCCAACCGGTTTTTGCTTGGCTATGGACTTGACTACGATGGCCTGGGTAGAAATCTGCGTGAGATCTACCAACTTCATGAAGAAGAACACTGATATTCCGATTTTTTGCCTATCTTAGGATAATCACAATCCCAGGTATCCCTTGAAAAAACTGGTAACATACCTTTTTTTCAGCACGCTTCTATTGCCGGTAACTGCCCAGTATTACCTGCGGGGTCAGGTATTTGATGAAAAAAAGAGCCCACTGGTTGGCGCCAAAATACTGGTACATTCCGAAAAAAAGTTTGTTCAAGCCGGTGATCAGGGCGGCTTTGGTATTACGGTTCGTAAAGCGCAAGACAGCTTAACCATCACGATGGACGGCTTCGAGCCCTTAGCGGTGTCTGTACGAACGGACCAATGGCAAACGCTGGTACTCAAACCTACCGCGGACGCGGTGAGTAAATACCATCCCAAATTGGCTTCGTATACGCGCGATTATACCGGATCGACACAATCAAAGACGTTTTCAGGGGATGAGACCTATTTTCAATTAGTAGAAAATGATGTGATCCGAACCCGTGAATTTCCAAACACCGGGTATTCACTTAATGTAAACAAAGCGTCCTATTCCAACACGCGTCGCTTTTTGAATCAATCGGTATTTGTACCCGAAGATGCTATTCGGATTGAAGAGATGGTGAATTATTTCGACCTGTTTTATCGTCAACCACCACCGAAAGAGGCCTTCGACCTGCGTACCCAATTAACCAGCTGTCCGTGGAACAAAGAAAAACAGCTCTTGTATGTACAGGTCAGTGCGCAAAAGATGGACACCAGTAAAGTGCCTCCCGGCAATTATGTTTTTTTAATTGATGTATCAGGCAGCATGGATATGCCGAATCGATTGCCGCTGATCAAAGCATCGTTTCAATTGTTTGTCAAAAATTTACGAAATACGGATACCGTAACCATTATCACCTATGGCGGGTATGTGGAGGAGTGGCTGAAACCGACGTCAGGCAGAGAGAAAGATAAAATCATCCAAGCCATTGAGAAGCTGGAAGCCAGTGGTGATACACCCGGTGAGGCTGGTTTGAAAATGGCGTATAAGTCTGCACAACGCACGTTTATCCGAAACGGGAACAACCGCATTATTTTAGCCACCGATGCCGACTTCAATGTGGGTGAGACCAGCGAAAAGGCGCTGGATGATCTGGTAACTAATCAGCGAAGTTCCGGCATATACCTTACGTGCCTGGGTGTTGGCATGGGCAATCTGAAAGATTCGAAATTACAGACGTTGGCCAAAAAAGGGAATGGCAACTATGCCTATCTCGATGATTTTGAGGAAGCCGAACGGGTATTGGTCAAGGAGATCTCACAAACCCTGTATACGATTGCCGATGATGCGTATGTCAGTGTTCAATTTCATCCGGATGTGGTTGATAATTATCGCCTGATTGGCTTTGATAATAAAAAAGACGCGATCAGTGACGGCAATCTTATTGTTGAAGGTGGGGAGGTCGGAAGTGGCAGCAGTATCTTGGCCGTTTTTGAAGTACAAACGAAGCCCGCAGCACCGGATGCACTTTTGGCGCATCTTCAATTGCATTATTCACCCAAAGGGGACACGTCGACGCTGACTCGTTCCTTCTCCATACCCAACCGTTTTCTGCCAATGGATAGCATCCATCCAGATTTGCGTTTTGCGACAGCCGTAACGTCCTTCTCCCTCAAATTGAAACGGTCTAAATACTATAAAGACCAGTCTTGGGCCGATATTAAAAAACTCGCCCAGCTATCCCTCGCCGGTGAAAATCAGTTTCTCAAACAAGAGTTTATCGCACTGATTGATAAAGCACAGAAAGTGTATGGGAAGAAGATGAACAAGAAACGGCCCACGTATTAATCCGAATTGAAAATATCGCGGATCTTATCGAAAAATGAGCGATGGTCGTTTTTGCCCGGATTGGGTTTGAAGTTATCGGCCTCCCGCAGTTTGTCCAGCATGTCACGTTCTTCTTTAGTTACCTGCTGTGGTGTCCAGATGTTTACCTGAACCAGTTGGTCTCCTTTTTCATAACTGTTGAGGGATGGGAATCCTTTGCCTTTGAGTCTGAAAATTTTTCCGCTTTGTGTGCCCGCTGGGATTTTGATTTTCGCCCGTCCATCGATAGTGGGTACTTCGGCTTGCAGGCCGGTGACCGCATCCGGAAACGAGATAAATAATTCATAGGCCACATGCATACCGTCGCGCTGTAATTGCGGGTGCGCTTCTTCTTCGATCAATACAATCAAATCACCACTACTGCCGCCTCGTTCGCCGATGTTACCGCGTCCGCTGACACTCAGTTGCATACCTTCCTGTACGCCGGCCGGTATATCGATATCGATGGTCTCTTCTCCAAAAACACGGCCTTCTCCTTTACAGCCGGTGCATTTGGCGGTGATGGTGGTCCCATCGCCATGGCATGCCGGACAAGTGGACACTGTCTGCATTTGTCCTAAAAATGTATTTTGAACCCGACGAACCTGTCCGGATCCTTTGCAGGTGGAGCAGGTTTGCACACTGCCTTGGTCTTTAGCGCCCGAGCCATTACAGGTTGTACATCGTACCTGTTTTTTGAGTTTGATAGTTTTATGAGCGCCCTTGGCGATCTCTTCAAAATTCATTTTGATTTTCACGCGCAGGTTACTGCCACGTCGTCCATCCGATCGGCCACCGCCACGGTTACCAAAGAAACTGCCAAATCCTTCGCCGCCAAAGATGTCTCCAAATTGACTGAAGATATCTTCCATGTTCATGCCGCCGCCCCGGAATCCGCCGCCGCCACCACCGCTGAAGGCTTGATGGCCATAGCGGTCATATTGATTCCGCTTTTCCTGATCACTCAATACTTCGTAGGCTTCGGCGGCTTCTTTAAATTTATCTTCGGCTGATTTATCACCGGGATTTCGATCCGGATGGTATTGCATCGCCACCTTGCGGTATGCTTTCTTTATTTCATCCGCAGAAGCCGAGCGGGTTACGCCCAGGATCTCATAAAAATCACGTTTACTCGACATGGTTGTTGTTTAGTTGTTCCCGGTTAACGGCCTACTACGACTTTTGAAAACCGAATGATCTTGTCGTGGAGGGTATATCCTTTCATCAGTTCTTCAATGATGATGCCTTTCTTATCGGGACCGGCATCTATTTCAGAAATGGCTTCGTGCAGATCAGTATTGAACGTTTCTCCAATACTGTCAAATGATTTGAGTCCGCGTTGCTGCAAGGTGTTACGAAGTCTGTTGAAAATAAGCAGCGTGCCGGCTTTATCTTCTTCCCGGATTTCACTGGCGGCCATTTGCTTTTCGGCCCGTTCACAATCGTCGAGGATATCCAACAAACTAACGATGATGTCTTTGCCGGCTGTTTGAATCGTCTCCAGTTTTTCGCGGTATGTACGTTTCTTAAAGTTGTCGTATTCCGCAAAAAGCCGCAAGTATTTATCTTTTTGCTCTTCCAGCGCCTGTTTCAGGGCTTCCGTTTCCTGAACGGGTGTTTCTTCGGGTTGCGGGTCCTGGGATTGTGGTGTTTCGATCTTTGTTTCTTCCATATCGCTACCTTTTGTTTTGAGAGATGCAAAAGTACTGCCATTCAAAGGAATGCCGTCAAATTGACAGAATAAAATTGAGTCATAAATCAGATCGGAGGAGGCTGATGTTATTTAACTACCTGAAACTTGCCGGATTCTAAAACACGGCCATAGCGGTCGCGGAGCTGGTAGATGTAAATGCCGCGTAAGTAATCCTGTAGATTGACTGTGGCATTGCTGGTGATGCCTTGTACTTCGGTCATGCGTTTACCAACAAAATTGAAGATATGTAAAGAGTAAGCGGTTTGTTTCTGACCCACGACATTGAAACGGATGAAGGCCACCGCCGGGTTGGGGTAGAAGCTGACCATTTTGTCAGTGGTGCCCACTGATACAGTACGACTCGTCTGGGCTGA
>CAZZJF010000134.1:0-6696 GCA_964654325.1 uncultured Ferruginibacter sp.
AGGTTACCTACACGGCAGTCGTTGGCAATTTACTGGCTTCCCAGATGCCGGCTGTACGATTCCGTTGGACCTTGCCGGCCAATGCACAATTCGTTAGCGCAAATAGTGACAGTTCGCAGGTTACCGTGTTGTATACGACCGGTTTTTCAGGCGGTTCGATACGTGTGCGGGCCATCTCGGCCTGTGGTGCGCTGGGATACATACGTACGCAGGCCTTAACCAATACCGGATGTGTGCAGGGTGGCGGATTGCCGATCACCAAGGGCAAGGCGCCGCAGGCGGATCGGCTTGAGGTGCGGTTATCGCCGAATCCAACGCGGGGGTCTTTCCAATTATGGACCGGCAGTGATCAGTTGTTACCCGTGTGGGTTCGAGTGTATGATGCGCAGGGTCGTCGGGTGGGGGTCTATCAAACGGCGGTTGGGCGTACGCTTACGTTTGGTAAATCGTGGGTGAGCGGATTGTACATGATATCGGTAGAGCAAGGCAGCGAGCGTGTGGTGGTTCGTGGTGTGAAAGAGTAGGGCGCTGCGCGGATTCAAGGTTTGGTAACTGCCTGTCGGCAGTTGGGTAAAAAACCCATCTCCGGTGCTATAAACAATTAGCCACCTAATAAAAACGACGGATTTATTTTAAAGTGTTTTGACAGGATTTGAATATTTTTTTTGGAGATCGGTTTTTTCCCGGAACGCATATCCGAGACAAGTCCTTCGCTGACTCCCAGAATCTGAGCCAGTTGTTTTGATTTAAGTTGATGTTCAACCAATAAGGATTGTAGAATTTCAGGGATGGAGGATTGGTGAAAAAGATGCGTTTCCTCATCAAATTTTTCGATGAGCAAAGTAATCAGTTCGATTTCTTCCTGCGTTTGTTTCGATTTCTTCTTTTGTTGTAACAATGTTTCCAATATAGTGCAGTAAAGATCATATTGGGCTTCGTTTTTTATGACGGTATATTTTAATGTGCTTACCATTTCAATAGCATTTTAGTTTGAACTGTTTGTTTTCCTTGCAGATTTTCGTGTACTCGGCATGGGTGCCAATCCAGCAAATGAACAGGTGAACCTGCTGCTTTCCAAAATAGTACTTCGCAATCATCCGATACTTATTTCCGCCAATATTGAAAACGACCCTATCGCTGTGGTTGCCCAGCAAATCCGATGTTGAAAAAGTATACCGGATGTCTGCGGGTGTCTTCCAGTTGGCCACTTTCAATTTGCTCATCCAATCATTCAGCGAAGCATGGCTATCCGGATGAATGAGCATGAAGTTTCTCAGGGTATTGATCTTAATCAGATGTATTCTCAAATGATCGGTATAAAGTTAACGAATAAACTTCACAAAAAGTGAATAAGTAGTCCTCTACGCAATTTATATTTGGGAACGTTGAAGTCAACGAGAAAAACACTATTCGGGGGGCGGTTTTTGGACCTTTGGTGGATATAGTATCTACCGGCAGGCAGGCACGAAACACAGTACGTTACAACAATACCTCAAACGTCCAAAGGATTCAAGCTCCAAACAACCCTTTTGTTCATCAAACTAGGATCGATAATTTCAGACTGCCGTTCAAACCGAGTTCAACAATTTTTTGCAGGGTAGAGAGCCGAACTTCCTTGATGTCGTTTTCAATTTTTGAAATGTATCCTTTGTTGGTACCGCATTTTTCAGCAAGCGCTTCCTGTGTCATCCCTTTTTTGATACGTGCTTGTTGCAGCAGAAACCCGACTTTAAAGGTTTCATAGCCTTTTTCGAATTGCTCCCTTTTGACCGTACCTCTTTTCCCATAGTTTTTATTGATCATCTGATCCAGCGTTGTTAGATCGGTGGCTTTTATTTTGTTGCCCATTTTTTTATCTGCTTGCTTGTTTTGCTTTTTCATATGCATATTTGATTTTCATTGCTTTTTTAATTTCACCCGGAGGTGTTTTTCCAGTTTTTTTATGAAATCCATTGGCTAAAACAATCAAATGACCGTCATCAAAAAAACAGAAAATCCTGAATTGTTCATGGCACTGTTTGATTCAGATTTCATAGAGCCCTGCTGTGCCTTCCAAATGCTTCAGGTATTCTATCGGAATCTGCTGAACTTCTTCAATCAATTTCAGGGTCCAGCTAATTTTATCTTTTACTTTTTCTCGTTGCTTTTTGAAAAAATCGTTGAAATAATTTTTATAAAAAACGACGGTTCTAACCGTTGATTCGGTCATTGAATACAAATTTATAAAAGTTGTCTGAAAGTACAACTTTTGTTCAAAGCCTAAATTATTTACCTCAAGGCTGAAGTCAACGAGAAAAACACCAGTCGGGGGGCTGTTTTTGGACCTTTGGTGGGTATAGTATCTACCGGCAGGCAGGCACGAAATACAGCACGTTATCGAGGTATGTATTCCATTTCAATATATGGGGAGACATTCGTTAAACAATGAATGGTAGCCCACCGTTTAAACGGTGGGCTTTTGTTTTTTGGAGGAAATAAAACAATAGGTACTGTGTCGATTACTTCCATCTGAACGGGGTACCGTTTAAACGGTGGTCAACCAATTTTTGAGAAAAACAACCTAATGTGCTGAGATAATTACATCTATAGACTTGGGTACCGTTTAAACGGTGGTCAATTACATTTTTCAGGAAAACACGGACGGAATCTGGGTTAACTCCATTTCAACGTTTTGGGTACGGTTTAAACGGTGGTCAACTACAATTTTGAGAAAAACACTTTCAGGCGTTGGGTCGATCACATCCAAATGCTCGAGGTACGGTTTAAACGGTGGTCAACTACAATTTTGAGAAAAACACTTTCAGGCGTTGGGTCGATCACATCCAAATGCTCGAGGTGCCGTTTAAACGGTGGTCAATCGAATTTTTGGGAAAAACATCGTCAGGGGCTGGGTTAATTACATTTATGGGCTCGAGGTACCGTTTAAACGGTACCTCGCTTATTCAATTTTCTTAACTTCATACAAATCTCAGTATTATATTTTGGGATCTACCTACAACCACTACCGTGCCGTTATATGCAGGCATTTCTGATTAAACTCATACTTTACGTAACATGTTTTCTCGGCGCGTAACTGACGCAGTGCTTCAATAAACGCTTTTTTCTGAGCAGCCCTACCCACAAAGCTGTTATAGGAAATGTCGATAGTTTTTCCGCGTAAATGCGCCGTGTGTTCAATCGCATTTCCGTTGGTTCTCGTTAATTCCTTAGCCGACTCCACGCTTCGAGTCATGCTGGTAATCGTAAATGGATAATATGAAATGGAAGACTTCGTGCACTCCAACCGATATCGTTTACTCAGCGTTGTTAAAAAATCAACTGCCTTGGGCAGTAGTAACGGTTTGGAATGCTCCAAGGGCGCTATCGTATAATCGCTATTGGATTGAACACGGTTTAAAATGTCTTTATCTTCAAGTGATTCCAAATCATTGAGCGTTTGCTGAGGCGATATACCTTCTTCCTTGTATGCTTGATTGTGCTGATTGATGCCATCGGTGAATAACGCTTCACATTGCGGACATACATTATCGTCCGGTGAACGCTTTATGCGTTGTTTGAAGGAGGTTCCAAAAATAAATAGAATGACAGTTATACCAATAATCAAGGCAAGCGCTAGCAGTAAAACGGGTTTACGCATCATTTTTGGTTTAGCCAAAGATGCGGAATTTTCCATAGAATATCACGCCAAACGGCTCGGGTAGTTAATTTTAACCCGTACTTACAGGATTTTATATACACGCCTGAACAATTACGAGCTTGATTTGTACTAAATGGCATGAAGTTATTCCTATACGCACTGCTATTGATTTGTCCGTTTTTAACAGCCTGTAAAGGATCGCATCATGCCGGCAATGAGGCGCCAACCAAAACAACGGTTGTGTTGACCGACGAAGAGTGGAAGGCACGCCTTACACCGGATCAATATGCTGTCCTGCGTCAAAACGAAACCGAACCGCCGTTTTCTGGTAGCTTATTGTATGAGAAGAAAGCAGGAACGTATCACTGTGCAGGTTGCGGTCAATCCCTTTTTGCAAGTACCAGCAAATTTGATGCCCACTGCGGATGGCCCAGCTTCGACAAGGAACTTCCACAAGCCGGTATTCAAAAAAAAATCGATTATTCACATGGAATGGTCAGAACAGAAATACGCTGCGGTCAATGTGATGGACATTTGGGACACCTATTCGACGACGGACCTACTGAAACGGGTAAACGCTATTGCGTGAATGCACTGTCAATGTCGTTTGCAGCCGATCAGGCAGCAGAAAATGGATCTTCTCTAAAGGCTGTCAATCCAATAAAAGACACCATCGTCCTCGGTGGAGGCTGTTTCTGGTGTGTAGAAGCCGTCTATGAAGAATTAAATGGAGTCCTGGACGTTCAGTCTGGATACGCGGGCGGACATACCATTGCACCAACCTATGAAGAGGTCTGCGATGGCCAAACCGGTCATGCCGAAGTAATCCAAATCATCTTTGATCCGGGCGAATGTAGCCTGCTGGATATACTCGAAGTGTTTTTCTCCGTACATGATCCCACCACGCTCAATCGTCAGGGTGCCGATGTGGGTGAGCAGTATCGCTCTGTCATTTGTTATCGAACGCCTGCACAGCGCCAAACCGCTCAATCGGTTATCCAGCAGTTGAATCAAGACAATGTCTATGACAAGCCAGTCGTAACTCAAGTGATCCCGCTCACGACCTTTTATCCGGCAGAATTAAATCATCAAAATTATTACCAACGCAACGCCAATAAACCCTATTGCCAAATGGTTATACAACCAAAGCTGGAAAAGTTTCGCAAACTATTTGCTGAAAAAAGAAAATCCATAAAATGATAGAATGGCCGTGTAGCTCGGATAGAAATAAAGTCGTTCGTACAAGCAAAATCGATCGTAATAAGTACACAGAAAGAAAATTCGATTCAAGGCGTCGATAGCAACCCTTTCTCCATAAGGTCATTACTGATCAAACGGCCGTATTCATGGGCGGCCACATACGCACTACTCGGATCAAATGACCGCGTTTGAACCGAATAGGCGATCCGGTTTGTGTGCAGGTCGTACAGGTTGCATTCCCAAAAATAGTTTGTGTTTTCAGCGTAATAGCCGGGCTCATAGATACGGCCGTACATCAAATGATAATATCCCCAAAAGTGACGATGATATAGCGTGAAAGGCGTATAGTACGTTCGGCCTGGTACATAATAACGCTCTTTCTCTTTGTCAAGCAATACCATGATTAGTACGGCATCGGTCTTTTGTTCACGTAGCTGGTCGAGGGCCTGTTGCTCCGTCAATCCCTCAAATAGCCGAGGGCCAAAGGTTGACAAGGATGATCGGGCAACGATATTTTTTCGCTGCAAATCGTCGCAAAGATGTTCTTCCATTTGCGCACGCATTTCCCGGTCTTTATCATCCGATAAACAAACGACGATGAGATTATTAATGGGACGTCTCGACCACTCCGGGTTGATCCAACTATGTGTGATCACTGTAGACCGACATGCGCAACATGCTGTAATAAGAATAATGCTTACGCCGATATATTGCTTTATCAACATGTCTAAGTATTGAATGCTGCTGGGTTGATTCGAGCCCCCAAAAAGGGGTGAGATGGTTGGCTTTATTCGCTTTTATCAACATGTAAACTTAGTTTCACCGTTACACGGTATTCGATAATTTTTTTATCGTTACCCACGATTGCACTTTGATCCTGAATCCAGATAGATTTGATGTTATGTAAAGATTTGGCAGCATGAAGAACTGCATTTTGTGCCGCATCTTCCCAGCTTTTGGTTGAGTTGGACATGATTTCAATAACTTTAATTACACTCATATCAATATATTATTTTCGTTTGAAAAAAAAAGAAAAAATGGATTGGATGCTTCCGGCAATGGCAGTCCACTGCATGATCGTCTGTTCTAGCTGTTCAATATCTTGTTGTATTTCACGACAAATGCGCTGATTGTCTCGGATCAATGAATCGCGTCGACTATTCCACCAATTAATTGGATCCTTTTTCATAGCTGTCGGTCGATTTAGACATGAATGATTGAATACAAGCCCGTAAAACTGACTTGCGAAACCATCGTTTTCGGTTTATCCAAATAATGAGCAGCATGCATGCTAAGAACGCGGATACAATGACGCTCCCCAAGGCATAGGATCCAGTCCATTCGCCGATGATTAAAGCGATGCTGACACTTGAAAAAAAAAGAAAAAAAAGTATATGGATTACAATTAAGAAGCCAACAAGTAACCGACTGATGCAGGCGGAAATATAGGTCACTAAATCCATCTTAGCCAGTTCCAATCGATTCTCTATATACTGCTCTATATTTTTATATATGGTTGTCAGGTTGCTTGGTTTATTCATGGAAGCAATGGAAGTGATTGATTAAGCATATTCCTCACGCATGTGCTCGGATTCTTCCATGGCGTCTTCCTTAGCGCGTTGAAAACGTTCACGTAAATCTTCTTTTAACTGTTGTCCGCGTCTGCGGATGCGCTCCCTGGTTTCGGATCCTTTATTGGGTGCATACAAGACGCCAAGTAAGCCTCCAATGGCTAATCCTGTACCCAGTGCGATGAGTAAAGCATTTCCGTTTTTCATGTTTTTACAGTTTAATTGTTAGAGTATCAATAGAAGAAAAAAAAGGCACTTATTGTGTAAGAAGTATGATTAAGATGCCTA
>CAZZJF010000135.1:0-6669 GCA_964654325.1 uncultured Ferruginibacter sp.
CGTTAAAGCCTTCCCAGATATGAATCCGCTTTTACTCTCTATATTCATGTTACTGATTGGCCTTGGGGTACCGATTATCATTTACCGAATTGGTCTTCGGTTTGGCACTTGGTATCTGTTTACACTTAAAAAACCCCAAGAGGATATAGCCGCTTTGAAGGAACCGCCTGCTACTGTTTGATCAGTCTTTTAGAAATCACTTTATCGCGTGTACGTATGGAAAGCCAATACAAACCGGGAGGTAATGATGATGGTATGTTGGTCGCACGAACGCCCTGGCGAATGTTATTCGTGTAGACCGTAGAGCCCTTACTGTCCATTAATTGAATCAGGGTGCCGTCTGAAATGGGCAACTGGGTAATCGTGAAACCCTGAGTAGACGGATTGGGAAATACCTGTACCGTTGGGTCGTTGTCGTTTGTAATCATATCAAAACGCAATGAGTCTGTGGACTGATTACTCCTAGAGCAAATATTATTACTTGGTAAAATCGTAAATAAAATTACCGATGAATCACCTATGGCATCCCGAACGGCTAATCGAAACGTGTATGGACCCAGATTGTAGAAATAATTGGCAGAACCAAACCCGTAATTATCAATTTTATATCTATACGGCGGCGTGCCGCCATCGGCACCTAATGTGATTGAACCATTCCACACCCAGCGACAGGTATGATGATTATAATTTAAAATAAGGGCTTTTACCGGTTGACGAATGGTAATGGTTCGGTTGATTATGCAGCCACGACTGTCTTTGATGAAAACAGTATCCGTTCCAGCAGCTACATTGCTAAACACGTTTGATGACTGATATGATCCATTATTTAATGCGTACGTATAAGGGGAAATGCCGCCGGTTACATTGTTGACCGTTATCGATGTGGCGCCACCATAGGTTGTGATGGTGCCGGCTGTCACGGTGGCCGACAGATCGGCTGGTTGCGTTACGGTTATAGTCGTTGTGCGGCTTACACCTGCTGAATCACGAACGGTATACGTGTATGTGCCCGGTGATACCTGAAAATTACCGATGCCTGTGTATGGGGCAATCCCTCCATTTGCACTTATACTAATGGTTGCTAATCCTCCACTGCAAGGGACATGGCTTGCAATACGACTGATCGCAACCAATGGATTGGGCTGTATTAATGTTAATGAAATGGTTGATAGGCAACCCAGTGAATCACGAGTGGTTACTGTGTGGGTTCCAGCCGGAACACCCGTGAAAACGGATGAAGCCTGAAATGAACCAGCATTTAATCGGTAATTCCACGTTGCCAACCGGCCTGAACCTCCTGATGCAGAAGCAGTGATGCTTGTATTGCCGCCATTCACCAGAATACGACCCGCTGAAACATTCAGTTGGATGGCTGGAGGCTGACTGACGGAAATCGTTGTGGAACGGACCACACCAAACGAATCCGTTACAGAATAAGTATGGGTGCCCGCTGAAACGGTAAATGTGCCAACACCCTGGTACGGTGGTTTACCGCCACTCGCCGAAATAGTTATTTGTGCTGTGCCGCCAAAACAGTTGATTTTGGTGGCGGTTCCGGTGACCGTTAGCGTACTGGCCGGTTGCATGATGTTAACTATTCGTGAGAGCGTACAATTTCGAGCATCCCGTATTTGAATCGTATCGGTGCCAGCCGGCAAATTGGCGAACTGATTAGATGATTGGAAAGCCCCGCCGTTCAGTGCATAGCTATATGGGGCGGTACCACCGGAAGCTGTTGCAGTAGCTGTTGTTGTTCCTCCGTATTCGGTAATAGTACCGGTACTCACTGTACCCGAAAGTGCAGTGGGCTGGGTTATGGTTGCCAATACGGTGTCTCTTATACCAGATGCATCGGTTACAATGTAGCTATAGGATCCTGCGGTCACTGTGAAGGTTCCAGTTCCGGTATACGGCATCGTTCCTCCGGTAGCTGTTACCGTTGCAACCGTAGAGCCACCAAAACAAGAAATGCTTCCGAATTGAACCGTGGCGTCTAGCGGAGCTGGTGTTGTACTGGTACTCTCATATAACCCTATTTCCGGTGGATTGGAGACATTCACACCGGCAAAATCTTTACTGATACCAACGGAGATTCCACGATTAATCAACGGACTGTTGAATAAGGGACGAAGATTCCAATTGATTGGATTAAAACTGGATGAGTCAGTAAATAATGACGCATTACCAAGCGACTCTGCTGTGCTAAGTATGAAATTCGTTATAGAACCATTGTTAAGCTTGAAATAGTTATTAGTATGTATAAACGGGACAATGCGTTCCGTGTTAGCCATTGCCGCACCGGTATTGACCAGAAAAACATTATTTCGCATCGTTAATCCAAATAACGCACCAGCCCTGGCCCCAATTAGAAATTGTCCGGCTGATCGTGTGTATTGCGTTTGTATAACGATATTGTTGAAGAAAGTCCACCCTTTACATGTGGAGTGAACGTAAGTAATACTGTGATTGTTGATGAATTGGTTATAGAAAACCGCATTACTGTCGCATACGCCTTTCACCTCAAAGATGCCATGACAATCATTAAATGTATTGTAGGATATTGTATTTTTTCGGACTCCAAAACCTTCATCGTACATTTCAATACCACCCCCGTCCCATCCATAATCAAACGACTGTGCCCAGGCACCGGTACAAGTGTTTCGAGTGATTGTATTGTTTGAACTGTTAAGTGTAATGGAATTAGCGCCGTAATCATCATTATTCCCGGGTTGATTACCATCGTTGGTATTCACAATCATCCGTAAGTTGCTGATAGTATTGTTGCTAACGGTATTATAACCTCCCCGTGAGATATACACACCGGTACCAACCAAAGAGATAGCACAGTTTTTCACAACACTGTGAAAACAAGAATCAAGCGTGACGGCACGTCTTATTTTTGATAATTGGGTTCGCGCTGTATCAGCCGTCAGATTCGGATCGATGATTTCCAGTCCATCAAAAACCAACCAGGAGCGACCGAAGGCATAAAATAAATGATTGAGTGTCGTACCATTACCGGTAAATTTTGGCTTGGCTCCTACCCCATAGCTATTGATAACAATCGGATTGGTTGATAATCCGGAACGATTGATAATCAGATTGCCGGAGAACGATTCACCACAGCGGAAAGAGATCGTGTCACCGGGCAGAAAGGATGAGAACGATGTATTGACTTTGGCCAGACTTGCCCAGGGAGTTGCTTGATTTTGAGCCTGTGTGAACGTATTGGCATCGTTCCCAGTCCTGCTAATGTAAAAGCGGCGAGCGATAGCATCCTGTTGCAATAACAAAATTCCAATAAAGCAAACGAATAATCCCCTCATCATTAGGTATACGTAAAACAATCCAAACCTTGTTTTGAAAGATTTGGGGTTAAAAATGAATGGTAAGAGAGGTTGTGTGCCTTCGTTAGTTTACGGAATCCTTGATGATTATCTAAAATCGTGCCAAAGTTAAGAATTACCATCTAATACGTATCAATTTATTCACGTGATTGTGGACATAAAAAAACCCGGTTAAAACCGGGTTTTTTCGCTTATTGTTTAATTAATTTATGAGTTTGCATATCATTTCCATTAACTATTCGCACGAAATATACGCCCGGCTTCCAGTTTTCTCCAAATCGGTATTGTTGCTGGCGCTGCGCCGAATAAACCACCTTTCCAGAAACATCAACCACTTGAACTAGAATATTTTCAGTTCTTAACACATTGGTTTTCAGTTCAAAATAGTTTGTTGTGGGATTCGGGAAAATGGAGATTGTCATTTTTTCAACGACGGGATTTTCCGTTGCTACGTCATCATTTACCGATCTTGACGTCAAACACGCGGTTGTTCCATCCAAAACGGTTACCATCATACTGTTAATCATTCCATTGGCGTCTCTAACCTGTAATTGATACTGTCCAGCAGTGAGCCTGTAGAATTTATTGTTTATTCCAAATGGCTTGGCATTGATGGCATAACTGTATGGCCCCTGACCGCCGCTTCCCATCACAACAATCGAACCGTCTTTACCGCCCAGACAGGATACATCTGTTTTGGAAACCAAACTAATTTGAACACCCGGCGCGTCGGTTACATGAACGGTAAACGCCTGTGTTTTTGTACATAGATTGGCATCCCGTATGGTTACGCTGTGCGCGCCTGCTCCGAGAGCCCTAAAGTAGTTACTGGTTTGAAATACACCGCCATCCATGCTGTATTGATACCCCGGCGTTCCGCCACTGACTTGTATGGTAGCCGGAACGGTGCCGCTCGTGGTACGAATGGTATCAACATTGATGGTGACAGTCATTGATGAAGGCTGGGTTATTGTCATGGTAGCGGTTTGACGTATACCCATTGCATCAACCACCGAAAAGCTGCGCGTACCGGCGGTTGTAGTAAATGTGCCTGTTCCGGTATAGGGAGACATTCCTCCGCTTGCTGTTACCGTTACCGTCGTTGTATTGCCAAAACAAGAAATTGTTCCAGCTGCCAGTGTAACAACAATTGGGTTGACTGGGGGCTGAACCACCGATAATGTGGTGTTGGCTGTACAACCAGCCGCATCTTTGGCTGTAACGGTGTATGATCCCGCCGATACATTTGAAAAGATAGACCCCGACTGAAAACTACCGTTGTTTAATCGATACGTATAAGTCGGTGTACCACCCAGTGCCATGACAGCAATACTGGTTGTTCCACCATACGTTAAGATGGAATCGGCCGTTGCGTTAACTGTTAGTTGGGTTGGTTGCGATATCGTAATAGTTGTACTTTTCGACACACCATTCACATCAGTAACTGTGTAGGTATGTGTACCGGCTGATGCCGTAAACGTGCCAATTCCGCTGTAGGGTGCCGTTCCTCCCGTTGCGGACACCGTAACCTGGGCTGTTCCACCAAAACACAGGATTGATCCTGCCGTGGCTGAACAATTCAATAAGGAAGCCGGCTGGCTAATTGAAAGCGTAGTTTGTGAAGAACAACCGGCATTGTCACGTACTGTGATAGAATGCGTTCCCGCCAAAACGCCGGAAAAGATATTGGTTGACTGTGCCGCACCATTATTTAACTGATACGTGTATGGTGCGGTTCCTCCCGACACGGAAACAGTGACGGTTGTGCTGCCACCCGTAATGGCAATCGTTCCGCTACTTGCACTGGTGACCAGTGGGGTTGGTTCGTTGATCGTTACCGTTGCTGTTGCCAGTGCACCATTGGCATCCGTAACAGTGAAGGAACGAGTTCCGGCCGATGCGATGAAATTACCTGTACCGCTATAAGGGGCAACCCCTCCGGTTGCCGATATATTTACCGTGGTTGTACCACCATTGCATGCAATGTTTCCAGCCTGCGCTGCCACATTTAATACCGAAGGCTGTGTGATGGTAATCGTGCCTGATCTTGTACAATTGAGCGAATCTCTGACCGTAACAGTGTATGTTCCGGCCCGTACTCCGTTAAAAACAGCAGCGGATTGGAAAGATCCGTTATTCAATTGATAGGTCTTGCTCCCACTACCACCGGATGCCATAACGGAGATAGAAGTCGTTCCACCATTAATAGCAATTGAGCCGGAAGAAAGCGAAATAGTTAATTGACTAGGTTGCGTAACAGAGACACTGGTTGAACGGCTTGTTCCTTGCGCGTCGGTAACAGTGAATGTTTGCGTCCCGGCAGATACCGTGAATGAACCGGTTCCATTGTAAGGCGCTACTCCTCCACTTGCCGAAACAATCACGGTTGCCGTTCCTCCAAAACACGCAATTGCACTTGACTGAACAGCAGTGACCGTTAATGGTGCTACGGCATTCACTTTTTCAAGAATACCAGCTTCGGGTAATCCAACTATGTTATTGCCAATATGATCTACTGTTTGTCCAACGGCTTGTCCAAATTCCAGCAATACACTCCCGGGAGCCGGATTGTAATCCCAGTTTACCGGATTAGACGCACTGGTATTGGTCCAGAAATTTGACGTAGTAGTGATCTCACTTGCTGAAAGGGTAAAATTGGTTATGCTGTTGTTGGACAGCTTATATACGTTGTTTTCATGCACAAGCTGTGGACCGGCCCACTGAGTTGCTCGAACGACATCAATGCCGGAACTGAGCTGAAACACATTATTTTTCATGATCACGATGCCTGGTGTGGTCAAGTTAACCGACATGCTACCCAGGTTACTAGAGTTTAATCGATTGACGACATTTTCAATGATGACATTGTTATAGTATTTCAGATCGGTTACTGCAACAGTATATGCACCACTGTTGTTGATGTAGAACATCTTTCCGTTATTAATGAATTTATTGTATGCAAACGTGATATTGGTGATGGCACCCCCACTACCCGAACCAAATTCGGTTGACCCATTACAATCGTAAAAGGTGTTGTAAGCAATCAGGTTGTTGCTGATATTATTACCATAGAACTCTACCGCACCCCCATCATATCCATAATCATAACTATTAGCCCAGCAATCATGGAAATAGGAATGCAGGACAGCATTATTTGAGGAAGAAATTACAACCGGATTGGCACCGTAATCGTCATTGTTGTTTACGGTTGTTGGTGTATTAACCACCAGCCGCAAGTTGAAAATTTCGCAGCTGTCGATTTTGCAATAAGAAGATCCGCTGGCAAAATAAGCTCCGACACCGACCAGTGAAATTTTACAGT
>CAZZJF010000136.1:0-6646 GCA_964654325.1 uncultured Ferruginibacter sp.
CAACGTATGTATCAATTGACCACTCGACACTTCCCATATACGAGCGGTACTATCAGCACTTGCTGTCACCACATAGTTACCATCCTTACTAAACGATGCAGAGTATACCCAACTCGTATGCCCTTTCAATGTATACAACTCCAAACCACTCGACACCTCCCAGATGCGGGCTGTGCTGTCGCTACTCGCCGTGACCACATAGTTCCCGTCGTTACTAAACGATGCAGAGCTGACCCAACTAGCATGACCAATTAATGTATGCAGCTTCTCCCCACTCGACACCTCCCAGATGCGGGCTGTCCAGTCATCACTCGCCGTCACCACATAGTTCCCATCGTTACTGAACGATGCGGATTCGACAATTTCCGTATGACCTTTTAATTCATGTAGCTTTTTTCCACTCGACACGTCCCAAATTCGTGCTGTGTTGTCATCACCCGCTGTCACCACATAGTTCCCATCGTTACTGAACGAAGCGGATCTGATATATTTCATATGCCCCACCGGTAATACCAGCCGGGGTTGTACCTGGGCTATTGCCGCAAAGCTGAAAAATATGCATACAAATAACCCAATACTCCTCAATCGAAATGGTGACAGACTTTTAATCATAGCTTGAAGTAGTTAAAGAAAAACAAACATTCAAATACACAAAAAAAAACCCATCAACCTACCGTATATTGGTATGATTGATGGGCCTGGAAAAAACATAGATTCAATCAAAGATTAACACTGACTCCGAGAGAAAAAGCCGGTTTGATTTTCTTTGTTATTTGTGCATCTAACTCAGCCTGTGTGATATTGTAGCTTTCATAAAACACATCCGCTTTGTACTTGTCCGACAACTGCTGGTATTTGGCCAAGGCCACACCGGTGTTCAATGACAAATACGGCATTTTGATCAACTTAAAACTAGCCCCCAGCGTAAAGAAGCCGGTTGTTTCATTTTGAGATCCACCCGATTCACTGGAGCTGAACGGATTATTGGCAAAGGAAAGCATGTATCCAATCGTTGCCGAGGTTGTGAATGTGGATGACTTGATTGGCAAATCATAGTTCAGGTGCATACCAAAAGCTGTTTTGCCACCCCCTACCTGACGGGATGCAAACCGGACCGAATCGCCGAAATCGTCATACTCTTGGTCATACGAAAACCGGTTATTAGGCACAAAAACACGGGCGGCCGATACAGAAAAATACAACCGGTGTTTATACGCCAGATTGAATTTGAGGGTTCTTTTTTGATGCAGGTAATCTCCTAATGTCTTCCCGCTGCTATAGGAATCAAAATCATACGGCTTAATAGTTGATTTCAGATCATCTTCATCTTCTCCTGCAATCGGAAACGCTCGTTTGTAAACCCGTATTTTGATATTGAAATGACGGCCCTCATAATTTTCCTCGTCAACCACAATCGTACGTTCCTGTACAAAATCAACTGCATGCAGGATTTTCTTCTCATTTTTTATTTTAATCATCAGTTGTTCGAGCGTCTCTTCCGGTTTGTTTTCATCCAGCTCCTCTTTCAAAGCCTTCGCATCCTGATCGGTAGCTGCCAACGCGTCGGTTTCTTCTTTGATGCTTTTAAGTTCAGTTTGTAATTCGGTGAGGCTAGCGGTACTGCCGATGCGGTTTAAGGCATCCAGCATTTCCTGGCGATCGAGCCCTTCATCTAGCGTGATTTTTGCATACTGATTATTAATATCATTCACAGAGGCTGCTACATCCAGCAGCCTTTTTTTCAACGAAGCTGCGGCATTGGACGTTCCACCTCTCGTGACCACGATATTCTGCTCTGGATCAGCAATTAAGTCGGAGAACAAACCCAGGGCCGGTGAAAATCCTCCGGTAGCACCCAAGCGGGCGCCAGCTTCTAACACTTTCGATACAATTCCTTCCCGGGGTTTATCGACCAATTCACCTTCAACTTCCAAACCGTAGAGTAATTCATTGAATTGGGTCATGCGTACGGTAACAATATCACCATAGCGTAACGTAGGCTCCTCGATTTTCTTTTCAACCGGACGGCCTTTATCAAATGTTTTTTGAAAATACTGAACCTGGTTTGTGACCCGATTCACTTCCACAATGTAGCTTTTTTGGGCATGACTGACCTGAAGCAACAACAGCAACACAGCCATACAAAATACGTGTTTCATGATAATATATTTTTTGCAAATATAAACTATTTTAATATACTACCCCCCCCTTCTTTTATTTGCAACTACTTGACAATGTGAATGTTAGATGGTTATCCCTTATTCTAACTGGTACATATTCATGTGAGCGCCGTATAAACAAGAGTGGGAAAATACCGTGGTTGAGTGGGTGCTGTGACACCGTAGGCCCGGCAATGGAAACAAGCATTACTGCTGGATTAACCAATCCTTGAATGCCTTAACGCCGTCCTTGAATCCAACCCGTGGTTTATAGCCTAATAATTGATTCGCCTTATCGACGGATGCATACGTTATTGGAACATCTCCGGGTTGCGCCGGAAGCCTATCCAATGTCGCTTTCATACCAAAGGTTTCTTCTATGGTTTGAACCATTTCAGACAAGGAAATCGTTTGATTATTCCCCAAATTAAAAACCTCATAATTCGATTGATCATAGTGCAACGCACTGATGACACCATCGACAATATCGTCTACGAATGTATAATCCCGTCTGGAACTCCCGTCTCCATAAAATGGTAACGGATCTCCGGCTAGTAGCTTTTTCGAAAATTGATGTATGGCCAGATCCGGCCGTTGTCTTGGACCATAAACCGTAAAAAAACGAAGCGCAATAAATCGCATGTTGTATAGCATACTGTAGACATGCCCTAACAACTCGCAAGAAACTTTTGTACTGGCATATGGACTAATCGGAAGCAGCACCGAATCGCTCTCCGACCAGGGCAGCTTTTTGTTGACCCCATAGACACTACTCGACGAAGCGAAAATAAAAGTTTTGATGCCCTTCTTTTTTGCAAATTCAAGTAAGTACTGTGTCCCTTTGATGTTAACATCCTGATACACCAAGGGATTAGCAATGGAAGGACGAACACCTGCTTTTGCGGCTAAATGAATGATGCCATCGTAATGATCCTGCAGATCATTGATATACAACTCCTCATCCAAAATATCTCTTATAATAACGGTTGCATGAGGATTGTTTTGAATTCCAGCAAGATTTTTTAGTTTTATTGATTTGTCATAAAACGGATCCAAATTGTCAACGATTGTTATTCGACAATTCATCGACAGCAGTTTTTCGGCCACGTGACTACCGATAAAACCAGCACCTCCGGTTAGTAAATAATGTGGGATTTTTGAAGTCATTCTATTGCATTACATTCATTGACCTAAAAATTATATTCTAATAATTCATGTGAGAAAAAAAGGAATTCGATTGGCATTGCAAGTTAACCATTCTTCGCAATGCATCATCTTTATAAGGCTATTAACTTAAAGTCATATTGACTATTGTTGCAATAACTTCAAATGGGTACAAAAGCAATCTTGCCGTGTATGAATCTATAATAAAACTGCTTTACGAAATTCTGTAATGGATGTATGAATAAACTAATTAAATAATACTCCTCAGAAAGGCTTCGTATTTTGAGGCAATAACATTGATATCATATTCCCGAATCGCCTGTTCTCTCATGGCAAAACGGTTATTGGAAGCATCATCATACGACGAAACCATGGATAGCATGGCTTGATACAGCGCACTGACATCTTTAACCGGGAAAAATACGGCCTGTTGTTCATTGACGGCTTCTTTATTCATGGGAATATCAGAACAAATAATCGGCATACCAAGAATAGACGCTTCAATGAGTGTACCACTGAATCCTTCATACCAAGATGGAAACACGAAACAATGCGCATTATAAAAAAGGCTCCATCCATTTGGAACCGACCCATGTAACACAACCGCTTCATTAATTTGCAGTTCGGCTATCCGACTCTTTACGTGTTCCATATACTGACCACCCCCAACTATATCCAGACGCACATTCGGATGCGTTTTTAGTAACAAACTAAAAGCATCAAGCAGCTCATTGATACCCTTGCGTTCCATGAGTCGGCCCAAAAAGATAAAACGAAAATAAGAATGATCCGTTGGAGGTTGCCAAGGTTTCATGCGTGCTGTATCTCGTCCCCGGTTGATTACTTTTATTTTCTGACGGTTGATATGAAGTGCTTTTGCATTCGTTTCTGATATGGATACCGCATTTGAAATCCAATACGAAGGAATACAGGAAGTTATTCTATCCATAAACCAAACAACCCTGAATTTAAAGTACAGCTTGTTTTTTTTCATTTCTTCAATCCTAACATCACTGTAGGTGTCGTTGATGAACGTACCCACTAACCTATGCCTCGAAAAAAAAACAGCCATCCGGGTGATCAAGTCAGCCGTCATGATAGACGAAACCACCACATCCGGATTTTCTTTTTTCAGAAATCGATACAACCTGAAAATGGCTGTCCATTTGGAGAGCATTGATGAGATAGGAATTTGCACGACTCGGATACCGACTCGTTCAAACTCTTTTTTTAACGCATGATTGGAATAGAAATAGACCAGTATTGGTTCCGTTTCTTTTGAAAAATGACTCAGATTATCCAGCGTGCTTTTCTCTGCGCCACCAATACCTAAACTATCCAAACAGAAAACAACTTTCATGCAGGGTTATAAATCAAGATTTTGAAACTAGTATTACAACAAACAACCACTCGTTAACTGATATCCATAAAATCATTCCAGCTACGATGCCCCAGATTGGATCTGAGTTCCTGCTGAATCTTAGGATTGGACAACATATGCAGATGATGCACATGATGCATATCGGTACCTACGAAGGAAATCAATTCATTTTTAAGCATGTACTGAGCCGCTTTCACTGCCCCTTTTCCGTAATGCCCGGATAACGACAATAAATTCAGCTGCAACATAAACCCGAGATCAACCAAGCGATGGTAGGTTTTGTAATCGTCGTAGAAGTAGGGATAACGCTCCGGATGGGCCAGCACGGGTGAGTAACCGGCCATTTGTATTTCAAAGGAATAACGTCCCGGATCGTCCGGACGAGACGCATAGGAAAATTCAGTCAACAGGATATTGTCTTTCAACGTCAGTAGCCGATTGCCGGACTGCAGTAATTCCAAAAAATAACTGTCCATCATATACTCTGCCGCAGCGTCCACCGTATAAGCGATTTGCCGCTTGGCCAGCTCATTCCGCAGTTGTTGCAGAGCCGCCTGAATACTGTCGGGTGTATTGCGGTATAAATCAGAAATAACATGTGGCGTGGCAATAGATCGCCGTACACCTAGCGCCATCAGTCCCTGAACCAATTCAACAGATGTTTCCAGATCCGGCGAACCGTCATCGATACCCGGCAGAATATGGGAATGTATATCCACCGTCATGGGGAAATAGGATCCTTCTGCAGACACCGTTTTTTTTCTTAAAAATGAAAACATATAATAATCAAATTAGCTGAGCGTTGACCCTATCGACTATAAAACTGATGCAGCTTACTGAGCGGTTTCAAAATCGAAACGAAAAATGGAAATGGAATTTTATTTTTTCGCATAGCCAGGTAATCCCTTCGATTGGCCCGTAAACGCATTTTCAAACTTCGGTTGGACTGTCCCCCAACCCGCATTTTTACTAAAAGCTGCGGAATGTAATACGCTGTGATCCGGTGTTTGTATAAATACCGCGACATGAGCTCGTAATCGGCTGCACTGTAAAAATGATTTTCATACCCGCCGTATTGTTCAAAAACCGAACGGCGAAAATAAAACGTTGGATGGGCAGGCATCCATCCATGATGGAATAAACTTCGTTTATACGGCTTGCCCTTCCAGATGCGGTGTACTTTCGTCAGGTCGTACATATCCACATATTCCAGATCACCATATACACTGTCTACCTGCTGCTCTTCAAATGTCCGCGCAATCACCGAAACAGCTTCCGGATTTTCAAGAACATCATCACTGTTTAGAATGCCGATAACGTCACCGGTTGACATATGCATTCCTTTATTGATAGCATCGTACATGCCTTTATCGGTTTCTGAAATCCAGCCGGCAATATGTCCGGCGTTTTTTTGAATAATGGATAAGGTCTGGTCTGTCGACTTTCCGTCGATCACAATATGTTCAATATTCGGATAGGTTTGCTCGCGAACACTGCGCAGGCAGTCTTCGAGATGCTTTTCCGAGTTATAAGTAACCGTTATGATCGTTACTTTGATCATGGGCGAGGTAAGTGGTCAACAAATCTACAAAAATTAAACCGGGTTCTTTTTGCGCTCCACCAGGATGTTTTCCATGACCAGCACATCCATGTTTGTGCGCAGGTAACAAGCCAGGGCCTCTTCCGGCTTATTGACAATCGGTTCGTTTTCGTTAAACGAGGTATTCAATAAGATGGGTATCCCTGTTTTTTTATAAAACGCCTGAATCAAGGCATAATAGCGAGGTGATACGGCCGCATCAACCGTTTGCAACCTACCGGATCCATCTACATGCGTAACAGCCGGTATCAGGCTTTGCTTTTCTTTCCGGATCGGGAACACTTTTTCCATGAATGGAACGGGCTCGTCGAGTTCAAAAAAATCAGCAACATGTTCTTTTAA
>CAZZJF010000137.1:0-6600 GCA_964654325.1 uncultured Ferruginibacter sp.
TGACTGGTTCGTGACTGGTTCGTGACTGGTTCGTGACTGGTTCGTGACTGGTTCGAACCAAATACCGCTCAAGTTATTGAAAAACAAATACTTAACTGCAGGTTTCTCAAAACGTGTCTTTCTATTTCGGAAAACTCGTGGCTGGCACACTGATTCGTCCGGTTACTTCTTTGATATGCCAGTTCTTGAAATCCTGGCTCGACTCCATACCGGTGCCGTTGATATATTCAGTTTTGGTGCGCACCCGTACGGGCTTTTCTGTATAGAACTCAAATCCGGTCCGACTGCGATCCCAATACAGCTCTTCACAATAAAGCGTATCGCCTTGTTCAAGATTGATAACGACCACACTGTCTTTTAAAAAAACAGTACTCTGGTACTGACGGTATTTTCCATATCCGGCATCTAAGGTACTTTCAACTCGACTAGCCACATTGTAAAAATCAGCATGAACGGATTTGGGAAATTCGACATAGGGCTGAACCTCTTGTACGTTGAGCATCAGTGGCGCCTTTAGCACCGATCTGGTTACCCCGCCAATGGTGTAGATGATTTTCACGTCATGCGCCTCTTCGATACCAATCTTTTTTTCAGCAAATAACTGTTTGATACGTTCTTCATCATTTTCGCATGACATCAACAGGAGCGTCGATGCAAAAACCAATACAATGCCCGAAAGGAGGACAGATTTACTTGTACAAATACTAATCATAGCTTCTTTTCTGAAACCAACGGGCATTCATCGAAATACCAATATTTAATCTGAAAATATTCTCCCGAAAGGAAGTAGACGTTTGACTGCCCCGGGAACCGATTTCAAACGCAGTATTCAGTGCCACATATTCGCCGCGACTTTGCGCATAGCGGGGCGTGGTCAATGGAAAGCTTGCGCCGGCTGTAAAGGCATACTGATTGCGCTGGTCGTTCAATCGGATATAATCCGGTCCAAAATAAAAACCGGCCCTGTACTTCACGTAGTTCCAGTATTTAACGTTCACCGAATTGGCTTTTGCCGGGAAAAACTCAGCACCGGCCCGAAATACCCAATTGTCTGCAGCCGATACCGGGTCGTCATAATAGCGAAAGTCATTCCAGAATGTTTTTTCAACATCAGCGGCAATCATCCAGTTTCTGTTTTTGGAGTGATAACAAAAACCGCCACCCAATGTCATGGGCATATTTACATCACCGGGTATATCCATCTGACTGGATACGCTGTCAATAACATAGACACCACCCGACACATCATACCCAAATGTTTCGTTGATTGTGCTCTGATATGCTCGCAACGTGTGTTTCAAATTGGCATATCCACCGATACGCAATCCGGCACCCGTATTGAATCGAAGTAAGTATTGAAAACCGGCATCAACGAAAACGCCACTCATCCGACTACGGCTCTCGGCATTGGATTTATAATACGCTACGCTGTCGTTGATGGGAGTCAGCCGAGTGCTGAAATTCCGGCTTCCGAAATGAAAGCCACTGCCCACGCCAATACTAAATTCATTTTTGTGTTTGCCCTTGCCTGTAATCTTGTATCCCAAACTCACATTGGCTTTATATAAGCCACCCGAACCTTCGTATAAGGTGTTCATACTGTCCACACCCGTAATACGTGTATTTGTCTCAATTTTATAGTTGATGCGGGTTGTTGGTCGTAACCCCAAACTCATGCCAATCGAATGTCCTTTCTTTTCCATTTTTCTCGACGACAACGGCACGCCAATTTGCAGGTAGGAAATCAGCACATTCGTCGAAGAATATTTATCCGGTGTTTTAGTGCTTTTCAGCGTACGGGTTTGAATCTCGCCGCCTAAATCAAAAATGATGTTTGAAAAATTTCGGGTTTGCGACAAACTGCCTAAGGAGGCCGGGTTAATAAAATTGATGCTGAACGGGGCACCCACCACACCCGGGTCAGAATAGGCCGCACTGACGCCGCCCATCGCCCGACTACTTACATTTTGATTGGGTACCAGATCGCCCATACCGTAACGCGATAGCGGAGAATTATCTTGGGCAATCACTGATTGCAGCAAGCCGGTTGTGAGTATCATCAAAACCAATTGTTTACAGAGAAGGCTACGAATTGAGGGAACTGAGAGCATATAATCCTTTAAATAAGAAATGCGAGTCGGCAAATATCCTTTTTTTCAGCCTACTGGCAAAATACGGAGCCCGCCCACCGGTCAGCACGATTACGAGATTTCCAAAACGTTGTTCGTATTGATCGATGGTATATTCCAGTTCGCCCAGCATGCCGTTCATCACGCCTGAAACCAGGTTGGTATTGGTGTTATAACCAATGAGCGGGTAATTCCAGTCGGGCTCAGCGATGGGCAACAAAGCTGTATAATCATGCATGCTTCGAAACCGCAGATCCAACCCCGGTGAAATGGCACCACCCAAAAAATCACCGTCGCAGTTCAGAAAATTATAGGTAATGCAAGTGCCCATGCTAATGATCAATACATGTTGCTGGGGGTATTGTGCCGCCGCGGCAGCCAGCAAAGCGATGCGGTCTGCGCCAATCGTTTCTTTTTTGCCCGCCACCACCCGAAAGTTTAATCGACTGCCGACTGATAAAAGATGAAAATGGGTTTGCTCCGACAACCAGTGTTCAATAGCTGGCTCATGATGAATGACCGACGTCAGTATGGTTCGCTCGGGCCGGGTTTGCTCAACGAGTTGACGAATCGGATCAAGCCCGGGATGCTCTATCAGATAAGTGTCTAACACGGTCCCTTCATCTAAAAGTGCAGCCTTTCGGCGCGTGTTCCCAAAATCAAAACAAAGGGTTCTCATCGTAATCTTAATTCGGTAACGAAGGTAAGGGTTTATATATGTGTAAAAATGTAAACATACGCTACGGGCACCCAAACAGTTAGAATAAAAATAACAGCAGTACTAAAGAAGGAGTACTAATTTTTGATCAATTTCAAGTGCCGTTTTTCTTTCTTATTACAGGCTTCCAACAGGTAGACACCAGTTTTCCACCGTTCGCCAACCACAAATGTATTTATACCATTACATTGAATGATCTCTACAATCTTGCCAGTGATATCCAAAACACGTATTGTTGTCTCATCTTTCCAAAATGGATTGAGTTTAATGTGAAAAACACCCGTTGATGGATTTGGAAATACCAGCACGGCATCGGATATCAGCTGCCGTTCTTTAAGCACAATTGGTGGACAACCCGACAACGGGGTATTGGTGAGTTTGGAAGTGCGGAAAGCCCCATAACCACAGGAAGAAGAATACCGGACTCGTACACTGTCCCCAATTTGCGCACCATTGTTGACTGTGTATTTCATACGAATGATTCTACTTGTAAGTGATCCGGAGTCGATAACGGCATTTAATCCTAGCAGCCCGGTGAATGACCATTGATAGCCGGTTGCAGCGGCCTGTATGGAAGTTCCTGAAGCTAAACTGGCGGCGGTATATCGGTATATACGAGCTCCGCAGATATTGGTGCTTATCGGTGTTATGGTAATAAAACCAGGAGCTAGCGGTGGATTGAGAGTAGGAACTGAAAACTTGACAGCTCGGATTTGGCCCAATCCGCATGAGCTGTTGTATTGCGCACATATGCTATCGTCTATTGTACTTGCCAGATCATTGCTATACTTTATTACAATGATTCGCGATGTGACTGTTCCTGAATCAATCGTCGTAAAGCCGGGCACATTTCCGGTAAATGACCATTGATAACCGGTTGCCTGTATTTGATTATTACTTGCCGCTGGGAAAACAGGCATTGTCAAACGATATCGACGGTTACCACAAACCTGATTATTTAATGAAGTAATGGTAATGAATGATGGCGCTGCCGGTTTTAATAAAGCACTCAAAAGTATACGAAAGCCTCGCTTGCTGCTGTTTCCGCAGGAAGAAATATACTGAACATAGATGCTGTCTGTTGGAATACTTGCAGCATCGGAAAGGTATTTAACTACGATGGTTTGCGAGTGGATAGTGCCAGAATCGATTTGTGCCAATAATGGTGTAGGACTGCTAAAACTCCATAAATATCCAGTTGCTGCGACACTGGAAGTAGTGGCGCCTGGCAATGCAGGAGCAGTATACCGAAATCGTCTTTCACCGCATGTTATGACATTAAGTGGTGTGCTTATTATGCTGCTAGGAGGAGTTGGCGCAAGAAGCGCTGTATTGATCAGCTTAGCACTTCTGTACGAACTGTAACCACAACTGTTGTATGTACGTACCTTGATAGAATCTGTGGTAAAAGCTGCATTGTTACTCACGTATTTCAACCGAATAATTCTCGACTGATTGATGTCGCCAGAATCAACAACAACTGGTCCCACACCGCCACAAGTAACGGGAATAGACCATTGATAACCAACTGCATTATTGGTCAGTGATGCCGTATATCGATAAATTCGGGCATTACAGGTATTGCTGACAAGCACCTGAGAAATGGATGTCGGTACAGCTGGAAGATTACCGGAAATAACTGTTAACTGGAGGGTTACAATTGTATCACAACCGGCAGTTGCCGATATGGTATCCGTATAGAAGCCACCACTCGTTATCTGCATACCATTCCAGTTGTATGGTAACAGACTGCTGCAAACAACATGCTGTATTGTATCATATTCGAACGGCAAAACAGTAACTACAGCCATAGTGGAAAAATAATCCGGAGCACCCGGACAATAGCCCGCAAACAAATCGGTGAGGATGTAATCTGTTGTTACTGTCGGGGCTACACTAATTGTAACACTGTTTGAATTGGTGGCAAAAGGAATATACCCATTTATCAATCCGCTCCACGGACTGTTTCCGGTCAGTTGTAAGGTTAATGTTGCCGTATCACCACTGCATATGGAAACGCCACCCGTAAATGAAGCAGTGGCTATCGGTCCTAGCTGTACGCTGGTGGTTGTTCCAATGCCACTACCAAACGAATTAACAGGGGTTACCGTTATGGTAAAAGCGGTATCCGATATATAAACAAGAACAGACGTTGTGTTTTGGCCAGCAATAATGGTACTGTTACCGGATATATTCCATGTATAACCGGTGGCATTATTGACCGTATCAGTAAAAAATTGGATAGTATCTCCTAAACAAATTTGTGTTGGAAATTGAATGGCTTCTGCACTGTCCGGAAGTACAATATTGTTATTAATAGTGAGGATCGCCGGTGTTGTAATAGCCTCACATAGACCGGAACTCATAACACAACGGTAGGCTTGGTTATTCAGTGTGTTGGGTATATTGGTAATCGTAAGTGTTGCCGTGGAAACACCACTGTACGTGCTATTATTAATAAGATTCACAAAAACACCCAGCGAGTCGCGTTGCCAGCGGTATACCGGAAAACTGCTTGTTGATGCTGTGGATAACTGAATAGTTCCTCCGGTGTTGATAGTTACGTTACCTGGCTGTGTGGTAACAGCCATGGGTTGTGTTGCCCAACCGGCGGCCAGTTGAACAGCATTATACGCATTTAGTCGGCCAGCGCCTAACTTACCCGCAAAAGCGGGATTTAAATTATCAATGTAAACGGATGAAATACGCAAGATAGAGTCGATGTCTTTTCGGCTTAAACATGGGTTTACACTTAACATCAAACCAGCAGTGCCTGCAACATACGGTGTTGCGAAACTCGTTCCAGAGGAATTGATATACCACCCTTCAATGGGAGAAATAGTTACATCGTATCCTGGAGCACTCAAATCAACCATGTCATTATGTTGATGCGTGGCGGTTGTATCATTTCCATACTCTATGTGATTGTCATTTTGGCCAATACTCGTAACGGCAAATACATTATTATAGGCAGCCGGATACACGTAATTCCAGGCGCCTCCGCATGTTGACCCGTTCCCTGCAGCAGCGAAAATGGTAGCACCGGTACTATAAGCTTCATTGATGCATTGTTGTTCATAAGGGTTATAAAAGCATCCTGATGACCAGCTCAAACTGATAATTTTTGCCCCGGCATATGCGGCCATCAGCATTTCATTGTAATTCATACCGTAAAGCCCCATCTTACAATGATAACCTATAGCACTCAATCCATTATTATTATTTGTATTGCCCGCCGCCAAAATTGAAACTGCATTTCCATGGGTAGGTGTTAACCCGCCCTGATATAGATGTATATACTTACCAACCAGCTCGGAGTGATTGGCTGAATAATCCATGTCACATACTGCAATCACTACATTGGTGTCGCCCGTGGTTAAATCCCATGCCTGTTGAGCATTGATAACATTGAGTGCATATTGATTTATTCCGGGTAAAATTTGATAGTCGTTGGGTGTATGCAACGTGTCGTAAACCGTCGCATTTTCTACATTTTGAACAGCAGGTACAAACTGGACCAGTGTTGACTTTAATTCGCTGATGGTACTCTGGCATGTTAATTCAGATACTTTTAGCAGATTCTCGTTACGTGAAGCAGGAAGAGCCTGTTCGGCAGAAAAAATTTGTAACTGCTGAATATATGTATTAAAAACGGCGTCGTTGGAAACCAGCATACCATCTGTATTTCGATATGGAAGATCTGCGGTGTCGTTAATCGTAACCCAAACACTTGCTGTTTGGCTAATGACCGTA